>JASFRG010000151.1:0-11928 GCA_050115035.1 Anaerolineales bacterium | reverse complement strand
TCCGCCCGGAGGGGACCACCCCGGTCATCACCGAGGCGGCCATCGACTCGCGTCAGGTAATCCCCGGTTCATTGTTCGTTGCTATCCCAGGTGAGCGCGTAGACGGGCATGATTTCCTTGCTCAGGCGTTCGACCGCGGGGCTTCCTTTGCAATGATCCAGCGAGAAGTGGACGCATCCTTCCCAACCCTGGACCTGCGTGCCAGCCTGAACGCCGATTCCCTTCCCAGGCTGGCTGCCCCGCTCTGCCTGCGAGTCGAGAACACGGTCACAGCGCTACAGCAGATCGCGCGCTTCTGGCGTCGCAAACTGGACCTGCGCGCGATCGGCATCACCGGCAGTGTGGGCAAATCCACCACCAAGGAAATGGTGGCGGAAGTGCTCAGCCAGCGTTATCACACCCTGAAGAGCCCAGGCAACTTGAACAACGAGATTGGTCTGCCTCTTTCCATTCTGAAACTCGGACCGGGATACCAGCGCGCGGTTCTGGAGATGGGCTTTTATGTCCCCGGCGAGATTGCCCTCCTGTGCGACATCGCCCAGCCGCAGGTAGGTGTGGTGACCAACATCGGCACCGTGCATGCAGAACGGGCTGGTTCGCAGGAAAACATTTTCCTCGGCAAATCAGAGCTCGTCCAGGCATTGCCCGATGACGGCGTCGCTATCCTGAACTTCGACGATCCCTGGGTACGCAAGATGGAAGAGAAAACCCGCGCGCAGATCTTCTTCTACGGGCTGTCATCCGATGCCGATCTGTGGGCCGACAACGTCGAGGGACAAGGGTTGGAAGGCATCCGTTTCCGCCTGCACTACAAACGCGAAACCCTGCACGTGCGCGTTCCCCTGATCGGGCGGCATTCTGTCCACACCGCATTACGCGCCGCGGCTGTCGGTCTGGTAGAAGGGCTGACCTGGCAGGAGATATTCAACGGCCTCAACCAAGGACACACCCAGCTGCGTTTGGTAGCCGTGCGCAGCAAAACCGGCGCGTTGATCCTGGACGATACTTACAACGCTTCTCCCGAATCCATGCTGGCCGCATTAAATCTGCTGGACGAACTGGATGGCCGCAAAATCGCCGTCCTGGGCGATATGCTCGAACTGGGCCAATACGAACGTCAGGGACATGAGATGGTCGGGCTGCGCGTCGCGCAGGTTGCTGATACCCTGCTCACCCTGGGTGAGCGCGGGCACATGATCGCAGCCGCTGCGCATAGAGCCGGCCTGAGAAACTCATCCATCTTGGAATTCGAAGAAGTGGAACAAGTAGTTGACTGGCTGAACGAGAACCTGTCGAAGGACGATTCTGTACTGATCAAAGGATCGCACGGGCTGCGCATGGACCGCATCGTCAATGAGTTGGAGGTCAGATCGTGAAAGATACCACCCTGGCGCTCAGCCTGGCCGGACTGGCTTTCATGATGACCGTTATCTGGGGGGGGCCCTTGCTGCGCATCTTGCGTTATTTCAAGATCGGCAAGCTCATCCGCGTGGACGAACCGGGACATCACAACGTCAAGATGGGCACACCCACGATGGGTGGCGTCATGTTCATCGTCCCGGTGCTGCTTTTAACAGTCCTGCTGAATGCGGTGGCTCTGTTAGGACTGGATGTGGTGGGTCGTTCCGTGCTGGTGCCATTGATCGTCATGTTTGGCTACGGGCTGCTTGGCGCCATCGATGACTGGCAGGGTTTGCGCGGCAAACGGCGCGGCGAAGGAATGACAGCCCGAGTGAAGTTCGCAGCGCAAGTTGTGCTGGGGATTGGCACAGCCTGGGTACTCAAATACATGTTGGATGTGCCCGAAATATTTATCCCGGGTGTAAACGTTCCCGGTGGCATCGATTTGAACGATTATGTCTATATCGGCATCGCAGCGTTCATCATCGTCAGCGAGTCCAACGCAATCAATTTCACTGATGGGCTGGATGGTCTGGCCGGGTTGATTGCTGCAACCGCTTTCGTCGCTTATGGCGGCATCGCACTTATTCAAGGGCAAATTTATCTGGCCCGCTTCTGCTTTACCCTGGTGGGCGCACTATTCGGCTTTCTGTGGTTCAACGTCCATCCCGCCGAATTATTCATGGGCGACACCGGTTCACTCTCTCTCGGCGCAACCCTGGCTGTAGTCGCACTAATGACCGGCCAATGGCCGCTGCTGCTCTTGATTGGCATTATTCCTCTAAGCGAAGCGCTAAGCGTTACGCTGCAAATTGGTTACTTCAAGTTGACCAAAGGTAAGCGCCTTTTCAAGATGGCGCCCATCCACCTGCATTTTGAACTGCTCGGCTGGAGCGAAACACAAGTCGTACAACGCTTCTGGTTGATCGGATTACTAGCTGCCATGCTTGGCATCGGGTTGACGATGGTGTAGCCATGACTGACTGGACCGGGAAACGCGTACTCATTCTGGGAGCCGCCCGCCAGGGACAGGCTCTGGTACGCTGGTTGGTATCCCACGGCGCACTGGTGACGCTGTCCGATCAGCGCAGCGAAACGGACCTCGAACCTGCCCGCCAGGCCCTGGCCGATCTACCCATTGAGTGGGCTCCGGGTGGTCACCCGCTGGAGTTGCTCAATAGCACCGACGTGTTGTGTCTTTCCGGGGGCGTACCGTTGACGTTGCCCATCGTAATCGAAGCTGAGAAACGCGGTCTTCCGCTTTCGAATGACACGCAGATCTTCATGGAAGTCGTGCCCTGCAAAACGGTCGGCATCACCGGCTCAGCCGGTAAAACGACCACGACAGCCCTGCTCGGCAAAATAGCCGAAGCCTCTTATGCGGAGCATGTTGGGCGCGCCTGGGTCGGCGGCAATATCGGCGACCCGCTCATCAATTATGTGGATGAGATGCAAACTTCCGATCTGGCTATCCTGGAAATCTCCAGTTTCCAACTCGACCAGATGAGCATCTCACCTAACATAGCAGCCATCTTGAACGTGACACCCAATCACCTGGACCGCCACGGCACGATGAAAGCTTACACAGGTGCCAAAGCACACATCCTGGACTTTCAAAGTGAAGATGATGTTGCTGTTCTGGGTCGCGACGACCCGGGCGCCTGGAACCTGCGTGAACATGTAAAGGGCAAGCTGCTTTCGTTCGGGCTGAGCAATCTGTCTATTGAACAATCAGGGGCATACGTCAGCGATGGGCTATATCACTTGCGGGATGGAAACGCCTACATCCTGCTCCCCATCCAGAATGCCATTCATCTGCGCGGGAACCACAACCGTCTGAACGTACTGGCAGCAATTACGCTCGGATATGCGGCTGGTTTGAACCTGGATGCCATGCTGGAAGCCGTTGAAGATTTCCGCGGGGTACCGCACCGGCTGGAATTGGTCCGCGAACTACAGGGCGTGAAATGGTACAACGACTCGATCGCCACCGCCCCCGAACGAACGATGGCAGCCATCCGCTCTTTCGAAGAGCCCATCGTGCTGATGTTGGGCGGCAAGGACAAAGATCTACCCTGGGATAAGTTAACGGCGCTGGTGCGGGAACGTGTCGATCATGTGGTGGTGTTCGGCCAGGCAGCGGAAAAAATTCTGGAAACACTGGATACATCGTCCCCGAAGGGAAATTCCGGGTCGAGTAAGAAGCGACCGTACAGCATCCAGCGTGGAGATGGCCTGCAGGAGGCAGTCCATCTGGCGGCGGAAGTCGCCGAATCCGGTGATGTTGTCCTGCTCGCACCGGGCGGTACAAGTTTTGATGAATTTAATGATTTTGCCGAGCGAGGAGATTGGTTTAAAAAATGGGTACAGGAACTTTTGTAAAGAATCGCAGGGTCGCCGCCTCGCGCAAACGTGGGAAAACGGCTGAATCCGGCCGTGGCATGGACATTCCCTTGCTGTTGACCGTGGTTGCCCTGCTGGTATTCGGGCTGGTGATGCTCTACTCCGCCTCCTGGGACTTTTCGTTGGGCGCTTACGGTGACCCCATGCAAATGTTCATTCGTCAGGCAACCTGGATGGGGTTGGGCATCGTCGGTGCTGCTCTGCTGACCCTTTTTGACTACCATCGCTGGCGCAAATTGGTCCTGCTGGCAATGGCTTTCACGATCATTCTGCTCGTCAGCGTCTTGCTGCTCAGTGAAATCCGCTTCAATGCCAAGCGCGCCTTCTTCGACGGCTCAGTTCAACCATCGGAGTTGGCTAAGTTGATTTCGATCATCTATCTGGCCGTGTGGATGTTCTCCAAACGTCAGAGTCTGCAAGACATTCAACTGGGGCTGATCCCGCTGGGTATGATCCTAGGTATCGTCGGCGGTCTGATCTACTTGCAGCCCGACCTGAGCGCCGCAGGCACCGTGCTCATCCTGGGTGGATTGTTGTTCTTCCTGGCAGGCGGCGATCTAAAACAGATCATTTTCTTGATGATCGTAGCCGTGCTGGGTGGCTGGATGGTGGTCCGCATCAGCCCCACTGGCGCGGAACGTGTGGGTGATTTTCTCAATGGCATCAAAGACCCGACTCAGGCCTCGTACCACGTGCGCCGTTCTTTCGAAGCTATCGTCAACGGCGGGATTTTCGGCACAGGCATCGGACGAGGCGAGACGAAGTTGCTTGGTCTGCCCGTCCCCCCCACCGACAGCATCTTCGCCGTCGTAGCAGAAGAACTTGGCCTGGTAGGTTCTGTAGCACTTATTGGACTGTATGCCTCGCTGGTATGGCGCGGTATGGTCATCGCTCGCCGCGCACCTGATATGCTCGGCACACTGCTGGCTTCCGGGCTATCGCTCTGGATCGGGCTTGAAGCGTTGATCAATATGGCAGTGATGGTAGGCCTGATGCCCTTTGCAGGCAACGCGCTACCATTCATCAGTGCAGGAGGTTCAAATCTGGTTGTCTCATTGGCAGCTATCGGTATTTTATTGAACATCTCAAGGCAGTCCGGCGTGACTGTCGATGAAGAAAACGATTGGAGGTCATTCGGTGCGGTTGTTGATCTGCGCTGGCGGAACCGGCGGCGGCGTGTATCCCGCGCTCGCCGTTCATAGCGCGCTCATGTCCCTGCACGGGAACGTGGAAACGCTATGGGTCGGCAGTGAAGGCGGAATGGAGGCGCAACTTGTGAAACGTGCGGGTATCTCTTACCGTACCATTCCGGCTGCCGGCGTTCATGGTGTGAATCTGCGTGCGTTGCCAGGCAATTTGCTGCAATTGACACGCGGTTTCTTGACCTCGATCCGTATCTTGCGCGGCTTTCAACCGGATGTACTCTTCTTTACAGGAGGATATGTAGCTGTTCCCATGGCATACGCCGGACGACGCATTCCGACCTTGCTTTACGTGCCGGATATCGAGCCAGGTATGGCACTCAAAGCCCTGGCGCGCTACGCAAACCGCATCTGTGTGACCGCGCCTGACTCGCAAAGCTACTTCAATCAGGGTGTGCTCGTCACCGGTTACCCGCTGCGCCCGGACCTTTCAACCTGGGCCCGTTACCAGGCACGCACCGCGCTGGGACTTTCGTCCAACAAACCAACGTTATTGATCTTTGGCGGCAGCAAGGGTGCACGTTCACTGAACAAAGCTACGCTGGCCCACCTGCCTGAATTGCTAAAAATCGCGGAAGTGGTGCACATCAGCGGCCAACTGGACTGGGATGAGATCGCAGAAGCGGAAGCAGACCTGACGTCCGCGCTGCAGAAGCGTTATCACACCTTCCCATACCTGCACGAGATGGGCAAGGCGCTGGCAGCCGCAGATCTGGTCGTTGCGCGAGCAGGGGCATCCTGCCTGGGTGAATTTCCCTTCTTTGAATTGCCCGCCGTGCTTGTCCCTTATCCATATGCCTGGCGCTATCAAAAGGTCAATGCCAGTTATCTGGCAAATCATGGCGCGGCAGTGATATTAGATGATAGTCAACTGCAGAACGAACTGTTAGATACCGTGAAGGTGTTGCTTGAAAATCCCGGAAAACGAGCAAGCATGAAACGTGCTATGAGCGCGCTCTCAAAACCGGACGCAGCCCAGGCAATTGCCAGCCAACTTATTGAACTGGCCGGAGAAAAAAGCCTATGATGAGTATTGTTTACGTTTTCTGGATGTATGTGATCCTGTTTGCGGTTATTGGCGCATTGCGCGGCTGGGCAAAAGAACTATTGGTGGTTTTCAGCGTGATCTTGGCCCTGACCACCAACCACGTGTTGCGACGTTATATTCCGATCGTCTCTGCTCTGCCTGAAGATAGCACCTCCCTGTTCTGGATTCGCACGATAATCGTCCTTACACTGGTTTACTTTGGCTACCAAACCGTTGTCAGTATCGCGCGGCTGGCTTCCCGCGCCATGCGCGAACGTCTGCAGGATACGCTCTTCGGCATCGTTATGGGTGCTGTCAACGGATATTTGATCGCCGGCACGATTTTGTTTTATTTGCACCAGGCAAACTACCCTTTTACGGATGTAGTCACCCCCCCTCAAGGTGATGTGTTAACCCAGGTACAGTCTTTGATGAACTGGATGCCACCCCATTTGCTGGGCGAGCCCGGTGTTTATTTTGCCGTGCTGATCTGCTTCATCTTTGTTATTGTCGTTTTTATCTAAGGATATTATGGCTAGAGTTCATTTCATCGGCATTGGAGGCAGCGGGCTTTCCGCAATCGCGCGTCTCTTATTGGAGCGTGGTGATACCGTCACGGGTTCCGACCGCGTGCTCTCTCCTTTTGCCAGCGAATTGCAAAAAGCCGGTGCAACCGTCTATGTTGGCCATCATCCGCGCAATGTAACCGGCGCTGATTATGTGGTGCGTTCGTCTGCTATTCCCGACGACAACCCCGAGGTCAAGGCAGCGCTGGTCGCTAAAATCCCGGTTTACAAACGCGCGGATTTTCTGGGTCAGTTGATGGCCGACAAAACCGGCATCGCTGTGGCCGGTACGCACGGAAAAACCACAACCACGGCTATGATTGCCTGGGCGTTGACGAAGTTGGAACGTGACCCTAATTTCATCATTGGCAGCACTATGAACAATTTAGGGGTGAACGCACATGCTGGTAAGGGCGATACCTTCGTGATCGAAGCAGATGAATACGATCGCATGTTCCTGGGACTGAAGCCGCGCATCGAGATAGTTACCAGCCTGGAACATGACCATCCGGATATCTTCCCATCTTTCGAAAATATGTATGCCGCCTTCGAAACATTTGTGGACCTGTTACCCGACGATGGCACCCTGGTTGTATGCGCAGATGACAGCGGTGCTGCTTCGCTCATCACCCACGCTCGCTCGGCGGGCAAAGCTGTTGTAGGGTATGCCATACAGGGCGACGCGACAATTTTGAGCCCCAGCTATATTCAAGCCCGTGCACTTGAGCCCAACAAACTGGGCGGTTATCGGTTCCAGGTATTGTCCAATCTGAGCGGTGAGAACACCTCTACAAAAGTGGATTTACAGGTTCCGGGCGAGCACAATGTGCGCAATGCGCTGGCAGTACTGGCTGTGATTGAACTTCTCGGCCTGCCCACTCAGCGAGCCGCAGAAGCGCTGACAGAGTTCAGTGGCACAGGCCGCCGCTTCGAGATCCGCGGCGAGGTAAATGGTGTGACCATTATTGACGATTATGCCCACCACCCCACCGAGATCAAGGCCACATTGGCCGCCGCGAAGATGCGCTACCCGGAACGCCGCATCTGGGCTGTCTGGCAGCCACACACGTACACACGCACGCGTACACTTTTCACCGAGTTCAGCCGCGCCTTCAAGGATGCAGATGAGGTCATTGTCAGCGAGGTGTACGCCTCCCGCGAGCCAAGGCAGAATTTCACTTCTGCTGAAGTTGTCAGCGCCATGCCGCACGCTTCCGCACGTTATATCGCAACCTTGAAGGAAATCAGTCATTATCTGATCAAACAACTCCAACCCGGTGATGTATTGCTGGTGCTCTCCGCCGGGGACGCCAACCAGATCAGCACGGATGTGCTGGCTGGATTAGAGGAAAGGTAGGAACCCATGCCAAAGAAAGAGAAAAATCGCACGTTCGAATCCGAGACCCTGATCCTGCCCGCGCTGAAAATGGTTCTGGTTGAAGATGAAAAGAACTTAAACAGTCCGTCGAGCAAAAAAGCAAAGAAAAAGCTCGAAAAAGATTTCAACGAGGAAACAGTCTTGCGGATCATTGATAAGTTGATTGCGAAGGATTAAATAGGATTGTCATTGCGAGCCGCCGGAGGCGGCGTGGCAATCTCCCAATAACATAAGATTGCTTCGTCGCTTCGCTTCTCGCAATGACAACTTGAAAATGTTAACCATGCCTACCACCTTACCCCTCCCCACCCTGCGCGCCGCGTTTGGCGACCGGCTGCAAGAGAATGTTTCGCTTGCGCCATATACCAGCGCGCGCATCGGCGGCCCGGCGGATGCGCTCATCACCGTCACATCGGCAGATGAACTGGCAGAAACCGTATCTCGTCTGTGGGAGTTGGACATGCCCTACAAAGTACTGGGCGGCGGCTCGAACGTACTGGTCAGCGACCGAGGCTACCGCGGGGTGGTGGTATTGAACCGGGCCAAGGCTGTCTATTTCGATAAGGGTAGCAAACCTAATGTCAAGGCAGAGGCGGGTGTTGTGATCGCCAATCTGGCGCGCCGTGCTGCATCCCATGGATTGGCAGGCTTGGAATGGGCGACAGCCGTTCCGGGTACAGTCGGCGGCGCAGTGTATGGCAATGCGGGTGCTTTCGGCGGCGACATGGCTGGCAGCCTCATCCGCGCAGAATTATTGACGGAAAACGGCCGTGAATCATGGTCCGTCGAAAAATTCGGATATGACTACCGCTCATCAGCCCTGAAGCGCCAGGCCATAAAAATTGTAGTACTTTGGGCTGAATTACATTTGGAGCACAGCACAAAAGAGGCGGCCTCTGTTAAAATCAGCGAATTCAGCGAACGCCGAAAAGCCACCCAACCGCCGGGCGCCAGCATGGGGTCGATGTTCAAAAACCCACCGAATGATTTTGCCGGACGGTTGATCGAGGCAGCAGGTCTGAAAGGCACTCGCATCGGCACTGCTGAGATCAGCCCCGTGCACGCTAACTTCTTCATAAATCATGGCCAGACCAAGGCGGAGGATGTCCGCGCGCTCGTGAATCTGGCTCAAAAGACAGTTGCTGAAAAGTTCGGCGTAAACCTGGAATTGGAAATCGAATTGATCGGAGAATGGAAATAATGGCCAGCACTGACCGCAAACTAAAAATAGCTGTCCTCTTCGGCGGACGCTCTGGCGAACATGAAGTCTCGCTCATGTCCGCGCGGTCGGTATTATCTGTGCTCGATCCGGAACACTATGAAGTGACCCAGGTCGGCATCACCAAAGAAGGTCGCTGGTACACCGGTTCAGACGCCATTGATGCGCTGGAAAAGGGCAAAACGGACGGACTGGAACATGTGGTCCTATCTCCCGATCCATCTGAGCAGGGTTTGTATGTGGTGCGGGAATCGCAATATACCAGGCTGACCGATGTGGAGGTATTCTTCCCGGTCATGCATGGCACCTACTCCGAAGACGGCACCATGCAGGGTCTGCTAGAGATGGCAGACGTGGCATACGTGGGTGCAGGTGTGGTTGGGGCTTCGGTCGGTATGGACAAGGGCATCTTCAAGGATGTGATGGTCGCCAACAACATCCCGGTGGCGGACACGTTGGTGGTCCTGCGCCGCGAGATCGAGGAGAATATGCAAGCCGTCATCCAACGTGCTGAAACCATGAGCGGCTACCCGCTCTTCACCAAACCGGCCAACCTGGGCTCGTCTGTTGGCGTGACCAAGTGCAACAACCGCTCCGATTTACAGGAAGGCCTGTTCGAGGCCGCCGCCTACGACCGGCGCGTGCTGATCCAGCACGGCATCAAGAACGTGCGCGAGATCGAAGTCAGCGTACTGGGCAATGACGAACCACAGGCCTCCGTGCCTGGCGAAGTGGAACCCAGCCGCGAGTTCTACTCCTACGAATCCAAGTATGTGGACGGCACTTCCGGGCTGCTCATCCCGGCTCCCCTGCCCAACGAAACGGCTGAACTTATCCGTCAATACGCCGTCCGCGCATACAAAGCCATCGATTGCGCAGGTATGGCGCGCGTGGACTTCATGATCGACAAGGACACCAACGCGATCTACCTGAACGAAGTCAACACCATCCCTGGCTTCACCCAGATCAGCATGTACCCCAAGCTGTGGGAGGCTACCGGCCTGTCTTACGCCAACCTGGTTGACCAGCTGATCCAACTGGCCTTGGAACGCAAGGCCGAACGCGACCGCACCAAACGCGAATACCGGAGTGATGTATGAGCAAAAAGAAAAGCTCATCTCGCTCCGCTCTGGTGCGTCAAAGGCGACGAAAACAGGGCAAGAGCAGTTACCGCGAGCTGCCCCCCATCACCTCGCGCGGCGTGGTCAACGACTTTGCCATCGAGCGCCGCAAGAAAGCCACCAAAAAGCGGCGTTTCAACGCAGTGCTCAGCCTACCGCGTCCCATCGCTCGCGCACTGCCCACGTCTAACACAAAAATCCATGTTGGCTGGCGTTTGCTGTCCTTCATCATGGTGCTGCTACTTGGGGCCGGCCTGTATTTGTTCTGGAGCTTACCTGAATTCCGCGTGAACGCCGCACAGATTACCGGCAACCTGCGCATTCCTGCGGACGAGATCAATACTGCACTGGAGCTAAACGGGCGACCGATTTTCCTGCTGACGCCCTCGTACATACGGGAGCAGGCGCTACGGGCCTTCCCCGAGCTTGCCTCCGTTGAAGCAGCCTTTGAGCTGCCGAATGTACTCACCGTCACAGTGACCGAGCGACAACCAGTAATTCAATGGCAGCAAGACGGAGGCTTCGCCTGGATCGATGAAACGGGAAGGGCTTTTCGTCCGCGTGGTGAAGTGCCGGGGTTGATCGTAGTCCAGGCCATGGGCGCGCCGCCGGCCGTCACCGTTTTGGAGCAGGATACGCTTAGCCCGTCCCCCTTCATCACGGAGGAGACCGTCGAAGCGCTTGTCGCATTAGCGCCACATGTCCCGGCTGGGACGCCTATTTTGTATGATCGGGTCACCGGTTTCAGTTGGACGGATAGCCGCGGCTGGCAAGCCGTATTCGGCAGTGGAGAAAATATGGAAGTAAAAGCACTCGTTTATCAGGCCATGGTCAATTGGTTGACCCAGAGAGGCACCCAGCCTAACCTGATCAATGTGGCTTATCCCGATGCTCCTTTTTATCGTGTGGAGCAAGTTGACCTGCAAGTAGAAGAGCAATAATTATGGAAGAGATTATTGTAGGAATTGACGTAGGAACGACCAAAGTTTGCACCCTGGTCGGCAGGATCGAGGATGGAAACGTCCGCATCCTGGGCGTGGGGATCGAACCCTCGGAAGGCATCAAGAAAGGCACCATCGTCGATCTGGATGCAGCCTCGCGGGCTATCAGTCGATCCGTTGAGCAGGCTGAGA
The DNA here is from genome assembly GCA_050115035.1 of Anaerolineales bacterium. GTDB lineage: Bacteria > Chloroflexota > Anaerolineae > Anaerolineales > Villigracilaceae > JAABUE01. The sequence continues at coordinate 478 of JASFRG010000151.1, read as the reverse complement.
GCACCTCCGGCCTGGAGATCACCGCTGCGCTGGTCAGTATGGCGGGCGCGCATGTCTCATCGGTCAACAGCCGCGCATCGGTCGGAGTCAGCAACGGCCTGATCGAGGAATATGACGTACTGCGCGTGCTCGACCAGGCCCGCGCCGTGGCTATTCCGCATGACCGCGAGATCGTGCATGTCATCCAGCGCGGCTTCACGGTGGACGGCCAGGATGGCATCCGCACCCCGGTCGGGATGCATGGCTACCGGCTGGAAGTGGAAGCGCACATCATCACCGCTGCCAACGCAACCGTGGATAATCTGCGCAAATGTGTCGATGATTCCGGCGTGCAAATCCAGCAGTTCGTGCTCAACCCGCTGGCCTCTGCTGAAGTAGTACTGACGGAGCAGGAACGCCAGATGGGCGTGGCCGTCTGTGACATCGGCGGCGGCACCACCGACCTGGCCATCTACGTAGACGGTGATGTATGGCATAC
>JASFRG010000150.1:0-11966 GCA_050115035.1 Anaerolineales bacterium | reverse complement strand
TGGAAACTGCGTTAGACAATTTGTTGCGCCGTATTCCCAGTGATGATTTGGATTTTGTTGTTACGGCAATTAATGTACAGCGAGAGGTTGGTGGTAATCTCTCTGAGATTCTGGATTCTATTTCCTATACAATTCGAGAGAGGGTGCGTATTAAAGGTGAGATCCGGGTTATGACGGCGCAAGTACGTGCGTCAGGGACCCTCTTGTCCATCTTACCGATGGGGTTGGCTCTGATACTTTGGTTTATGAATCCGGAATACTTGCTATCCTTTTTTGAGGGTCCCTCACCCTTATGTGGATGGGGAGCAATTGGCTTAATAATAATTATGATTGCTACAGGTTACTTTGTTATGATGAAGATAGCGGATATAGAGGTGTAGTTATGAGTCCTCTTGTTTGGATAATCGTCGGAATCGTGCTTGTTGTTGGGGCAATTGCGCTTGTTATTGTAGGTCGGCGGACTGCATCAGATGCTGAAAGTGATGATGATCCATTAATGGCGCGATTGGCGGAATTCGCTGAACGCGGAGATGTCGTTTCTCTTGAAGATTTAGAGCTTTCACAACCATTCAGTGAACGTATCATTGTTCCGATATTGCGAGCTATCGGTGATTTTTCAACACGGTTTACTCCTCAAAAGGTCTTGGAGCAAACTAATCTGAAAATGGAGTTGGCGGGTAATCCGGTTCGTGTAGATGCGGCAACGTTCCTGGCTTCTCGTTTTGTTGTGGCGGGGTTATTTGGTGGATTCCTCACTTTGATTTTTGCGATTTCACCTCCCACCTGGAGTCTTGGGGTGAGAATTCTCGTTGTGTTACTCTTTGTTGTATTGGGATTTGCATTCCCTCAGCTTTGGCTGCAAAGTAAAATCAATAGCCGCCAAACAGAAATTCGTAAGGCAATGCCCGACGCTCTTGATTTATTGACTATATGCGTTGAGGCAGGGCTAGGCTTTGATGCTGCTATGGCGAAGGTAAGTGAGAAGTGGGAAAATCATCTTTCAGTTGGCTTTGCGCGTGCAATTCGTGAAGTTCAATTGGGTAAAACGCGTCGAGAGGCTTTGCGTGTTATGTCTGAGCGTATGGGTATCCCGGAAATGACAAGCTTCGTGGCGGCCATCATTCAAAGCGAAATGCTAGGTGTTAGTATGGCAAAGGTCTTGCGTATTCAATCTGATCAAATGCGGTTGAAACGTCGGCAGCGTGCAGAAGAAGCAGCACATGCAGCACCTATCAAAATGCTGATACCCATGGCGCTATTAATCTTTCCCTCGATCATGATTATTTTGATGGTGCCGGCTCTTTTCCAGATCATGGGTGTATTTGGTGGTGGATTTGGAGGGTAATTAGGAGTGTTGCCCTAATTTAATTCTGAAAGAAATAACGAATATTGTTGAACACGAATTTACAACATCAATTATACAAATCCTTATGGGAAAGCCTTGATTGGCTCTTCCCGCCAAATTGTGGGGGATGTGGAGTTTCGGGCACGCGCTGGTGCACAGATTGTAAGCAAAAAGTTCACACAATTCATGAACCTATTTGTATATCCTGTGGTCTGCCACAAGAAGATGCCGGGCTATGTACTCAATGTGGAGAGAATCCACCTGCGTATAAGTTCCTGCGTTCTTGGACGATATTTGCTGATCCAATACAAGGAGCTTTACATCGCTTAAAATATAGGCGCGATGTTGGATTGGGAGAAGCGCTATCTAGCCAAGTTGCAAGATTTGTTGCGCAATTGAACTGGCCAATTGATACGTTGATCCCAATTCCGTTGGGTAAAAAGCGGCTAAAAGAACGAGGGTATAATCAAGTGGCTATGATTGCAATGCCTCTATCAATCCAATTAGGTTTAAAATATCTGCCAGGGGCATTGTCTCGTGCACGCGAGACTAGATCGCAAGTAGGTTTGTCAGCTGTAGAACGTCAAGAAAATGTCCAATCAGCATTCCTGGCTGATGACCGAAAGGTCCGCGGACAGACCATTTTGTTAATTGATGATGTTGCCACAACGGGAGCAACCTTATCATCCGCGGCTGAGGCGTTATATCATGCTGGTGCCCAAGATGTTCACGGTATCACGATTGCCCGTGCATTGCCTCATCAAAGCTCAAAAAAAGTTTGGTCTTAGCGCTTTAATACAGGCGTATTTCAAATCACATCGAGGAGGTTTTATGTCACCTGGATTGGAAATTCAAGCTCGAAATATGGAAGTGACCGACCGAATCAACGATTATGTGGAAAAAAAAGCCAGTAAACTGGATAAGTTCCTACCCGCAATTGAGGAAACACGAGTTGAACTTTCGTATGAAAAGTCAGCTCGTAGTGCATCTGACCGGCACATTGCACAAATAACTGTAAGAGGAAAAAATTTGTTGCTTCGCTCGGAAGAACGCGCGGATGACATATTTGCTGCGTTTGATTCGGCAGCGGATAAGATGCAACGTCAGATTGATCGTTACAAGGGGAAACGCTATAGAGGTCGCGGTGATGGCCGTTCAGCAGCTGAAGTTGTGCCAATGCCTGAAGTGGAAGAAGAGCCTGAGGAAGAAGAAATGGTTGTTCGGCGTAAGAAGTTTGCTCTCATTCCGATGAATGAGGCTGAGGCAATCGAACAGATGCAGTTACTTGGCCACGATAATTTTTTTATATTTTTCGATGCGGATGCAAATCAAGTGAAAGTCTTGTACCGTCGTCGAAACGGGACTTTCGGCTTGATCGAGCCAGAAGTTGGTTAGTGTAAGCCTGAATTCACACTAATTGGCCTGGCAACTTTGCTAGGCCAATTTTATTGGAGCAAACAATGATGAAGGAACTGATTGATTTCGATGACGATTTAGACGAGAAAGATTTGGAACAAAACGGAATCGAAAATGATTTGATCGAGCAAGCAGTGTCAAAGATGCTTGGCGCCATCGGTGAGAACCCTGAACGCGAAGGATTGAAACTTACTCCCAAACGGGTTGCACGCATGTATTCAGAACTGTTCGGCGGCTATCACGTTGATGCTGATGCTATGATTAATGACGCACTTTTCAATATTTCTTATGATGAAATGGTGCTGGTGCGCGACATCGAATTTTATAGTATGTGTGAGCATCATATCCTCCCATTTATGGGACGTGTTCATGTTGCTTATATTCCTGACGGAAAGGTGCTCGGGCTCTCAAAAATTCCCCGTATTGTGGATATGTATGCCCGACGTTTACAGGTGCAAGAACGCATGACCCGCCAGATAGCAGATTTCTTACGAGATTTGTTGAAGCCGCAGGGCGTTGCTGTAGTGGTTGAAGCAGTACACCTTTGCTCGCGGATGCGCGGAGTAAAAAAGCATGACGCGCGTATGACCACTTCTGCTATGCACGGTGCTTTTCGTGCGAACCTGGCTACTCGTCAGGAATTTCTCGATAACATCAGCAGAGGAGCGGCGCCATTGCAGATATAGCGCTTCATTCTCTGCTAATGCCTGCTTCTGTTATTCTTTGAGCAGACTCAACTCCCAGAATCATGCCTTGCCTGGAACATCGATTAGAAGGCAAGTTGAGTCTGGGAGTTAGTTTTTTTTCCGAGTAATGTCAATTTAGAAGTTTTGAGAGTGAGTGGAGAAACCTAAACTATTCCTATCTGCGTATAGCCGAATACTCTGGCGGTTTTCTGATTGCGCGGTCCAATAAGAAAAAGGACACAGCCAGTACAATCCATGCGATCACCTGCGCCAATCGTAGCCCACCGAGCATGAGCGTGCTGTCGCCACGGAAACCTTCTAAAAACAGCCGTGCGCTGCTCGTCAAGGCAGTGAAAGTCAGGAAGTGGACTCCGGGTTTGGAATCAGTGTCTCGAAACCAGAGCAGACCTAAAATCAGGAGGGCAGCGAGAATCTCATAAAACTGGCTGGGATGGCGTTCTGCGCCCCACAGTTCTATTCCCCAGGGCAGGGAAGTCTCTTTTCCGAATGCGCTGCCAGAGGCCAGGTGTGCTAGCCCGAGTCCGAGAGCAAAGGTTGCAAAAAACGGAGTCAGTGCGTCAAGGACCGGCCATAACAACAGCTTCTTTCTTTGCCCGTAAACCAGCGCAACCAGTAGGGCTACCACTATTCCCCCGAGTGGGTCGAACAGATCCAAATTGAGGGAGATCAGGCTTTGTGGATTTTGTGTGAATGCTGAAAAATTTTCGATGGCAAACATAATGCGCCCCCCCAGCACGTAACCCAGTAAAGGGTAAAAAACAATATTGTTTAGATCTTCCTTGCTGATGCCATGTCGATCACTGCGCTTTTCAGCCAAAATTAAGCCCAGCCAGATGGCAGCGATGATCGGGATCAGGTCCCGCGGAGGGGCGAACAGGTTGCGGTAGAGTGTCAGCATATTATTGAAGGATGGATTCGATGCGTGTGCGCAGCAGTGCCTCAGACATAGGTCCGCCGATCACAACCTCTTTGATGAAGCCGTCGCGGTTGATAAAGAAACTGGAAGGCAATGAACGCAACTCATATTTACTTGCCACATTCCTCGTTTCCTCAATAAGAATGGGAAAAGATAGTTCATGTTCTTGTATGAAAGGGAGAATGGCTGCGGGATTGTCCTGATAAGTCATGTTCACGGCGAGTACGACAAGACCCTGGTTCTTGTACTCATCGTATAGCTTTTGCATGGCTGGCATTTCTGCGCGGCAGGGCGGGCACCAGGTTGCCCACAAGTTCACCAGCACAGCTTGACCGCGCAGACTTGAGAGTGTTACGGTCTCACCTTCAATGGTCTGGAGAGAAAAATCCGGTGCCAGAAACCCTTCGCGTGGTGCAGGAATTGCACCTGCAGTCGCAGTTCCTGTACGGTCGGCACTAACAAAGACCCAGGCTAAACCGGCCAGAAGGATGAACGTAAAAAGCATGCGGCGTTGGATTGGTTGCATTTGTTCCTTTTTTAGGCTACACTTTTGTTACTAATCAATATATTGTTAACTTAACAGGGCTATATCTTACTATGTTTTCGACTGACACGCTTTACATAGGAATCGATCCCACAGCGGGAGAGAAGGAATTCGGTTTTGTTGCCTTAGATGGTAATTTGAATCTTGTAAAGTTTGGGGATTCGGACCTGGATGAGTTAATTCTATTTCTTGAAGGGCCGGAATCTGTGTATATAGGTATCAATGCGCCGGCAGGGGTAAATCGCGGCTTGGTCAAGAAGAAACTTGAGGAGGACAATTTAAAATCCAACATTCGGAAAATAGACATCCGCATGGCAGAGTTCGAGTTGCGCGAACATGGTATTGCTATCGCGGGGACGCCCTCCCATGAGGATTATTGTCCGGCGTGGATGCAACTCGGGTTCGCGTTATATCGAAAACTTGCGGACATTGGATTCAATCCCTACAACCAAGATGGTACAAATCGTCATGTATTAGAAACCCATCCTTTTGCGTGTTTTTGCGTGCTGGCAGAAAGCGCACCTTTCCCCAAACCGACTTTGGAAGGCAGGCTACAACGTCAGTCGATTCTATTTGACAAAGGGTTGCGCATCAATGATGCCATGTCTTTCTTCGAAGAGATTACCCGGTTCAAGTTGATCAAGGGTATCTTGCCCATGGATGTGCTCCACACCCCGGAACAACTTGATATGATGGTTGCCGCCTACACTGCCTGGTTGGGGGTAAATCGTCCTGAAGAAGTGACCAATATCGGTGATAAAACGGAAGGGAAAATCAGCTTGCCGATCAGCGAATTGCGGGGGAAATATTGAAACACAATATCCCCGAATTTAATTAAGCTCTGCTGAATCATCATCCATTTTGAAGTAAAGAAAGGGGCTCATCGTGCCTCGCGATTTATCAGGGTATTTTAGCGAGGTCAGGAGAACAATGGATGAATTTGAAAGCTCCAGTTAAACATTCCTTAAACATAAATAAAAAAACGCAGTGGTAAAATTCACTATCGCATCATAGGAAAAGGATATGGACAAAGACCTACAATATCGCGCTATTAATACGCTTCGATTTCTCTCAGCAGACGCCGTCCAAAAGGCCAACTCCGGGCATCCGGGGTTGCCGATGGGGGCAGCTGCCATGACTTACACACTTTGGACGCGCCACTTGCGTCACAACCCGCGAGATCCGCATTGGGCGGGTCGCGACCGTTTCGTCCTTTCGGGTGGGCACGGCTCCATGCTGCTCTATTCACTCCTGCATTTGACCGGCTACGATCTCCCGCTTGAACAGATCAAGAATTTTCGCCAATGGGGAAGCATTACCCCCGGACATCCCGAATACGGGCTGACTCCTGGTGTAGAGACCACCACCGGTCCCTTGGGACAGGGCTTTGCCACCGGTGTTGGCATGGCCATCGCCGCGACGCATCTCGCTGCCACCTTCAACCTGCCCGGCTTCGAATTGATAGATTCGTACATTTATGGAATCGTCACCGATGGGGATCTGATGGAAGGCATCTCCTCCGAAGCCGCTTCGCTGGCGGGACATCTGTCTCTAGGACGGTTGATTTACCTCTACGACAATAACCACATCTCCATCGACGGCTCCACCGGCCTGGCCTTTACCGAGGACCGTGCCGCGCGCTTCGAAGCCTACAACTGGCATGTCCAAAAGGTGGAAGATGGTAATGATGTGGAAGCGGTTGATGGGGCCATTCAAGCTGCGAAAAAAGACCCGCGTCCATCGTTGATCCTTTGCACTACAACAATTGGATTTGGCGCTCCTCACAAGCAGGGAACGGCCAGCGCACACGGCGAGCCGCTTGGCGAGGAGGAATTAAAACTGGCCAAAGAGAATCTGGACTGGCCGGTGGAACCCAAATTCTTTATTCCAGAAGATGTACTGGCCCATTTCCGTAAAGCAATGGATCGGGGCCGAAGGCTGGAAGACGAGTGGAGGGAAAAATTCGGCGCCTACCAACGTTTGCATCCCGAAAAGGGAAGTGACCTTAAACGCCGTCTGGATGGGGAACTCCCGGCTGACTGGGATGCCAATTTGCCGACCTTTCCGGCTGATGAAAAGGGTTTGGCTAGCCGTGTTGTATCTGGCAAGACCATCAATGCCCTGGCGGAAAAATTGTCTGAGTTGATCGGTGGCTCGGCTGATCTTGAACCCTCCAACAAAACCTGGATCGAAGGCAGCCCTGCTTTTGAGAAAGACACGCCGGAAGGACGTAATTTCCATTTTGGGGTACGCGAGCATGCCATGGGTGCTGCTCTCAACGGAATCGCCTTATATGGCGGCCTGATCCCGTACGGCGGTACATTTTTGATATTTTCGGACTATATGAAGCCTGCTATCCGTATTGCGGCGCTTTCGCACATCCCGGCCATATATGTCTTTACGCATGACAGCATTGGCCTGGGCGAGGATGGTCCCACGCACCAGCCTGTCGAACATCTGGCTGCGTTGCGTGCAGTTCCCAACGTGACCGTTATCCGACCGGCGGATGCCAACGAAACGGTTGAAGCCTGGAAGGTTGCCATCCAACGCAGAAGCGGCCCGACTGCTCTAGCCCTGACTCGTCAGGCTTTGTCCACACTAGACCGCTCCCTTGTTGATGCCGCCAGTGAACTTGCGAAGGGTGCTTATGTGCTCTCCGACTTTGGCGAAAGCGAGCCCGAGTTGATCCTGATGGCTTCTGGCTCGGAAGTGAGTCTGATTTACAATGCTGCGGCTCGCCTGGCTGCCGAGGGCGTTAATGTGCGTACGGTCTCGTTTCCATCCTGGGAATTGTTCGAGGAACAGGATGCAGCTTATCGGGAAGCTGTTCTACCGAAAGCTATCAGAAAGCGACTGGCTGTCGAGGCGGGAGCAGGTTTGGGTTGGGATCGATATGTTGGTTCCGAAGGCTCAATTATTTCATTGGAGCGTTTTGGTGCCTCCGCACCTGGGAAGGTCATCTTCGAGAAACTCGGATTTACTGTTGAGAATGTGATTGCCAGAGCACGTGAAATCCTGACGTCCGCATGAACGATACGCTTGTCGGGCTCGTGGTGGTTGCAATTGGCGTGGTGGCGTTTGTTGGGGCTGCGCTGAATTGGAGGATTGTGAGTCATTCCGGTAAGTTGCTTAACCGTATTTTTGGCGATTCGATTGCGCGCGCAATTTATGCTGCTGTAGGGCTTGTATTGGTAGTCCTGGGTACCATTCGTTTTGCAGGGTAAAGTGATGTACGTTGAGAGGTATTAATGAAAATTGCTGTTGCCTGCGATCATGCAGGTTTCCCTTTGAAAGATGTTGTTTTGGAGACAGTCCAATTGAACGGACACGAGCCCCTGGATCTGGGCACGGATTCCAACGATGCGGTTGATTACCCCGATTTTACAGAGAAGTTGGGGGCGGCTATTCAATCGGGTGAGGCTGAACGAGGAGTGCTGTTGTGTGGTTCTGGTGTGGGTGCTTGCATCGCTGCCAACAAAATGCGGGGTGTGTATGCGGCTATTTGTCATGACACGTATTCTGCCCATCAAGGGGTAGAGCACGATGATATGAATGTGCTGTGTCTGGGTGGGCGCATCATCGGCCCAGAGTTGGTACATGAATTGGTTTCGGCATTTCTGGGGGCGCATTTCGTTGGGAATGAACCTGGTCAGGAACGCCATAAGCGCCGTGTTAGGAAAGTAAGAAGAATGGAAACAGGTGAAACCGTTTAATTAAAGGTTGTTTGAAAATCAGAACCAGAATTTTGAGTTTGGAAAGAATTTTGCTCGATGCGAATTTAAGGAAAAATCGATAAGTCGTCAGAGGTGATAATGAGCGAGCGAATTGACAAATTGACTGACCTGGGTCAATCAATGTGGTATGACAATATTCAGAGACGTCTAATACAAAACGGTGAGTTGAAGCATATGATCGATCGTAGGGAGATACGTGGTGTAACCTCCAACCCTTCTATATTTCACAATGCAATTTCCAAAACAAATGATTACGATTCCGCGCTGAAGCCGTTGGCCTGGGCGGGCTGGAATGCCGAGGATATTTTTTGGCAGTTGGCAGTTGAAGATATTCAACAGGCCTGTGATCTGTTCGCTCCTTTATATGAAGAGACTGATGGCGGCGATGGCTACGTCAGTATCGAGGTCAGCCCGTACCTGGCGCATGATACCGATGGGACCGCTGGCCAGGTTGCGGTGCTGTGGAAACGCGTGAATCGTAAGAACCTGATGGTCAAGATTCCTGCCACTACCGAAGGTATCCCTGCTATTCGACAGTCCATTGCAAACGGGATCAATGTCAATGTAACCTTGATCTTCTCGCTGGAACGTTATGCCCGCGTGATGGATGCATACATCTCCGGGCTGGAAGACCGCCTTGAAGCAGGAAATCCGGTTGATCATATAGCTTCGGTGGCATCTTTCTTTGTTTCGCGTGTTGATAGCAAGGTAGATAAGCTTCTCCTCGAAAAATCGAATTTAAAGGGACAGGCTGCCATTGCCAATGCGCGCCTGGCATATGCAATTTTTTTGGATACATTCCAGGGAGCGCGTTGGGATATTCTTCAATCCAAGGGGGCGCACTTACAGCGTCCATTGTGGGCTTCCACAAGTACAAAGAATCCACATTACCCTGACACAATGTATGTTGATTCTTTAATTGGCCCAAATACGGTCAATACAGTTCCTCCACAGACATTGGATGCTTTCCGCGATCACGGCACCCCGGAAGTGGCTATCGCCAATGATATGGATAAGGCACATGCCCTCTTCGATCAGCTCGAAGCCGAGGGTGTTTCTATGGACGTCGTCACGCAAGAATTGGAGGATGAGGGTGTCAAAGCTTTTGCGGATGCGTTTACCGCACTGCTTGAAACTATCGAGGAACGAAGATCAGAGGCAGCCTCACAACTGGGGCCGTTGGCTGCTTCCGTTTCCGAAAGTGTGGCACAAATGGCAACCGATTCCGTTCCTGCGCGCCTGTGGGAGGGTGACCCCACACTTTGGACAACCAACCCTGACGGCCAGGCCGAAGTGAAAAAACGCCTGGGCTGGTTGCGTTTACCAGAAACATCGCGGGCGCTCTTGTCCGAGTTGAATGACTTTGCCGATGCCTTGCACTACGAAGGCATCCACCGCATATTGTTGATAGGAATGGGCGGGTCATCCTTGGCGCCAGAAGTACTGTCTTTTGTGTTTGCATCTACTGAACCGGAAGCTGCAGAAGGAAAACCCTGTCTTTCGATCCTCGATTCAACCGATCCTGCTCAGGTTGCATTAGCGGCGGAGCAATATCCGCCAGATAAAAGCCTGTATATTGTCTCGAGTAAATCCGGCAGTACGGCAGAAACAATGGCCGGTTTGAATTATTTTTGGGATTTATCGAGTGACGATGGATCGCGCTTTGTGGCGATCACAGATCCTGGCACATCGCTGGAAAAATTGGCGCAGGAACGTGGTTTCCGAAAAGTCTTCAATGCAAATTCAGAAGTTGGCGGCCGCTATTCTGCCCTGACGGCCTTTGGCCTTGTGCCAGCGGCCTTGTTGGGTGTGGATGTGAAAAACTTGCTAGACAATGCTGAAGTGATGATGGAACAATCTTCCCCATCAGTGCAGGCTGCCCGTAACCCTGGTCTCGTGTTAGGCGCGATATTGGCCGAAGCTGTACTGGCTGGTCGGGACAAGTTGACAATCCTGGCGGAAGAACCGCTAATCACCTTTGGTTCTTGGCTGGAACAGTTGCTTGCTGAGTCCAGCGGCAAAGAAGGCAAGGGGATCATTCCGGTGGATCGTGAGCCGGTTGGGGGGGTAGCTCTCTACGGTAATGATCGCCTGTTTGTCTATCTGCGCCAGACCGGCGAATATGATGAGAATATCATTGCTTTGCGAGGAGCCGGGCACCCTGTTTTGGAAATTCCGATTGTTGAAAAATATGACCTGGGGACAGAATTTTATCGCTGGGAATTTGCCATTGCGGTCGCCTGTCATCTTTTGGGGGTGAATGCCTTCGATCAACCAAATGTTGAAGATGCCAAAAAACGGGCTAAAACCAGGATTGCTGCGTATCAGGAAAAGGGTGAATTAGAGCAGGGAGAATTCGTCAAATTGCAAGATGCGGGACCGGCACTATCCGACTTTCTGGAGAAAGCTGAGCAGGGAGATTACATTGCTATTGCTGCCTTCCTGCCGCGCACAGGTGAGATGATCGATCAATTGCAGAATTTGCGCAGCGCTATCCGGGATAAAACTAAACGCGCTGTAACATTGGGTTTTGGCCCACGCTTTTTGCATTCTACCGGACAACTACATAAAGGCGGTCCAAACACTGGACTGTTCTTGCAAATCACTGCTGATCCAATTGATGATTTTAATATCCCTACTCAAGGATTGACGTTTGGTACACTGGAAATGGCGCAGGCTCTGGGGGATTACGAAGCTTTAGAGGCGCAAGATCGCCGGATTTTGCGCGTGCATTTATCCTCACCAGATGATATGCATCAGTTGGTTGACTTGGTAAAATAAATCAAATATTTAGAGCAAAGCTTAGACTGAAATATATAATACCGGGGGGGTAGGATTCAGTCTAATACAATTGATTTATTACCCTAAAGCCTTAAAGTTTAACTTACACAGTTCATGAAAAGTCACCAAAAATAAGGGGGGGCGTGCCATCACACGCCCCCCCTTATTTCCGGGTTTCTCTTGTTCAAGTGCGTAACTCTACCGGATGATTAGAATTCTAAAAATGTTTTATCAGCATCGTGAGTCGCAACGTAAATGCTCTACAGTCTAATTCAATGGACAACCGAGGTTATTGTATGTATCCAACCTGTTCGCAAGACTGAGAATTGTGCTGCGATTATTACTTGCAAGCGCCGCATTAACTTGCGCAATAACTTGGCTGGTCGTAAGTGAATATTCAACTTCCTGGTTGGAGGCGTTGAGCAATGCCGAAACAGCCGCTCTCAGAAGTATTCGTGCAGAATCAGTTGTTCCTGTACCGCCGCCAAAGCTCAATGCCTGGAGCAGAGTGTAATTACCCAAC
>JASFRG010000149.1:0-12188 GCA_050115035.1 Anaerolineales bacterium | reverse complement strand
CGCTGGAAGAGGCCGGTGTGCGCGACAAGGTCAAGATCATGATCGGCGGCGCGCCGGTCACTCAGGCTTTCAGCGATCAGATCGGTGCGGATGGCTATGCATCCAACGCCGCGTCCGCTGCTGATTTAGCCAAAAAATTCGTTAGCTAGGTATTTTGGATATTAAGAAGCAATTGCAGTAAAGATTTTATTAAAAATTATTACTGCTCCCTTCTTAGGTCCTGAAAGGAAAAGAAATGAGAGGCAATTACACAGTAAACTCTGGTGTGCGCTTCCGCATGCTAACAGATGACCAGTTGGAAGAACTCTTCAACGGCGTTCTGCATGTATTGGAATACACTGGTCTTGAAGTGCATCACGAACAAGCGCGTGAAATCCTGAAAGAAGCTGGCGCCTGGGTAGATGGTTTGCGAGTGCGCATTCCATCCTATCTGGTCAGAAAATCCCTGGATTTAGCCCCACGCAGTTTCACCGTTTTTTCTCGAGACGGTAATCCCAAGAACGATATCCATATCGGACCCGGGCGCGGACATTTTGGTCCCGGACCGACCTGCCCCAATTTCATCGATCCCGAGAATTTAGAGCGGCGTCCTTATGTAAAATCTGACGTGCCGCTGGTCGCGAGAACGGTGGATGCACTGCCTAACATCGACTTTTGCGAGTCGCTCGGCACGGTCGGTGACGTACATCACGAACTGGGCGCGCTGTATGAATTTGCTGGCATGTTCCCCAACACCAGCAAACCGATTGTGGCCTGGTCCTATGACAAATACGACTCGGCAGGAATCCACGAAATAGCGGTAGCAGAAGCGGGTGGGCAAGAGGCGTTCGAACGGCGACCCAACTACATCCACTACTGCGAACCGCTTTCCCCGCTGGTCAGCACTACGGAAGCGCTTGATAAGCTGATTTTTGCAGCTGAGCATCGCGTCCCGTTGATCTTCACCCCCTGCCCCATTGCAGGCGGTACCGCTCCGGTCACCCCTGCGGGCATCATCATCCAGGGCGCTGCTGAATCCTGGATGGGCCTGACAATCGCCCAGGCGATACAACCCGGGCTGCCCTTCATCATGGGCGGCGTCTTCTCCGTGATGGACATGAGCGCCATGATCTTGTCTTACGGCGCGCCTGAACTCTCCCTGAATATGGCCGGCCTGACCGAATTGGCACATTATGCTGGCCTGCCGCTCTGGCAGACGGGCGGCTGCACCGACTCCAAGACCTTCGACGAGCAGGCCATTATCGAAGGCTCGCTCTCGGTCTTCTTCTCCGCCTTGACCGGCGGTGATCTGTGTCATGACGTTGGCTACACCGAAAGTGCCATGACCGGTTCGGTTTTCCAGCTATGCGCCATGGATGAATCCATCGGTTATTCTCGCCGCATCACCCGCGGTATCGAAGTCAATGAAGATACGCTGGCTGTGGATGTGATCAATAACGTTGGGCCTAACGGTCACTACTTGCGCGAACCGCATACGCGAAAATACTACAAGAGTGAATTCTGGTATCCTAACCTTTGCGACCGGCGCAACTACGAGGAATGGGAATCGATGGGCAAGAAAACCATGAAGGACCGCACTGTGGCGCGCGTCCAGGAAATCCTGGCCACCCACAAAGCTTCCCCCATCAAACCGGAAACGGAGAAAGTGATCGAAAAAGTTTTGGCCGAGGCGGAAGAACGAGTCAAGGAAAGCTAGGCGCATCGCCTCTGAAGGAGAGAAAAAATGAGTGAAATTTACGAAAGACTATCAACTGCCGTCTTAGAAGGCGATGCAGAAAAAGCCCACAAACTGGTTGAACGAGGACTGAAACAAGGTCTTACCCCCAAAGAGATCCTCGACAACGGCCTGATCGTTGGCATGGACGAAGTCGGCGCACGCTTCAAACGCGGCGATATGTTTGTCCCCGAGGTTCTGATGTCTGCCGACTCCATGGCAGCCGGAATGGAGATCTTACGTCCGCTGCTGGCAGAGAGTGGCGCTGAAATGCTCGGCAAGATCGTGATGGGCACCGTCAAAGGTGACTTGCACGACATCGGCAAAAATCTGGTCAGCATGTTATGCGAAGGCGCTGGCTTTGAGATGATCGATATCGGTTTCAATGCTGAGCCGGAAAAATTCATCGAAGCGATTAAACAACACCAACCCCAGGTTGTAGGTATGTCCGCCATGCTGACTACCACCATGCGCGCGATGGGTCAAACCATCAAGGCCCTTGAAGAGGCCGGTCTGCGCGATCAGGTCAAAGTCATGGTTGGCGGCGCACCTGTGGATAAAGATTTCGCAGACGCTATCGGCGCGGACGGGTACGGCTCTAATGCCCCCTCTGGTGCTGACTTGGCCAAACAACTGGTCGGCGCTGCGTAATCAAGGTGTTATTGTGACTTCAGCACAGGGATTGCCATTGGTCGTTATCGCCTGTCAGGTCTTTCAAGGCCTGATAGAAAAATATTTGCCTGAGGATCTGGCGAAACAGGTCACGTTTAAGGATTATGGCCTGCATCGTGTTCCCAGCAAATTGACCTGGTCGGTCCAGGATGAGATCGATGCGATCGAGGAGCCAAGCCTGGTTATGTTGGGATACGGGTTGTGCGGTAACGGGTTGAAGGGAATCCAGTCCCGAGAGCATACGTTGCTCATCCCCCGCACCGATGACTGTATCGCAGTCCTCCTGGGCTCTTACAAGAAATACATCCAGGAATTCGATGCCACGCCGGGAACCTACTATCTGACCAAAGGATGGTTGGAATCGGGCAGCAATCCGTTGCAGGAGTATCAGGAAATCGTTGAAAAGTACGGTGAAAAAGACGCAACCTGGATCATGGACCAGCAATACCAGCATTATGAACGGATTGCCTTTGTAGCCCATAACCAGGAAGATCTGGAGAAATACCGTCCCCAGGCTCTGGAAGTAGCAGAGTATTGCAAACGCTGGGATATGCGTTACGAGGAAATCCTCGGCTCGGATATTTACGTCCGGCGGTTGATTGAAATCGCTTCTTCACCTGAAAATGCAAATGCGGATTTTCTGGTCATCCCCCCTGGTGGTGAAGTCAAACAAGAGATGTTTATGCGCTGAGTGGCTGAACAGCAGAATCAGCGCTTCCCCGTAAGAATAGGAGACAACCATGCAAGTACTCAAAACAAACAATCTGGTCAATGCCACACCGACCTTTGAGGTACTCTCAGAAGACGAGATAGAAGCCATTTATCACGCTGCTCTGACAGTGTTATATGAAACCGGTGTGCGCGTTTATGAAGAAGAAGGTATCAAAGTCGCATATGAGGGCGGTGCCATTGTCGAGGACCGCCAAGATGACAGCGCGCTGGTGAAAATCCCACCGTGGTTGGTGGATAAAGCCCTGGCAACCTTGCCCCGCAAGGTGGTTGTGCGCGGCCCAGACCGCAAATACAAAATGGAACTTTACAAGGATGCCATCGCCTTTGGCGCCGGGTCCGACACCCCATTCACAATCGACCCTTACACGCACGAACGACGACGGGCAAAATATCAGGATGTCAAGAACTTCGCCCGCCTGGCGCAGGCCTTGCCCAATCTCGACTTCCATATGTCTCTGGGCATCGTGCAGGATACAGCTGTTGGCACGTATGACCGCTGGCAGTATCTGGCCATGCTGGAGGGTACAACCAAGCCTATCAACATCACCGCGGTTGACATCGATGGACTCAAAGACCAGTTGGAGATGGCCTATATCCGCCTAGGTGGCAAAGATGAATGGCGCAAGGGTCCCATCTTCTCGCTCTACATCGAACCGGTTTCACCGTTGAGCCACTCCGAAGAAGTGGTTCAGAAACTGCTCTTTGCCACGGACAATGAGATTCCATTTGTTTACACCCCCTGCCCCCTGGCCGGAGCGACTGCACCGACCACCCTGGCAGGCACAGCCGTGCAAGCCCTGACCGAGAGCCTGTTTGGCATCGTACTCAGCCAGACCCGTAAACCGGGTGCGCCCATGATCATTGGCGGCTTGATGTCCAACATGGACATGCTCACTACGGTCTATTGCTACGGTTCACCCGAGATGGCCTTGCTCAGTTCGGCCTATACCCAGATTACCAAGTGGCTGGGCGTGCCGGAATATGAGACTGCAGGCTGCTCAGATTCAAAGATGTTCGACGAGCAGGCGGCCATGGAAGCCACCATCAACATTGCCACCGCGGCTCTGTCCGGCGGCAACATGATCCACGATGTCGGTTACCTGGAGCAGGGTCTGACCAGCTCACCGGATATGATGGTGGCCTCCAACGAGATCATCAGTATGGTCAAGCGCATCATGAAAGGCATTGATGTCAGCGATGACGAAAAGGCCTTGCAGGTCATGGAAGAAGTCGGCCCGGGTGGTCACTATCTGGAACACGACCACACCTACTCGCGCTTCAAGACCGACATATGGCGGCCAGACTTGATCGACCGCCAGGTCTTCGAGAACTGGGAAGCCTCCGGCAGCAAGACCTTCCGAGAGCGTGTTCACGAACGCGTTGTCGAAATCCTGGATGCCGAAGAAGAGCCGCTCCTGGACGAAAAGATGTATCAAGAATTGCGGCACATCTGTGAATTGGCTGATGAAAAGCACAAAGGTGAAGAACTAGATTACGATATGTTCAGCAAAAAAGCTGGATAATTTCATCAGAACAGACCCAGGAGGTGTGGGTGCTTTCTTTGGTAGACAGTCATGTGCTCCAAGAAGCATCACACCCCTGGGTCCTTTAGCTGTAAATCCTAACCAACATTTACATTAGAGGCACAGCTTGACACCAAAACCAGACCCCTCCGAAGCCCTCGTACTGGGTATTGACACTGGCGGAACCTACACCGACGGTGTTTTATTGGAATACCATTCTCGAAAAATCCTGGCTGCACATAAAAGCCTGACCACCAAACGCGATTTTTCCATTGGCATCGAGAATGTCATCGAAGGCATCGACATCAAAGACCCCTCTGCCATCCGCATGGTTTCGGTTTCGACCACCCTAGCCACGAATGCCATTGCGGAAGGCAAGGGGAAACGTGTTGCATTATTCCTGATCGGATATGACCCCGAATTGGTCGCATCATTCAAATTGGAAAGCCGCTTTGCCACCCCCAACTTCTTTTACTTCGACGGTGGACATGATCTTCACGGGCAGGAAAAGGCGGAACTTGATCTTCCGGGCCTGGTTGCAAAGACCAATCAAATTAAAGCGGATGTGGATGCGATTGCCATCTCCAGCTACTTCAGCCCCCTGAACCCGGAACACGAAATTAGGACGCACAAAGCGATCTCTCAAATCTGCGACCTGCCTTTGGTCCTCGGGCACCAACTCTCCACCAAACTTGGCTCCGTGGAACGCGCCACAACGGCCGCACTAAACGCCTCCCTGCTGGCTGTATTACAAGATTTCATCATCGCCGTCCGTCGCGCCATGGAACGACGCGGAATCGAAGCCCCCCTGATGGTCGTCCGCGGCGATGGTACTCTGATGAGCGACGAGTTCGCTGCCCGCTCACCGGTAGAGACCATCCATTCCGGGCCGGCTGCCAGCGCCATCGGCGGACGCTTCCTCTCTCGCACCGATAACGCTCTCATTGTGGACGTAGGCGGGACAACCACTGACCTGGCCTTGATTCAAAACGGCGAGGTTACCATCAGTGAGACCGGCGCGTCAGTATCCGGGTATAAAACCTCCGTCAAGGCAGCCAACCTGCTATCGATTGGTCTGGGCGGCGACAGCCATATTGCTCTGGATCGGGAAAACAACATCACGATTGGGCCCGAACGTGTGGTGCCCCTGGCCTATCTGGCGCAGGAACATCCCAACATCCGCATCCACTTGAAATCCCTGACGCAGAAAACCTGGCCTGCACCTAACCCGAAATGGCTGGAATATTGGTTCCTGCTGCGAGAACCCAAAAATCCGCAAACATTGAAAACAAACCAGGAAAAAGAGCTGGTTAATCTGCTAAAAAACGGTCCAAAAGCTATTCCTGAAATTCTTGAGGCATTGGGATTATTCCACTTGAATCAACTGGCAGCGGACACGTTAATCCGTCAGGAGATTATCGGCAAGGCCGGGCTGACCCCCACCGACCTGTTACACGTGGATGGCCGTTACAAGCTCTGGGACACCGAAGCTTCGCAATACGGTCTGAAAATTCTAAGCAATTATTTAACCTGGGAATCTCAAGGCTTGACCGACTTCATCTGGTCTCAGACCGTTGAGATGATCGTCAAGGCTATCGTTGAATTCCTGAGCGAGAAAGAGGTCCCCCCCCTGAAGAACTACGCGCAGGAATTTGGTTCCTGGGTTTTTCACAATAGTTTATATCAAGAGCATCCCCATCTGGAAACGATGATCCGGCTGCGCAGCCCGATCATCGGGATTGGCGCACCTGCAGAAATCATGCTGGCGGAAGTCGCGAAGCGTCTGCATACTGAACTGATCTTACCCGACCATTACTTTGTGGCGAACGCGGTCGGTGCTATCGCCGGTAGTGTCATGGTTTCGGAGGAAATCCTGATCTACCCGCATCTATCCCCCTCTGGCCTGGATATCATCGGCTACTTCGTGCAAGCCCGCGATTCCCGCGAAGAATACGAAGAGCTTGATGATGCGCTGAAATATGCCCGTGATCTCAGCCAGGAACGCGCCTTAAGCGCTGCATTGCGTTCAGGCGCAGATAACCCGCAGGTAATCGTGGACGAATTGTCCGATGGCCTGGATACTTATCGCATCCACGCTCAGGCTGTAGGAAATCCACGTCTAGCAAAATAATTTATAGGAGCAAGCTATGGACCTCGTGCGAATAGATACGCAACGCGCTTATGAACTGATTCGAGAGAAAATCACCTCTCTCGAATTGCCTCCCGGTTCACCCATCGATGAAGGCAAACTCGCCGATGAAATGGAAATGGGCCAGGTTCCGGTTCGTGAAGCGTTGAATTTACTAGCTCACGACCATCTGGTTACAACTGCTGATAAGGGTTTGTCTGTTTCCAAAGTGGAAATCCCGGACTTAAAGCAGATTAGCGAGATCCGCATACTCCTGGAACCCTATTGCGCTGCCCAGGCAGCAATGCATGCCACCTCAGACGATATCGTAGTGCTAGAAGCTTTGAGCCAGGAACAGAGTCAGATTCCTTCTGATCAGCCCAAACAACTCTTCGATCTAGATCACAAATTCCATCATGCTATCGCCCGGGCAGCCAATAACAAATATCTGGCAAAGATTCTGGAAGATTTCTACGGACACTCAAGGCGAGTCTGGTTCTTAGTATTGCCCCATCTGGATTTCTTATCTACTGCTGTTGAGTCACATTTGGAGATGGTGCAGGCTATAAAAGATAAAAATGGCGAACAGGCTGCACAGATTATGAAAAGCCACGTGCAGGGGTTTTATGAAAAAGTTTTCGAGATCCTCAAAAAAGTCTCGGATTAAACTTTTTGTATCATTCGAGCATCCAAATAACAGCTATTTAAATCCTTAACTATAGGAAAAATAATGCCCAATGTAACCGTCGTCTATGGTGAAGAAGAAAAAATCGTTCAGGCAAAGAATGGAACCCTGCTCGGAGATGTAATTACCGAAACAGGCTTACCCCTCGAGCAGCCCTGTGCTGGTCGTGGCACCTGTGGAAAATGTAAAGTCCTCGTTGAAGAGGGGATCGCCGAACCGGATGAAATCGAACGCAAGAACCTGACCCCCGGCGAAATCGCACTGAACAACCGCCTGGCCTGCCGCGCCCGCGTGCAGGGCGACTCTCGGATTGTACTTTCCCCCATCGTGGTGTACTCTAACAAAATCTTCAAAGGCAGCACCCGCTACCGACGCGAGAAAGATGTTCCACTGGGCCTTGCGATTGATCTGGGCTCGACCACCGTAGCCGCATTCCTGACCATGCTCGACAATGGTGAAGTCGCTGCGGGGGGTGGCAGCCTCAACCAGCAGACGGTCTATGGCGCGGATGTCATCTCCCGTCTGGCTGCGGCCATCGATGCGCCCACCAACGCTGAACGCCTCCACCGCCTGGCTCTTGCTTCCATCAATCAGGCTGTCGATTCACTGAACTTATCCCAAAGCATCCGTAATCGGATCCAACGTGTGACCATTGTGGGAAATGTGGCCATGCATCACCTGCTGGCTCGCCTGCCCCTTGACACACTTGCAATGATGCCCTTCCAGCCGCATCAAGCAGCCTCCATGCCAGATGCCACAGCTCTCATGGGTGGCATTTTCCCAAAGAACGCGATTGTCTCCCTGCCCCCACTGGTGGGCGGCTTTGTCGGCTCCGATGCGCTGGCCTGCCTGGCCTATTTCGGCTTTGACAACCCTCCCGGACCGATGGCCGCCATTGACCTGGGAACGAACGGTGAAGTCATGGTCACGGACGGGGAGCGCATCCTGACCGCCTCCACAGCTGCTGGCCCCGCATTCGAGGGCGTCAACATCTCGTGTGGCTCCCGCGCGATTGACGGCGCCATCGTCGACCTCAAGCTCGAAGAGGACTACCTCAACTTCAAAACTATCGCTGATGAAGAACCTATTGGCTTGACAGGCTCTGGCCTGCTCAGCACGGTCTACGAATTCCGTAACGCCGGTTTGATCGATGTCAGCGGACGCATCCTACCCGAGCCTCCGCACCTCGCAAACCGCATCACTACTGACGCCCATGGCACACGCGCCATCAAATTGACAGACGACGGTGAGTTACTGCTTACCCAGCACGATGTGCGCGAACTGCAGAAGGCCAAAGGCGCTATCCGGGCAGCCATTGACGTGCTTCTGAACAAATTGAACCTCACCCCGAATGATCTGCAAAAAGTGATCCTGACCGGTTCCTTCGGTGGCCAGGTAGATATCGATGCCATCCTCGAAATTGGTATGATTCCGCCCGTTCGGCGGGAGGTGGTCGAGACGGCAGCCAATGGGGCCGGGTTTGGCGCGGCCATGTTCCTCACTAATGAAGGCTTTGCTCTTGGAGAAAAGCTGGCAGTAGAAGCCAAACAAGTTGACCTTGACCTGGATGCGAACTTCAATATGCTCTATATCGAGGGGATGGCTCTGGCGCCAAATGGAAAAAGATAAAAAACCCCTACTGGCTTCAAAAGCGCAAGGTGCATTGCCCCGCTAAAAACAGGCAAATCATGAGTATCTCTGGAACCAAAAAATCAGCTCGCGGGAGTAATTTGTCTACTCCAATAGCAACTACACCCAACCCGATTTCTGCCCGCACACGGGGGATCGCTCTTGTCATATTGGCCACCGTATTTTGGTCAACATCAGGGATATTCATCAACCTGATCACCCAGAAAAGCGGCATCTCCGCTGTGAACCTGGCATTTTGGCGGGATTTTGGCACGTTCTGCACTTTGCTGATTGGCATCGCCGTATTCAATTCCAGCCTGTTTCGCATCAAGCGCCGTGATCTCCCCTGGCTATTCGCAATGGGAGTTTCGGTTGGCGCGTTCCACACCCTGTGGAATCTAGCCGTCGTAATGGTCGGTGCATCCATTGGCACAGTGATCCAGAGCGACTCACCCATATTTGTTACAGTCATGGCATGGATTTTCTTCAAAGAACCGCTTACAAAAAGGAAATTTGGCGCTATTGCACTCTCCATCATTGGGACTGTCCTCATCTCTGGGCTGCACGGGATGGGAACTTTGCAAGTGTCTGGTTATGGCTTGTTAATCGCTTTGGCATCCGCAATCATGTATGGGTTGATGAGCCTGTTTGGGAAAAAACTTGTCGGCAGTTACAGCCCCTGGACCGTGCTGTTATACACATTTGGGATCGGCGCTTTGGTGCTGCTCCCTCTTCAATTTCGAACTCCCCTACCTTTGCCAATTTCATCTGAAGTGTTACTTCTTTTCGCTGGTCTGGTGCTTATCACTACCGTTTCAGGCTTTGCTCTATACACAACTGCGCTTAAAATGCTTCAAGCCAGCATTGCCTCCATTACCAACACATCCGAGGTTGCCTTTGCAGCTATTCTGGCCTACTTTATTTTGGGAGAACGCCTGGATGGTTGGCAAATCCTGGGCGCGCTTCTGGTTGTTGCCGGTGTAGTTCTGGTTTCTCTTCCAAACGGAAAGAAGAGAAAAGTCGCGCCACAGGCACCCTAAAATCTCAGATGACTTCGAAAAAAGCATCGAATATTTTCATTCTTGGTATTGATACAGGGGGCACATATACAGATGGAGTTCTGCTGGATGAGAGCACCCGTCAGGTAATCGCGACTGCCAAAACGCTCACCACTAGGCACGACCTCACCAAATGTATTCTCAAGGTTTTGGATGACCTGCTGCCGGATGACCCCGGCCAAATAAGCCTGGTTTCCATCTCCACAACACTGGCCACCAATGCCATTGCCGAAGGCAAAGGGCGTCCGGTGGCACTATTTTTGCTTGGATACGATCCCGAGTTGGTGAAACGCTTCCAATTCGAAAGCCATTTTGCCACTTCGAGCTATCATTATTTCCAAGGTGGGCACAATCTGCATGGTGAGGAACAAGCTCCTTTAGCATTGGATGCTATTCGCGAAAAAGCGATCGAACTCAAAAGTGATGTAGAAGCCTTCGCCGTTTCTGGCTATTTCAGTCCCTTCAACGCCAGTCACGAGGAACGCGCCTTCAAGGCCATCACCGAAGCGACCGGTTTGCCGGTTGTGCTCGGGCACCAGCTTGCCAGCAAATTGAACTCCATCCAGCGGGCGACAACCGCCAGCTTGAATGCCTCGCTGCTTTCCATCTTACAGGAATTCATCCAGGCTATGCGCCAGTCGCTGGACGAGCGCAACGTCAAGGCACCTCTGATGGTCGTCCGAGGAGATGGTGCGCTGATGAGCAGCCAGATCGGAGAAGGCCGCCCGGTAGAGACCGTCCATTCCGGGCCGGCGGCCAGCGCCATTGGTGGGCGCTTCCTGGCGGACCTCGAGCCTGCCCTTGTTATAGACATCGGCGGCACCACCACCGACCTGGCCGTGGTCGACCGGGGCGGAGTGAATGTCAGTGAAGCGGGAACAACTGTGGGCCCGTATCGAACTGCTGTGCGGGCTGCCCGGGTACGCTCCATCGGGCTAGGTGGAGACAGTTTCATCGGTTTCGACCTGGAAGACCGTCTGACAGTCGGCCCTGCCCGTGTGACTCCCATCTCATATCTGGCACATACCGATGCTCGTGTTGCTCAAGAGCTATCGCGACTCCCCCATCGTGACCACAAAAGGCTGACGCCAGATCACGTCGAATACTGGTTCCTGCAGCGCGAGCCCAGAAGACACGTTCAAAATGATCGCGCCCGTGAAGTCCTTGAAATGCTGCGCGCGGGGCCGATGGCTTTGCCCGATATTCTTGAGCGCATGGGGCTATATCATCCCCTGCAATTTGGCGGCCAGGCGCTGATCAGCCAGGAAGTCATCGGGCGCGCCGCCCTGACGCCCACCGATTTTCTGCATGTGAACGGGACCTATGCCCCCTGGGACAAAAACGCCGCCGAGATGGGTGCCTGGCTGCTTTCGCGAATCGGCAAAATGGAGGTGGATGAGCTGATCGAAGGTGTCATGCGCATCATCTCCGAGCGGATTGCCTCCGAGGTGATTTCATTCATTACGACAAAATCACTTGACCGTGTACCCGATTATGTCGATCCAGATGATTTAGGTTTATGGCTCTTCGAAGAGAATCTGTATGAGAAGCATCCTTATCTGGGTTCGCAAATAGCTCTGAAGGTCCCAATTATCGGCATCGGCGCTCCGGCAAAGATCTTTCTGCCGCGAGTTGCAAAGATTTTGCACACGGAGTTGGTTGTCCCGGAACATTTCCAGGTGGCCAATGCGGTCGGTGCGGTAGCAGGCAGCGTCACAGTCGAGGAAGAAGCCTGGATATTCCCCCAAATGCGCGGCATGCATATTGCCGGATACTACGTCCAATCAGGAACAGAACGGAAGCGTTTCCCAAAGTTGGAACCAGCCTTGGAGTTCGCGCAAAAAGACGTCAGGGAAAAAGCGCTCGCCCGCGCAAAGGCCTCGGGCACTATCGACCCCCATCTGGAATTTGAACGACTCCCTGACGGCGCCGAGAACTACCGTATCCGTGCCCGGGCTGTGGGCAATCCGAGACTGATGAAAGGAGAATAGCATGGCGAAAAAGAAAAAAGGTGGCGCCAAGACAATGCCCATGCGTGCCCTGGAAG
>JASFRG010000148.1:0-12281 GCA_050115035.1 Anaerolineales bacterium | reverse complement strand
GGACAAACAAAATGATAGAGCAATATGGACACATTATGACTTTTTCGAATCACTCGACTCATGTAGTAATCGTATCACGCCGCAAGCGGCGGGGTATTGAACCCGCTAAGGAATAAATCTATTAAACCATTTTGCGTAGAGACTGCAGTCGGTGGTGGGTCAGTCGGTGGTGGTGGGTCAGTCGGTGGTGGTGGGTCAGTCGGTGGTGGTGGGTCAGTCGGTGGTGGATCGGTCGGTTTAGGTGTGTTAGAAGGTCTAGGCGTGTTGCTAGGCCTGGGCGTGTTGCTAGGCCTGGGCGTGTTGGTAGGTTCAGGTGTGTTGGTTGGTTCAGGAGTATTCGTAGGTGCAGGGGTGAAAGTAGAGGTTGGACGGGGGGTACTCGTAGGGAGAGGAGTGCTAGTAGGTAATGGAGTCGAAGTATTCGTAGGACGCAGTGTTGGTGTCCTGGTGGGAAGAGGAGTTCTGGTTGGAATTGGCGTTCTGGTCGGAATTGGCGTTGGACTTCTGTTCGGCCCCCCTCCCCCATGGTTTGTAGGCGTAAACTGTATTGGGGTATTTGAGGGCGTGGGCGAAAAGGTCGAGTTCCCGGAAACAGGGATAATGGCAGTCTCTGTTAGCGTGTCCGTAGGTAAGGATAAAGGTGTGCTCGAGGCATCTGTTGTGTCTGCAAAGATAGGGATAGATGCGACTGTAGGTGTAAAGAAAAGGGTGGCAAATGCTTCTCGTGTTAGGGCCCGGTCGAGAGGAGTTGGAGTGGCGGAATAGCGTGGTTCAAGAACTATGTCTGCCCGTGTTTCTGGCCTTCCTCCATTAACAATGAAAGGTAGGCTGAATGCAAGAACAGTAATTCCCAAGATAGCAAAGATTATCAGGGAACCCCTTGTATTCGTATTCATCTACCTCTTTCAATACAATGGATTTATTGACGGCCTCAAAACTGTCATATTGTGATTTTATTGATAGAGTTCGTCGGAAATCAAATTCAAAATAAAGGACGCGTCCTTATTCTATCAGATTTTATAAGATAGCTGACATTTTTACAGAAATTTCCAAGCAATAGGCACGCACAGCATTCATCTCATTATTGTACAAGCGTAATCTTTCCAGAGGCAACATCTGCTTCAATCAAATTTTTAAAACCCTCGGTAAACTCTTCAATCCCAGCGCACAGTATTTCGCGATTTTTCTCCGTAGCCTCTGTTGGAGGTTCGGCAGTGTGGAAGGTCAGACGCGTACCTGTATCGGTTGGAGTCAGAACGCGGCTTTGCACGAATTCGAGAAACCCTTCGATTCTTTGATTAATAGTGTAGTATTCGAACGGTTTCCAATCCAGTATTTTGTTGAAAAACTGGAGTTCGCCGTGGGCACAATGGTAGGTTGTCTCCGGCTGCGTTCGCCCGCCAAGCGCATCGGTGCGCTCGACCATTTCGTAGCCCGCGAATTGCTGTTCGAGACGAAATGTCGTCAGGTATTCCCAGAGTACGGAGGGCGGATAAGGGAAGTCCCACTCTAGGGTCAGCCAGGCAGCCTCGGGCATGATCAGGACGCGTTCTCGGTCCTGTTCGCGTTCCCAGACTTTGTGCAAGTTGAGTATCTGCATGTGCACTTCCCCGAGATGCTCATAGGTCTCGGTATGCGCGACCAGTGGATAGGCTAGGTTTGTCAAGATCAGTGCTTCCGCCGCCGCGTCACTGAACAGGGCATAGCTTTTAATCCCCGTTTCCTCGATAACATGGTTCTTCAACATGCGGTGCGGGACGATCACGTCCGCGCCCAGTAGTTCTTCCCGATCCCCCAGTTTCTGGACCGCATATTCCCCGTAGTGTACGACCATCTTCAAATCCAGGTTGGACATGTTCTGGCAGGCACGGCAGGTGCAGGTGGTGTTGAAAATCATCTGTCGCAGCGTATCCGCAAACACGAAATACAGGTTTTCCAGTGCTTCCAGCAGACCCTGCGGCTCGACAAAATTCGTCTCGGGGACGTACATGAAGATGGCATCGCCGCGAAAGCCGGAAATCACGAACGGATGCGTGATGTGGGCAAGCTGCACATCGAACAGACTCTGCAAGGCATCCTGGGCGTGGTCCAGCTCGGATTTGGTCAGGAACTCAGTGTAGCCCGAGATGTCGGTGATGATGAAGTAGCCTTTGTTTGCCATACGAGAACTATCCCGCTCCCAGCATTCCCACAACCATCGGGCTGAAATATGGGATCAGCCAGACTAGCCAGACGAAAATACTGAACTTGTGGAAGTTCACGATCATCTTTTCGTCCTTCCGCACCAGCACAATCGTGGCCCAGATAGCGTGGACGAACATCAGGATAATGGCCAGCAGACCGGAAATGCCATGAATATCAAAAGTCATGCCACCCACGAAATCGAACATCATCCCGGTGCCCCAGGTATCGCAAACCAATCCCAACCAGAAGAAGGCCGTATGCCAGATTTTGAGTCTACCCTGAAGGCGCTCACTCCAAACACCGATGGAGTAAAACAGCAGGGCTAAATTGATGACGATCACAGCAGCGGGATTCATCGATGGTCTCCTCCAACTTTTTTGTTATGTTTCAAGCATTAGACATTATCGGTAATAGTAAATAGCGGCATGATCACATACGAAGAATTGAAAGAAAAGCCGAAACAATTTCTAGCAGCGACTGGGCTCAAAGTGGATGAATTCGAGTGGATCTTGCCAGTGTTCAAAGAAAAGCTGGTCAGGTTATATCCGCCAGAGCTTACGAAAAGGGGCACACTCCGCCAATGGCGAGCTGGGGAGGGTCCCAAAGAAAAATTGCGAACGGATGAAGACAAGCTGTTGTTCATATTGATCTACCAGAAGACGTATCCTATTCAGGAGATGCTTGGATTACAGTTTGAGATCAGTCAGCCACAAGCCAACTACTGGATTCACCTGCTCTTGCCGATCTTGCAGCAAACGCTGGCTGAAATGGGGTTGACGCCGGAGCGCGACGGGGAAGCCGTGGCTGACAACCCATTGGTAACCGAAGCAGAGCCAGATTTCTTGATCGATGGCACGGAAAGACGACGGCAACGCCCGATAGATGCCCAAAAACAGCAGGAACACTACAGTGGCAAGAAGAAAACCCATACCGACAAGAACCTTTTGTTGAGCAGCAGCCATACCAAGAAAGTGTTGTATCTCAGTCCAACCGTGACTGGCAAAACCCACGACAAAAGAGTAGCTGACGATCATCCCATCTCCTATCCAAGATGTTCTACTTTGGGTAAGGACACTGGCTTTCAAGGATATGAGCCGAAAGGTGTGATCACGTTTCAGCCCAAAAAAAACCGAAAGGCCAGGAGTTGAGCGAAGTTGATCGTTGTTTGAACAGCATCATTTCTGGAACAAGGATCAGTGTTGAAAATACGATTGCAGGTGTCAAACGTTGCCGCATTGTGAAAGATGTTTTCCGCAACACCAAAGATGGCTTTTCGGATTCAGTGATGGAAGTGGCTTGTGCCCTTCATAACTTGCGAATAGAATGCCGTCATCCAAAACCTGTGTTCCTGTTATGCCAGCTAACATCTTTTCCTTATTACCAATAATGTCTATTATACATATCATAGAAGATGTTCATTTTTCGCAATTTTACAACCCCTCCGCGACATACTTATCCCAGATTTCGCGAAAGGTATTACAAATCGCACCCAGGGTCATGGATGTTCAAGGCTCTCAAATATAAGTTACCAGATAACTTCCACATCATATTTTTGAATTTCTTCATCTTTGGAAATCAATGGCATTTCTTCCAATTGACTTTGAGCTACTAATAAACGATCAAACGGGTCCGTATGTTGCATAGGAAGTTCATAAATACGCGTTGCGTGGTGAATCTGAATAGGCAACGGTTGAAAACCATGCAACTGCATACGACTTGGCACAAACAGTACGGGGTCTTCGGGAAGTGTCAATCTTTTCTTGGCGAATTTTATGGCAATCTCCCATGCGCTCACCGCGCTGATAAAAATCTCATTGTTACCGTCCGAGATTACGCTGACAACTCGCTCGGAAAGCTGTGAAGATCCCAAATTCCACCATAGGAAAATATGGGTATCAAGCAAGTATCTCATACATCGAACTCTTCTAGCGGATCATCGAAATTTGGAGCAATAATGATCTTGCCAGCGTCATTACCGGGGATACGGCGTGGTACATCGTTGACAATCGGCAGAATGCGAGCAATAGGTTTACCAGCTTTAGCGATCACTATTTCTTCACCTTTCAAAACCCGTTTCAGAAGTTTAGAAAAATGGGTTTTTGCTTCGTGAATATTATATGTAGACATAATTCACCTCTAAAGAGATTGTAGACTAACCAGTGGACTAAGTCAATCCCTAAAAAACATCCGCCACACACTTCGCTTCACCCCAAACGCTTAATTTAGATACCTTCGGCGACATATTCTCTCCATTCTTTTCGTAAAGTATTGCAAATCTCGCCCAGGGTCATGAAGACCTCCACGCACTCGATGAAGAACAGAAGCAGATTGTTCCTTACTCTTCGGCAAGTTGTTTAACTTGCTCAAGCAGAACGGGAATTCGAGTGTGAACAACATCCCAGATAATGTCAATATCCAGGCCAAAATATTCATGTGCAATCACATTTCGCAGGCTGGCGGTTTCTCGCCAGGGGAATTCAGGATGTTTTTCCCTGAAACTTTTTGGCATTTGCCGTGCTGCTTCTCCAATAATCTCAAGACAACGAACGACCGCCAAAAATGTGCGGCGGTCGTTTTGTAGTTCATCTGCTGATTTTATAGTTTGGGTAAAATTCAATATATCGCTGCAGGCTTGCTGAATATCTTCCAAATACAGGTCAGGTTTACGAGACGACATACAGCAAATCCTTTTCAATGGATGGCTTTGTGGCAGGTCTGAGCGCTTTAGGTGTGACCAAATCCACTTCCCGGCCAAGCAAGTCCTCCAAGTAGAATTTCAACCCAATATAATTTGCCCAGGTGGATTGATTGAACTGCACCAAAATGTCGATGTCGCTTCCTTTTTGCAATTTGTTTTTGGCCGCGGAGCCAAACAAAGCCAACGAAGTTACGCCATAACGCTTGAGCGCATGGCGATTGGATTTGATTCTGGTTACAACATCATCACGAGTAGATGTTTGCATATAAAAATTATACTCTACACTGAGAACACTCTAAAACTCCTCCGCCACATCCTCACCCCACATCCGAAGAACACGGGGACAGACACCTCTCTCAGCTTGGCGTATTTTAGAATCCCTCGGCGACATATTCTCCCCATTCTTTTCTTAAAGTATTGCAAATCTCGCCTAGGGTCATGGAATGTTCCACACATTCGATGAAGAGCGGCATCAGGTTTTCATCTCCATTTGCGGCGCTGACCAAGCGTTCTTGTAACTCATTGATTTTGGTAGTATCCTGCTTGGTGCGTAAATCGGCCAAGCGTTTCCGTGCGGCCTCCTCAATGGCGGGATCGATGGTCTGGCGCTCGAGTTCGATCTTCTCGTCGATCTGGAACTGGTTGACCCCCACTACGATCTGCTCGCCGCTCTCGATCTGCTTCTGGGCAATGTAGGCCGCGTTCTGGATCTCGTTCTGGATATAGCCGCGTTCGATAGCAGTCAGCGCACCGCCCATCTCGACGATTTTGGCGATGTATTCGTCCGCGCCGGTTTCGATTTCGTCAGTTAGGTATTCGACCAGGTACGAACCTGCCAGCGGATCGACCGAATCGGCCACCCCCGACTCGTGCGCGATGACCTGCTGAGTGCGCAGCGCCACACGCACGGATTTCTCGGTCGGCAGCCACAGAGCTTCGTCCATGCTGTTGGTGTGCAGGGATTGCGTTCCTCCCAGGACGGCGGACAGCGCCTGCAAGGTGACGCGCACCACATTGTTCTCCGGCTGTTGAGCGGTCAGCGTGGAACCGGCGGTCTGCGTATGGAAGCGCAAGGCCCAGGACTTGGGATTCTGCGCATTAAAGCGCTCGCGCATGATCCTGGCCCACAGACGGCGCGCGGCGCGGAACTTGGCGACTTCCTCCAGCAGGCTATTGTGTGCATTGAAGAAGAACGACAGTTGCGGGGCGAAATCGTCCACATCCAGGCCAGCTTTCAACGCGGCTTCCACGTAGGCGATACCGTTGGAGAGCGTAAAGGCCACCTCCTGCACGGCGGTCGAACCGGCCTCGCGGATGTGATAGCCTGAGATCGAGATGGTATTCCAGTTGGGGATTTCCTTCGCGCAATACGAGAAGATATCCGTGATCAATCGCATGGACGGCGCAGGCGGATAAATGTAAGTGCCGCGCGCGGTGTATTCTTTCAAGATGTCGTTCTGGATGGTACCGCGTAGCTTCGAGACGTCCGCGCCCTGGCGTTTGGCGACCGCGATGTACATGGCAAGTAGTATCGCCGCAGGGGCGTTGATGGTCATTGAGGTGGAAACTTTTTCTAAGGGAATTTGATCAAAAAGACGCGCCATATCTTCGATGGAAGAAATCGAGACACCCACCTTGCCCACCTCCCCCTCCGCGATGGGGTCATCGGCATCGTAGCCAATCTGGGTCGGCAGGTCAAAAGCTACCGACAGGCCGGTCTGCCCGTTTTCCAGGAGGTAGCGATAGCGTTTGTTCGACTCTTCGGCGGTGGCGAAGCCGGCGTACTGGCGCATGGTCCAAAAGCGCCCGCGGTACATGGTGGGTTGGATGCCGCGCGTAAACGGGTACTCGCCAGGAAAACCGAGTCGCTCGTAATCGGGGGCAGATTCGGAAGGCAGTCCGATGCGAGGAATGTTGATACCGGATGATGTCTCGAAGTTTTCTTTGCGTTCGGGGAAGCGGTCCAGTGTCTTCTTTAATATCGTCTCACGCCAGCGTTTGAGTTCGTCTTTGAAGGTCATATTTCCTCTGATAAACCTGACAGGTTTGGGAAACCTGTCAGGTTTAAAGTTCTAATGAATTTCTTATAAGTATACAGCCTTCCTGATAGACCTTGATAGTAAAATAATTGAAAATCCGTACGATTGACAATTGAATAATGTCAAAATCTTTGAACCTGAAGGAGACCGATGAGCATATTTCTGCAACTTGCTTTTCTGATCGCCGTCATCCTTTTGGCAGCGAAAGCGGCAGGTTACTTGAGCGTGCGCCTCGGCCAACCCTCGGTCTTGGGGGAACTGTTGGTGGGCATCTTGCTCGGGCCGTCGCTGTTAGACCTGCTGCACCTGCCCTTCATTGAAGGGGAGAAATTGGGTGAGACGATCAAAGAACTGGGAGAACTCGGCGTATTACTGCTGATGTTCATCGCCGGTTTGGAACTACATTTGAATGAACTGACGCGCAACACCAAAGTCTCTGCCTTGGCAGGGATTATGGGCGTATTAACACCCGTTGCGCTCGGGACTGGGACCGGGCTGTTGTTCGGCTTCGATACGAACGCCGCGCTCTTTCTCGGACTTACGCTGGGTGCCACCTCCGTTAGCATTTCCGCCCAGACGTTGATGGAACTGCGCGTGCTGCGCACGCGAGTCGGGCTGGGGTTGCTGGGGGCGGCTGTCTTTGACGATGTCATGATCATTCTGCTGCTGTCCATCTTCCTGGCGGTCATCACCGGCGGGACGAGTGTAGTGGGTATCCTGCTGATCCTAGGGAAGATGATCCTCTTCCTGGCTGTTTCGACCGCTTTTGGCCTGTATGTGCTGCCGAAGTTAGTCCGCGTCACGCGCAGACTGCCGATCAGCCAGGGTGTGCTCTCACTGGCAATGGTCATTTTGCTGTTCTACGGCGTGGCCGCGGAAGTGGTCGGCGGGATGGCCGCCATCACCGGCTCGTTCCTGGCCGGACTGATGTTCGCCCGCTGCGAGGAAAAGGAACGTCTGGAACAGGGCGTTTCGGCGCTGGCCTATGGCCTGTTTGTGCCGATCTTCTTCGTCAGCATCGGTTTGGAAGTCAACATCCGCGATCTGGAAGGCGGAGCCTTGCTCTTGACTGCCGTGATCATCTTGGTAGCCATCGCCAGCAAGTTCTTTGGTTCCGGGCTGGGCGCGCGTTGGGCCGGCTTTACCTGGCGCGAATCCTGGCAGATGGGCGCCGGGATGGTCTCGCGTGGCGAGGTTGGTCTGATCGTCGCCAACGTGGGAATTGGCGCGGGTCTAGTTGGCGGAAGTGAATTTTCCGCCATCGTCGGCATGGTGCTGGCGACCACCATCGTCACACCGCCCATGCTGCGCGCCTTGTTTGCCGAACCAAAGAAAACATCTGGTGAAATGATACCCGCCGAAGGGAAGGAGGCATAACATGTACTTGATCCTGTTCGTTTTAGATAACCCCGATAAACTTGAAGAATTGTTGGACGCCTGGGAAGAAGCTGGAACCCGCGGCGCGACTGTACTGGTCAGCACCGGCATGCATCGCATCAACGCAGGCGTTATACGTGATGACATCCCGCTCATGCCCGGTCTGGACGATTTCTACAAACGTATAGAAGACTATCACCGCACACTGTTCACCATCGTGAAAGATGATGATGTGTTGCAAAAGATCGTAGAAGCTACGCAGAAGGTGGTCGGTGATTTGAACAAGCCAAAAACGGGTATTCTGGTGGTGATGCCTGCTACGCAGGTGTATGGATTGCAAAAAAATCTCTAAACTTATATCTGACCACTCAAGAAACTATCCGGCCTCAAAACCATAATAACACTGACACCCTGCTATCCTCGTCATGAATGAGGAAGATAGCAGGGTGTTTCGTGAGGGTTTAGGTCTGAGAAAAGGTGCGGCTAAAAAAGGTCTACAACCTACTCATATCTAAGGGCTGTCACTACATCCATCCTGGCTGCCTGCCGGGCCGGGATGATGGCTGCCAGCACGCCGAACAACAAGCCGAAGGCGATGGCTGCCAGAATCCCGGCGGCGGGGAAGAAGTAGCCCAACGGGAAGATCACTTCAATCCCCTTCACAAAAACGTACCCCAGATACAGTCCACCCAGGATGCCAAAAGCGGTCCCAATGGCGGCCAACAGCAGCGCTTCCACAATAACCATATTGCGAACCTGCTTGCGCGTCCCGCCCACGGCGCGGATCATGCCGATCTCACGCGTGCGCTCTAGCACGCCGATAGTCAGCGTGTTGAGCATCGCGATCAGCGAGGGGAAAGCCAGGATAGCGAACAGGATGTAGACCGCGTTAAAGGCTGCCGTAGCCTGGGCCTCCATCGAGCCGACATAATCCGTGCCGGAAACCAGTTTGAACTGGGGGTAGTCATAGGCCAGCGTTTTGATGGCTGCATCCGCGGCGGCATGGTCCGCACCTGGCGCCAAGTCCACCTGAATGAAAACATCCTCGGTCGAACCGAAGTCCGCCGCCAGGTTGGCCTGCGAAATGTAAGCCGTGGTCACCTTGGCATTCAACATGTCGCTGCCCTCGGCCAAGATGGCGTACGGCACGCGGCCGTCAGTGGTCAGCAGTTCAACCGTGTCACCCACCTGTACGCCGGTTGCCAGCAAGAAGGAACTGTTGACGATCATGTTGCGCCCGGAAGCCAGTGCCTCGTATGCCCCTTCTTCCCCTTGCATGAAATACAGTCCGCTGATCTGCTCAAAAGCCTCCGGCTCGATGCCCATCATCGAAACCGCCAGCCCGTCCAGTTTCGAGCCCGCATAGCGCAGGGTGCTGACCGCTTCCACACCGTCCACTGCGCGCAGGTCTTCCGCCAGGGATGGCTGCGCGCCCACGTTGCTGCTCCAAATACCGATCGAGGGCGGTACGAACAGATAATCACTGCCGAAACTGTAGCGCATCCAATCGAAGATCGTGCCGGACATACTCGAGACCAGTCCGCCCGCCGCCACGACCACCGCCAGCCCGAGCATACTGGCCGAAGCTGTCACTGCCACACGCGAGGGTTGCCGAGTCAGATTGGACTGTGCCAACCCGCCGATGCCCTGTTTGAGGGTCGCCCAGGCGGTGATTCTTCCAAGCAGATTCGCAAATGGACGCACCATTGCGGGCGCGACCAGGACCAGCCCCACCAGGAACAGGATCCCGCCCGGGATGATCAACGCCGCTTGCCCGGACAATATGGCTGCGGCCGTTATCACGATAGTTACCACGCCCAGAACAAATCCCACTCCGGTCTGACGTTTGAATTCACCCTCCGCCTGTGAGGGACGCAGCGCCTCCAACGGGGTGATGTGGCTGGCGTTCCAGGCCGGAATCAGCCCGGCCAGGACGGTCACGCCTACACCCAACAGGATGGAAACCAACACCAATACAGGCGAAAAAACCGGCGCACCCAGTTGCAAATTGATGAACATACTGATCGGGCCCTGGGCCACGTTGATGACGCCAATCGCCAGTAGGTAGCCGAGCAGTAAGCCGATGACCGAGCCGATCAATCCCTGCAGCAGCCCCTCCGCCAGGACGATACCGATGACTGTACGGCGGGTGGCGCCCAGTGCGCGCAGCATACCGATATCACGGCGGCGCTCGGTCACTACCGTGCGGAAGGTGTTGAAGATGATAAATCCGCCCATAAAGAGCGCCAACACGCCGAACAAGTTGAGCGCGATCTGTCCGATCTCGATCACAGCGAACAATTCGTCGTCGCTGACCAGCCCGCCGACCTGATAGTTTTCTCCCAGGGCAGCTTCGACCTGTGACTGAACTTCGGCACGCTGGGCTTGTTCTGCGAAGGCTTCCACATTAAACTCGATCAGGTTGACTTTGCCAGACTCGTTCATCATCATCTGGGCCTGCGGCAAGTTGACCAGTACTTTCTCGTTGCCGGACGAAATGTCCGCGGGCAGGATGCCCACTACAGTTAGTTCGGTCATGCCGGAAGCGGCGGGCAGGGCGAAGGCATCGCCTACGTCCACTGACAAGGCGTCTGCAAGGGTTTGTGAGATAACGGCTGAGGTGGTATCTGAGTCATCCAGATAACGACCAGCAACCATAAGGTAGGATCGAACCGAGCGGGCTTTTTCCGGATTGACGCCAACCAAGTTGATGGCGGTGACCGTGTCAGTGTGCGAGGGGTCCCGATCCACAAAATCCGCAAGCAAATTGATCGTACGCTGCAGCGAGGCAGCCTTGGCACGGATGCCTTCGATACTATCCAGACGGTCGATCACATCTTCCGGGAAGGCTTCCCCGGACAAATTGGTGACGGTGAAATCGACCTGGCCTTCGGCGCCCTGCACGTTGGCCTGCAGCGCAGCGACCATGGTGGGCAGGATAGTGTTCATGCTGAAGATGAGCAGCACGCCGAAAATGATGGCGAGGGTGGTGAGCGTGGTGCGCAGTTTTCGCCCGGCAAGATAGCGAGCAGCGAGGGTAAGTTGGAGGTTCATAGGTGCTCCTTCGGAGACTTTAGCTATTAGCTGTCAGCGATTAGCTCTTAGCACCTGCTAACCGCTAATTGCTGATCGCTAAAAGCTAGTCGCCGACCTCCTTTACTTTATCAGCCACCATCTGCTCTCGCCTGGTGTTCTTCCGTTCGAGCAGGGTCTCATCCACCACTTTGCCGTCTTTCAGGAAAATGATTCGGTCCGCATAGGCTGCGATGCGCGGGTCGTGTGTGACCATGATGATGGTGCGGTTGTATTTCTTAGATACATCCCTCAGCAGACCCGCGATCTCGTCGCCGGAACGCGTGTCTAGGTTGCCGGTGGGTTCGTCGGCCAGGATGAGCGAGGGCTCAGCCACCAACGCGCGCGCGATTGCCACGCGCTGTTGCTCCCCACCTGAGAGCTGGTCGGGGCGATTGGACGAACGCTCTGCTAAGCCAAAACGGCCGAGCCATTCCCCGGCTTTGGCAGCCGCATCCGCAGGCTTGACGCCTTCCAGTGTGATTGGCAGCGCGGCGTTCTCGGCAGCACTCAATACGGGGATCAGGTTGAAAAACTGGAACACGAATCCAATGCGTCGCCGCCGCAGCTCAGTCAGCTTGTCGTCGGGCATCTCAGCGATGGCTGTGCCGTCGATGATGACCTTCCCATCGCTGGGGGTGTCCAGTCCGCCGAGCAGGTGCAGCAGTGTCGATTTGCCGCATCCGCTGGGACCCATGATGGCCACGAATTCGCCTTCCTGGATACTGATGTTGACGTGGTCAAGCGCGGTCACAGCCGTGGTGCCGGAACCGTAGATTTTGGTAAGGTTTTGGGTTTGTACGAGGGACATAATGTTGCTCGCTTATTTTCTAATAATATTCACCGGAGATAAACAGAGATGAACATTTTGTTTCAATTGGTGGTGGAGTAGTCCCGCACGTTTGTGGCGG
>JASFRG010000147.1:0-12413 GCA_050115035.1 Anaerolineales bacterium | reverse complement strand
CCAAACATCACGACTGGAGTGATTAGGGTTACCAACCCTTTCCAGCGATTGTCGTTGTAACGAAGCAGTCCCTTGCCTTCCTTCCACATGATCGTCAAAATGTCGTTATTCATTTTTCTCTCCAGTCAATGTCAAAAAAACGTCCTCCAGGCTGGCTTTGCTGCGGCGAAGCTCTTCCACCTGTGCGCCAGCGCCCACCAGGATATTCACCAGGGTGGATGTGTCCGTTTCTGTAAGCAGAGCGATCATCAGATGGTTGTTTTGCTTCTTGATGGTTGTTACCAGGGGATGTGCCTGTAATAACATCAGCGCCTCATTACTGAACCCGCGGCCGATCACCTCAACCTGGGGCTTTCCGGCTCTGGCACGTAATTCATCAGGACTGCCCACCGCGATTAATTTGCCTTCCCGGATGACCGCCACCTGATGACAGAGCTTCTCTGCATCAACCATATTGTGCGTGGTCAGGAAAATGGTCACATTCTCGCGGGCAGCCAGGGATGCCAGATCTTCACGGACTGAAACAGCCGATTGGACATCGAGCCCGGCAGTGGGTTCGTCCAGAAGGATTAACCTGGGACGATGGAGCATGGTGCGGGCTAAAGCCAGCTTTTGCTTCATCCCCCGGCTCCAGGTTCCCACCCGATCCGTGCGGCGTTCCCACAATCCCATCTCGGTGAGCAGTTCCTGGATGCGCATCCTGCGCTCTTTCTCTGGAACCAGGAATGCTCTCCCGTAGAATTCCAGGTTGTCTTCTGCGCTCAGTTGCTCGTAGATACCGGAATGCTCAAGCAATGCCCCGGTATGGGAACGGATCTGATCCGCCTGCGTCTGGGTGTCAAATCCCAGAACCTTTGCCTTCCCGGAAGTTGGCTCCAGCAAGCCCAACAGCAAACGGATGGTGGTGGTTTTTCCTGCTCCGTTAGGTCCCAGAAATCCGAATATGCTTCCGGAGCGAATCTCCAGTGAGAGGTTGTCCAATGCTCGCACTGATTCAAAATCCCTGGTCAGGTTATGGGTGCAGATCGCAATGTCCGATGAAATCATCTTCTCTGGCAAAACATGAGAAGTTAGTTGATCATCTAATTTGGATTCTGTTTGGACGCGATTCCTGCGTGATTCCATGATCAGTGTTCGCACAGCCAAGACGAGTGTTAGTAGTACGAATACAACAATACTGATGTACGCAATAGACTGGGCAGATTCACCTTGTTGCAACATAATGATGGGTAGCAGTGTGTAGAGCACAACGTCACCGAAGAAGTGTGCCAGCATGGCGGTTTCCAGCCCAAAGTTCCAGAATAGCCAGCCGAGAACCAATCCGGCTACACTATTTACCGCCAGCGTGCGGGTGACGATCAATGTGTTGATGGGCCACCCCATGGCTTCGGCACTACGTAGGTGTGCGGCGCCAAATACCAGCGCGAAGAGAATATTCGCTGTCCAAAGAACAACAAGTTTGGGATGTCCATCCGAATCCTGGAATAACAATCCTCCTAACCACGCCAGCAGAGACAACCCAAATAAGCGGAAGATCGTTTCCTCGGTGATCCCCGCTGAAAATGCTGCCAGGAATCCATACAAAGGAGGCGCTACGGCTTGTTCAGGAACTTTGTAACCAATTTCCTCGAACAGAGCCAGCATCGGTGGTCCGAATATCCAGTTTTGGATTATCTGGATGGTTACAACGAAACCGACTCCGGCGACCCAGCCAATGGCAATTGCATTCCGGAAACGGAAAGGTACTGGGTTACGCTTGATCCGGCTTTCCACAAACGGCATGCCAAGCCCAATATGGTTGGCGATCACAAGTCCAATTCCGCCCAACGCGCTGATCATCAAACCATTGATAAGGGCATTAACCACGATGACTTGCCATCCAGGTGCGTTGTTCCCCGTCTCACTGTAGGCATTTATCTGATGGAGAGAGAAGGGCACTATGGCAAATGCCGCAGGGATGACCAACCCGACAAGCAGGAAGAACACTTTCCAGTTCCAGGGGCGTTTGGTATCAAGTACAAACTTTTTCATTTTCTTTTCTATTATTTTTCTCGGTCAATTCCGCCAAAGCGGTCTCAATCCGTAGTACATCAAAAGCAGTCCCAACAGCGCGAAGAATGCTGCGGGGTAGATGGTCATGGTTGACACAGATGTGTCACTAAATGACAGCTTGATCGTTGTCAGGTCAAGCAATGTCAGGGCTGCTGCGATCCCCAAAGAGACAGCTCCTGCATAGAATTGATTCTTCATCATTTGCTTTTCCTTTCTTAGTCAAATCATCCTATGGTCAAAAAAATTTTTGACAACTTTCATCAGCGTATTGCCACAACAGGTAGACTTGAATGTTTTTTCTGTCGTGGGTATCGGTAAATTAGATGCAACCCCAAGAAAAGCAATGGAATCTGTATCAAGAGAATTGACAGGTTTGCCTGAGTGAAGTCCGGAACATATGTCAGATTGCCGTAGCCAATGGAATCCACTAGAAAATGCCCGATGACCGCAGGCCAAATGCTCTGACCGTACAAAACCAGGGCAGCATACAATATCCCGGAGATGGTCGTGGAAGCAGCCTGGAAGATCGCCCCGGGAAGGGTGTTGCCAGTCATGACCGTTACCAGGTGACCGAGGCCAAAGAGAACGGACGACACAAAGACACTTTTCAACACCCCAAAACGTTTGTCTTCCCATGATCGTAGAAAAGCGTACAGGATCAATCCGCGAAAGGCAATTTCTTCAAACAGGCCGACCAGCAAATAGGCGGGTGGGTCGGCCAAATTCGTCAGGTTACTCCATGCGAAGTGACCATTGATCACGAATATGGTCAGTGCAAGCTCAAAGACACTGGCTGCTACCATGATCAACCAGGCCTGCCAACTGCCAAAGGATTGGAACCCGGCCGGGCGGCACCATCCAAATCGCCACAGGATAAACACGTAGATCAATACAGCCAGAACCTTGGTGCTGTCCTGGAATGATCTCGGTCCTAGTGCTGTGAGACCAATTACCTCGGCAATTCCAAGCTGCAATAAAATCAGGCTGTAAGGAATCAGAGGGTAGATCACAACCATAAAGAGATAGGGATATCGGATTGCCAATTTCTTGAAAGTTTTCATAATTCATCTCCTATCTAGATTTTTCTTTAATGAACTGCCCAACATATTGCCCTGATTATTATGTGCACCTTCGATAAATAGGATTCCATGTTTAGTTGACGATGATTCAGACAGCCTATACCTGCTAAACGCAGAACTTCAGTTATTAGCTCATACTTCTAAGGGATTTTTTGTTATTGAGCGATGTAAACCACCTGTGCTCTTTCCATAAAAACTGTATAACATTTGGCGTGTGGCAAAATCCTTCAGGAGAACGGTCTGGTCATCCTCCTGAAGGACTGTCACTATGCACTTATAAAAGCACTACTGTCCCTTCCTTACCATCCACCGTGACCATTTGTCCGCTCTGGATGTGACGGGTGGCGTTGCGCGCGGCCATCACAGCCGGGATGCCGTACTCGCGCGCAACGATGCTGCTGTGGCTGAGCGGCCCGCCGATGTCGGTCACCACGGCGGAGGCCATGGCGAAGAGCGGCGTCCAAGCGGGGGTGGTGGTTGTGGCGACCAGCACGTCGCCGGCCTTCATTTTAGGGAAGTCTTCCGGGCCGTAGAGCACGCAGGCGGGCGCGGTGACCTGTCCATCGCTGGTGCCCAGGCCTTTGAGCACGGTCTTGCCGTCTTTCTCTTCCGGTGCGCCGCCGCCCAGGAATCTCTGCCAGAAGGATTTCTCGGGCAGCATGACCGGCGGGATGATCAGCAATGCGGCGCGCCAATTCCCTTTACGAATGGGGATTCGACTAGAGAGATCAGGCACTGGCTGGCGATATTCAAGGGATTGGATCACTTCTTCCACTTCCCGTTCCTCCAACCAGTAGATGTCCTCGGCACATTCGATGACGTTGTTTTTCACAAAGCGTCGTCCCAATTCATTCAACAGACGGCGGATGACGGGATGCCCCATGCCCATGTCGAAGATGCTGTCTTCCCGGATGGCGCCGGTCTCGTGGGCTTTCTTGAGCAGCTTCTCGAACCAACCTTTACGCGGCCAGCCAATGCGCTCCAAAACCGACCGAGTAGCCTGCTCCCGTTTTTCCCGAGCGGTTTGCAGCCTCTGATAGGGACTCTCAGCTTTGCCCTCCAGGAAGAGCTTGATCGCTTCGAACAATGGACTGGGCTCTTCAGCCGGGGTGGGATTGGCGAAGTCGAATTCGTAGGCGATGCGCCCGAATTTCTCGAAGTGCTCATCGAAGCGAGAGCGGTACTCAGCCCAAAGGTCGGATGAAATTCCTTCAGATGGAGTATTCACCTTGTAATCAGCGACCAGGTTTTCGGTCGGAGTGCGAAGCGTGTATTCCTTCAGCGCGGGATGTTCTTTGATCCAACTCCCTATGTCGAACAGAGACTCTTCCGCGCGCACCGGCATCGTCTCGAAACCGAACAGGAAGGTTGTGGCTTCGGGATCGTCTTTGCGCTTGACCAGACCCTTGTAGAAACGGGTGAAGAAGATTTCTCCCATCGAGGCAGCCGGCAGGGTAGTCTGGATGACGGTGTAGTACTTGACCTCCGCACCAAAGACTGTGCATGCGCCGTCAAGCAGCTCGGAGGGTGAAAGCGATTCGATATCTTTACCTTCCCATTCGTTGACTACCACAGCAAGTTTGTCACGGGCAGTTTGCCAGCGTTCGGACGCGTCCCGCATCATTGGCCCGATGGCCGAAAGTGACATTTTGGTGAGCGCCCAGGAGTTTTTCATATTCATGCGGAAACCGCCATACACGTAATTATTGACGGCCAGGTAAAAACCATCTCCAATGAACATGCTGGTTGGGTCTTCAACGCCGACGAAATCTCGCCAGAGAAGATAGGTTTCGTGATTTGCAATCCTGAGGCCCAGCGAGGCAAACAGCGGTGAGACCGGGCTGGGGGTGTGCTCGGCCAGGCTTCCACGGGCCAACGTGACTCCTTTTTCGGGGACGGGCCATTCGGTAGGCAGAGCGACTTCGGATCGTTCACCATCAGGTATCTCAAGGGTGACTTCGCCTTTGGTGCCATCCACGGTGATGATTTGTCCGCTCTGGATGCGGCGGGTGGCTACGCCCGTGCCCATCACTGCCGGGATGCCGTATTCGCGCGCCACGATGCTGCCGTGGCTGAGTGGCCCGCCGATGTCGGTGACAACAGCGGATGCCATGGCGAAGAGCGGCGTCCAGGCCGGGGTGGTGGTACCGGCGATGAGTACGTCGCCGGGGCGCATCTGGTCGAAGTCTTCAGGGCCGTGCAGCACCCGTGCTGGGGCTGTGACTTTTCCTGTGCTGGTTGCGACGCCCTTGAGCACGTTCCCGATTTGGGTTTCTTCACTTTGAGCAATGAAGACTTCAGATTTGATTCCCAACACGCGTTTTTTCATCGGGATCATAGGAGGCGGCGTAATTTGCCCAACACGTTGGTTGAAGACCTTGCGCTTCTCTACACGACCAGATAGGTCGGTCATTGGCTGCTCATTTCTCAATGCTTTTACACAGGCGGTGATTTCATCCTTTTCCAACCAGAATATGTCATCCGGTTGCCGGATAACATCCGCAGCCACGAAACGGCGCCCCAATTCGCGCAGCATATCGCGTAATTTGGGATAAGCCAACCCGATCTCAGCCAGGGCATCTTCGCGCACTTCGGCCATGGATTGGCCCCAATTGAGCGCTTTCTTGAATGTCCATAGCTTGAGCCCTTTCAGGCGCTTAATCACGATTTCAGTGGTCTGGATACGTTTTTCTTCACTGGCTTTCTGGCGCTCGTAAGGATTCGTCCCTTCGCCGCGTAGATACATCTTGATGTTTTCGAATAACATTTCTGGGTGGTCGATTGGTAGCGGCTCGGCAAAGTCGAGTTGGAAGATGATGTGGCCAAATTTGTCCAAGTGCTCCCGGAGTTTGGCGACAAGCTCACCTAGCAGAGGATCTGAAGCAGTTTCGGACAAATTTATGATTTCTGCCAGATCGTGTGATGAGGTGTCCAGAACATAGTCCGTCAAGGTCTTGTCTCTGTGAATCCACATGGCGATATCGTAGAGTGACTTCTCGGAGCGCACCGGTATGTTATCCCAGCCCATCAACAAAGTTGTAGCGTCAGGGTCACCGTTTTGCCTGGCCAGCTTGTCGTAGAGACGCGTGGTCAGGCCTTCCGACCCGGCCGAAGCGCCCATGGTGGCGAACATCAAGCCACAAACGTAATAGGCAGCGCGATAAGCATGTTCCTGCGCTTCGCTCCAGAGTTCGTCCACAGTCAGTTTAGTTGGTTCGAGTTCTTTCTTGCTGGTTACAAAG
Source organism: Anaerolineales bacterium (assembly GCA_050115035.1). Lineage (GTDB taxonomy): Bacteria > Chloroflexota > Anaerolineae > Anaerolineales > Villigracilaceae > JAABUE01. The sequence continues at coordinate 6,040 of JASFRG010000147.1, read as the reverse complement.
GCCTGGTATTCAGGATGTAGTTCATCTCGCCAGAGTGGCACCAAGGTACGTAGTAATCTAGGATAAGCCGGGATTAATCCTGTAATGGCCCACCACCAGGAACGGGGTGAGAAAGCGGAGTTTAGATAAGCATAGCTGTTGATGCTAGTGAAATAATCTTCAGGGAGCACCGGGTTGGAGTGGGTCATGCGTTTGGCGACTGGGTACATTTGTTGTACTTGTGCTTCTACCCCTAACGTTGCAAACAATGGGCTGAGTGGTTCAGGCATCAAGTCGGCCACACTGGTGCGCATGTAGGTGCCTTTGGGATCTGGTTGTTTCCATTCAAGTGGTGCTTCCGACATTGCAGTGATGGGGCGCGCCTGTACGATGGCGAACTCCCCATCAGCCAGCGTCCATTCAATGTCCATCGGCATGCCGTACAGTTCTTCGATCTCTGCACCGATTTGTGTCAGTTGGGCGGCTTGTTCATCGCTCAAAACCGGAACTTTTTGTAGGGAATCGGGAACGGGTTGCTCTTCCGTGCCGGAATCTGTCCGAACGGTCATGACCAGCTTTTCGGCAGTTTCGCGCGCTATCAAACTCCCATCAAGCTTGCTGACCGTTAAAGTGTCAGGCGTCACCGTTCCACCGACTACCGCTTCCCCCAGTCCCCAGGTTGCGTTGATGACGGTCTCATCGCGTTCCCCATTCAGCGGGTTGGCGGTGAACATGATTCCCGCCGCTTCGGCGTTGATCAGTAACTGCACCACAACGGCCAGTGCCACTCCTTCAGCGCCAATGCCTTGACGCGCGCGATAGCCAATGGCGCGTGCGGTCCACAGTGAAGCCCAACATTTCTTTGTAGCTTCGAGCACCTGGCCTGCGCCGGAGATGTTGAGATAGGTCTCCTGCTGGCCGGCGAAGGAGGCATTCGGCAGGTCTTCAGCGGTGGCGGATGAACGGACGGCAACGGCCGGATTTACCCCCGGCAAATCTGCGTAAGCATTCACAATAGCGTTGGCTAGGTCGCCGGGGATTTCTGCTTGAGCAAAGAGTCTGCTGATCGTTTCGGAAGCAATTTCAAGTGTGGAAGGTTGCGAGGTGTTTACAGTTTTAAGCGCATCGTTGATACCAGATTGCAAGTCATTGGCAATTACAAACTGGCGATAGGCTTCCGTTGTGACATGGAATCCACCAGGGACGGGCAAGCCTGCATTGGCAAGTTTTGCCAGTGACATGCCCTTCCCGCCGACGATTTCGAGATCGGCCTGAGGGTCGGTGAGGGGCAGGCTATAGGATCTCATTTGTTTCTCCTTATCCTGCATGCAATTGGATGCGAGACTTATGAGCGAATGCAGGTCGCTCATCTTGACAAAATTTTTAAGTACGGATTCCGTGGAAAAATATATCCAGGGCATCTTCCAACATTTCTTCGGATGTCCCGGTAGGACGTGAAGTGAAAACTGCAGTGGATAGCAGCGTAAAGATGCTGCGAGCTGCCAGAAGCGGATTGACCGGTCGAAATTCTCCCAGGCGTATACCTTCTTCGATCAGATTGCAAAGTAAATCCTGATAAGCATGTCGTCTGGTTTGGATACGTTGTTGACTTTGCAAGGATAGCCGTTGTGCTTCGATAGTAAGTTTCAGATAAAAATTCTTGTTATCCACCAGGTATTCAAGGTGCATCTGCATGATTTTTCGTAACGTCTCAACGACACTTTGTTCCTGCTTCATGATCTCATGTGCTCGGTCCATGATTTGTTGGATTTCGTTTTCAAAATAAGAGATGATAATTTCATCTTTAGATTTGAAATAATCGTAGAGCGTGGATTTCCCAATCTCGGCGGCATCGGCAATCTCGCGCATGGTGGTTTCGTGGAAACCATTGTCAAGAAACAGGTGCGCTGAGGCATCAAAGATCTCTTTGCGGCGGCGTTGCTGTTCGTCTTCAGTGAGGGGGATTCCTTTTGGCATGGTTGTAAGCTCCTGGAAGCGAATAGTAGTCGCTCTTAGTGTAAGCGAACGGTGGTCGCTTGTCATCCAACTGGAGATGTATCTTTTTCTAAACTTTTAGAGGGGGATTCATCTACGCAATTTGTGGAGAATAACTTAGAAAACTTCCCAATTTGTTGAAGATTTCCCTCAGAATATCACGTGAATGGTTTGTCTGTTATATTTGCCTGACTTACAAAGGTAACCGTAGAGATTAGTTCTCCGACGGAGCACCCTTTCACCAAGAATGCATCTGCCCCTGCCGATAAAGCTTCAGGTTGGTAATTTTGATACATTGTCAGCGCGATCACCTTGACGTTAGGCCAGCGTTTTTTGATGATCCTTGTTGCTTCCAAACCATCCATGACAGGCATTTGCATATCCAATATGACGACATCTGGATGAGAACTTTTTATCTTCTCGATCGCTTCCCGTCCGTTTGATGCTTCTGCTGTGATTCTCATTCCTGCTTGAAGAGATATACATGCGATCAGGGCGCTTCGCGCCCGACCGTTGTCTTCAACAACCATAATCTTCGTTGGGGTGTTCATCTTTTTCTTCAAGGTTGAAAATTTATTTCAACGACAACGAATCAGGGTTTTATTATTTGTGGACCCTGATTCGTTTATGAGATCGTATCGCTCATGATGCCAGGTTGCTACTTGTTTCCTGATAAGCCTGGCACTGAAGCATGCGACGTTCGCGTAGGTTCTGGCCTATCTTGACCAGGGTGTTCCCCAAGCTAATGCCGATGCGTTCGAGCAAACCGGGTTTGGCAAGTCCTGCTACCTTGATCAGGCGATTCGCTTCGACCTCACGATTGATTTCTCTCATCTTTAGGTCGAGCATTTGTTCAGTATGCCAATTATGCATGTTAGCATCCATGAGTTTCTCCTTTTCTTAGAGGCTTTCATTTTTACATCTTTAGCATAGCAAAGTTTGGCTCTGGAAACATCAGATCAGTGTGGATATCTTCCTAAACAAAAAAGACCGTTTTTGACACGGTCTTTTAGGTCGGGGGTATTGGATTTTCCTACGCAGAATGTGGATTCTCTCTACTCTTTTTGATTATCGAGACTTGCGAGTCCCTCCCTAAGAGCATAAAGCGCAGCTTGCGTTCGACTGGCCAGGTGGAGTTTCCCCAATATATTGCTCACATGGGTACGGACCGTGGCCTCGCTGACAACGAGTTGCTCGGCAATTTCCCTATTTTCAAGTCCATGCGCGACCAGGTTTAGAACCTCCAACTCACGTTTGGTCAGGGTTTCATAAGTCCCCTGATCTTCTGGAGGTGAGCGAAGTTCCCCTAGCACTTTTTTAGCAATCAGCGGATGTAGGGATGATTCACCTCTATATACCTGACGGATGGCTTCTTCGAGCGTCTCGGGGCTGGAATCCTTAAGATGGTAGCCCATCGCGCCAGCCTTGATAGCGGGGAAAATCATATCCTCCCCGGCAAAGTTGGTCAGCACAAGGATACGTGCCTCTGGACGTTGGGCTTTTATTTCGCGAATGCAGGCGATCCCGTTCATTTCAGGCATCATGAGATCCATCAAGACTACATCTGGAGTCAGTTCCAGGTCCAGAGTGATTGCCTGTTTGCCGTTCTCTGCATCACCTACCAGATCAATGTCTGGAACAAGTTCCAATACAGCCCTTATCCCTTTCCGTATGATGGCATGATCATCCACGACCATTACTCGAATAGTTTCAGATTGATCAATTGGCTTTTCGTTCATGATTGTTCTATCTCCACTTGTATCTGCGCACCATTTCCTGGGCTGCTTTCTATAAGAAGTTGCCAGCCCTGCGATTGAGCAAGTTCCTTCATATTAACCAAACCAAGGCACCCTTGCCCACATGCATTTTCTGGTTCAAACCCAACTCCGTCATCTGAGATTTTCATCGAAACGAATTTATGCACCTGTTGGACGTTAATTGAAATATTTTTCGCATGTGCGTGTTTGATAACATTGTTCAATGCCTCTCGCGCAATTTGATAAAGGCCCTCTTCTATATTGATTGGCAGCCTGCTATTCAGATTACTCTTGATATTGGACTTGATCTGGGCTCTGTTTTCTACTGACATTAGACGGTTTTGGAGAGCGGATATCAACCCTTCTTTGTCAAGAATGGGCGGTCTCAATTCAAAGATAAGCAGACGCATATCTGCCAGTGATTCTTGCGCCGTATTTTGGATATCATCCAGATATTCTTTGGCTTGATCAAGCTGATCGACAGCAATTTTGCCTGTTGCGGCTTGGGCATACAGGCTGATTCCATACAAAGATTGTGTGACTGAATCGTGAAGTTCTCTACCCAGGCGTTGTCGTTCATCCAATACTGCCAGATGGCGCGCCTGTTCGTAAAGACGTGCATTATCAATGGCAACGCTGACCTGGTTGGCTAGTGTTTGCAAAATGGTTTCGTCGCTCTGGTCGAACGACTCGGCGTGGTCGTTTGCGGCACTCATAACACCGATCACCTTATCCTTTATTTTGAGCGGAACGCATAAATGTGAATGAATTCCGATGCCGTGCATATACTGGTGCTCCTGTTTCCCGTTCACATGGTCGGATATTATCGGTACTCCCTTCTGTGCAACCTGACCCCAAATACCCTCTCCGATGGGTATGGAGATTGAACGATAAGCTTCTTCAAAGGCACCAACTTCAGCTTTTGAGACCACTTGATTGCCTTTCACCAATCCAATCCCCACGTGGATATATCCAAAAGCGTTCTTGACGAGTAAGGTAATTCTATTGAGAAGTTCGTCCACGCTGGCAAGGGAAATGATGTGCTGACTTACCTCGGCGAGAACTCGAAACTGTTCAGCGCGATGCTGTGTTATCGCAAAGAGGCGCGCGCTTTCGAGTGCCACGGTCATCGAGTTGGTGAGAGTCTCCATCAGACGGACATCGGATTCAGTAAATGCAAATTCCTTGTCTATGTCGAACAAACCGATCATGCCGGCGACTCTGCCTTGGGATTTGAAAGGAACGATTAAAAATGAACGAGGTATTTCCCCTGCGGGCATGGAGTGGTTAATTTTCTCGAAGAATGTCTTAGAATTTTCCTGGATGAAGACAGTCTTTCCTGTGCGGATGATTGACTCATGAAAAGTTTCTATTTTTTGTGGTAGGACATCATATCTTTGCCCCTTTTCGTAGGAATATTCATCAATAACCAGTTGACGTACGTGGTCGAAAGAATAGATTACGATGCCGTGAACGCCGAATATCTCGCGCAGTTTATCTCCCACCAATTCATAGATTTCCTTTATATCCAGCTTTGACACGAGCCCCGATTGCATGCTGTTTATACTGGCAAGTTCGGTGTTGCGTTCCTCGGTTTCTTCGAGGAGACGTTGGGTCTCAGCAAACAGGCGCGCATTCTCAATTGCAATCCCTGTTTGGTTGGCAATTGCTTGCATAAGTTCCAAATCTGTTTCTTCGAACTCATTCAGTTGCTGGCTCTGTGCATCCAAAACCCCAATAATTTTATCCTTGACAGTAATAGGGACTATGAGCTCTGACTTTGTCAGACTACCCTGCATCAACACATAATGCGGATCAAGCGAAACATTAGAAACTAACCTGGCTCTGCCTGTATGAGCAACCCAACCAGTGATCCCTTCTGAACCGACTTTTAACCGTCCCGGTTTGAATTCGAAATTTGGATCATCCCAAAGTTTCCCTGCTCCAACACGATATACTACTTCATCTTCCTCGATCAAACCAATTCCCACATGATAATAATTGAAGGTTTGTTGGATTAACCTTACTACCTGAGCCAGCACTTCATTAATGTCCAAAATTGACGTGATTTGCTGACTGATCTCAGTCAGGATGCGAAACCTTGAATCCTCGGTCGGTTTTGCCTTTTCAATATTCATGAAAATCCCTACCCAAGCCTTCTCTGTCGAAAATGAAAACTGTGTGTATGATTGATAATATTAACTCAAGTTGCTACCTAGAGAAGAAAGGGTAGAAAAAACCATGAGTATCCGTTACATTTGGGTATCCCAACACCAAAGAACAGGAGTTACTCATGGATACCCAAATTA
>JASFRG010000146.1:0-12559 GCA_050115035.1 Anaerolineales bacterium | reverse complement strand
CCGCATTCTCGATAATGGCAGTAGCCTGGTTGGCAATAATATTTGTCAGGCGTAATTCTTCTTCAGAGAAAGGGATTACGCCCTGTTTATGATTCGATAATTGCAAAAACCCGATCAGACGCCTGCCAGCCAACAACGGAACCAATGCCGAATCGCGCAAGCTGGCTGCCTGCGCCAGATTCCGAATACCAAGCGCTTCCCAGTTTTCATCTTCCGCAGCATTCATGGTCACCAGGGGTTGTTGAGAAGCTATCAAATCAGAAGCAACTTTTTCATCCGGGAGAGTCGTGCGGTATATTTCCACAATATGAGGCGGCAACCCTTGAAACGGAATCTGCCCTTCTAAGGTACGTTTACCTTCGTCATAAAGTAAAAAGCCAAGGATCTCGACATCAAATAACGGGGAAATACTTTTGACCAGGCGCTCGAACAGATTTTTCATGTCCTGGCTGACACTGACAGCCTGTGACAAATTGACCAGTCCGGTCAACTCGGATGTTCGTTGTTGTTCAAATTCATAGAGCAGCGCATTATGGATGGCTAAGGCCGCCTGTCCCGAAACCAGTTGAAGTAATTCCAGATCATGTTGGCTGAAACTTCCTCCTGAGGCCTGGCCAACTTCAAGCGTACCAACCAAGGTTCCGTCAATAAGCAGTGGGATGCCGATATAGGAGCGAACCGAATTAGTTTCTGTTGCACTATTCGCCACATCCTCATTGTCAGGAGTGGTTTGTGAAAAGAAGAGTGGCTTTTGTTCTTTCAATAACGAATTGGCGTAATCCCCAAAATATGACCTTGCCACGCGACGCAACGCACGGGGTTCACCAGAACGTTCTTCAAAACGGTATGGGATCAACCCTTTACTGGCTTCATCCCAAACTTTGATTTCCAGGATGTCTGCTGAGATCAATCGCCCTACATTTTCCAAAATAGCCTGTAATGTTTCCTGCAAGTCGAGGCTGCTTGAAATTGATTGTCCGAATTCAGTGATCACACGGAGAATCGAGGCTGAAACCTGAGTCTCATCCCCGATTGATAACGCAGGCCCCAAATCCAGTATTCGGAGGGTTAACATCATCGAAGGCGGCATCCCTGGCACATGATATGAGGTCGCCTCGGTCAGCCGAGCGCCAACAGAGATTCTTTTTTGGCCTTCTTTGGAGAGCAGAGAGAGAAAATCGTTGGATGGGCGTGTGTATCGTGCCAGGCGTTCCAACTCGGCCTGTTCATCTTCGCGCAAACCAAACAACAGGCGCGCGCTGATGTTCAAATATTCGACCCGCCCACCTCCCTGGACGATGATAACGGCATCCTTTTGGTCTGAACTATTGGGTAATACTACAGAAGAATCAGAAAGACTTGTGTGAGGCTGATTATCAGGCGACAAGATTCGCAGCAAAATCCGGACCAGCAAAACAAATACCAGTCCGACTACGACTAAAATTAGCCCCAGGCCTAAGCCTTCCATTGGATATGGATCCTTACTCTACCAGCTCGCCCGGAGTATCCTTCCGCCGCGCTTCAGCCCCCATTTCAGTAATCTCGCGGATATCGGCAAAGCCATATTCAGAGGGCGCAACCACACCCACAGCAAGTGTCATAAAAGGAACATTCTCTGGTCCATTACCGGTTTGTGCTGTCATATACCCCTGCTGCCGGTCGATAAAGTTGTAATGGGTCTGTACCTCTTCCGCAAAACGCTCCTTCAAGCGCTGTTTGATCGAAGGGGCGGCATTTTCGGTTGTGATGATGATGAAATTGTCGCCGCCCGCATGACCAATGAAATCCGCTGACGTGCCGGTCTCATCCACCACTTCGCCTACCAACATCGCAGTGAAGCGTAAGACATCATCTCCAGCTACAAAACCATACACATCCCTAAAGGGAGTAAAGTGATTGATACTGACATCTAGTAAGGCCCAATCCTTCTCGCGAATGATCTTACGTAACTGCTCCTCTATTAAGCGGCCAGCCGGAAGCCCGGAACGCGGATCCGTGAGACTTTCTCGCTCCGATCGTCGAATCGCGCCTTGCACACGCAACTTCAACTCCTCGATATCAAAAGGCTTGGTGATGTAATCATCTGCACCCAATTCGAGGCCGGTCAGCTTGTCGCTGCGCTCATCTTTCTGCGTCAGGAATATCACCGGGATATGACTGGTACGCGTATTTGTCCGCAACGTGCGGCATACCTCATACCCGTCGATATCCGGCAACATGATGTCCAACACGATCAAATGTGGCAACACCTGCCTGGTCTTCTCCAGAGCTTCGGAGCCGCGGACGGCTACGTCCACTTCATACTCCAGGCCGCTGAAATAGATTTTCAGCATGTTACTGATATCATGATCGTCTTCAACAACGAGTAATCGGGGCTTTCCCATAGAGCCTCCTTTAATTGCGCCGCGCTCTTTTACGAGCATTCCGGCGCACGGCTTCAATTTGCTGCGGTACAACTTCCCGCTCGAACGAACGAAATCCGCTCAAGCGAAAGCCATGCTTCTCAGCAATGGCAGTTATCTCGTCTACACGCTCACGGGTAATATGCTTACCGAGCGTATAATCTTCAAAGCGACCTTCCAGAGCCAATGCTATCGTCTCTGCCATACATGCATAAGACTTGCCCGACGGAAAGCCAAAGTTAAAGTGGAAATCAACGGGGCCTGGAACATCAACCATTCCGCCGTCAATCACTAATATATCATCTCTTATGGCCGCTACCATTGCAGAAACATCACGAGGTCTGGCCACATCACATACCACACTCCCGGGTAAGAGATGCTCCGGGTGGATGACATCGTGGATCGCGCTGGTCACAGTCAGGATTAACTGAGATTCCGCCAAAGCATCCATCTTTGTATTGACAATCAACTCGCTTCTTCCCAAACCCGATAACTGCTCCCGTAACTCATACAGCGCACTTTCCCTGCGACCAATCAAATAAAGACGGCCTACATCTTCTGCCAATAATTCGGTACAAACCCGGCCAATCGTACCCGATGCGCCTACGACTGCGGCTGTCGCGTCTTGCAAAGGAATATCCATTTGACGGGCTGCCTCACGGACCGCCTGCACCGCAATGGCTATTGTGTAGGCATCCCCCGTTGTAACCGGCACATCCAGAGATCGGGCGATGGTCACTCCAGCATCGCCAATGACCGAGGTGAAGGCACCCAGACCCAGCATCCGAGCCCCGAGACGCTCAGCCATTCGGCCGGTCTGTATGATCTTACGATAAACAACACCCTCCGGCAACTCCAACATTCGTCGGGGGGTATAAGGGGCGGCAATGAACCAGCCTTTTACCTGTTTTCCGGTAGATACAGAGGTAATACCCTCAATTTCTGAAATATAGACGGGGGGAAAGAACGTAGAAAAAAAGTCGATCTGACGCTCGGTCAGAACACGTCCTAAAAGCGGGAATTTCCGGCTGACGTCCCGTTTGGGGTCAATCGGGTGGATAATGAAAGCGAAGGTGTCCATTGGGTTACCAGGATTCCACCTCCGACCGCCCATCTTTTGGACGATAGAGCGCCTGGTGCTGAACTGCATTTCTCAACTGGAAATGATCGCTATCTTCAAAATAGACATCCCGATTGATGACCCTGCGTTGATCCGAAGCAACCAACACAACATCAGATTCGATGGTGCGCGCTGGATACACAATCATGCCAGAGCCAATGCGACAGTTATGTCCAACACAACTACCGATCACCGGGCGATTAGAAATGCTCAACCTGTCATTTCCATCCAAGGCGCGGATCGACGTTGGGATCAGGTTGAAATCGGTGAATGTGGAACCGGCACCAATAAAAGTATTGCGTCCCACCACGCACATTTGCAAACAGGTATTTTGCGCAATCATGCTATTGTCCATAATGGTGGTCATGAACATAGCTGCGCGGAACGGCAGGAAGGTGCCATCGCCCACGACGGAAAGCATCAACTGCACATCCTGCGAAACATTGACGTTATTGCCAATGATGCAATTCTCGATCACAGCTCCGGCGTTGATAATGACGTTATCTCCAATGGTTGTTGGTCCGTGAATAACAGCGCGTGGATCGATCACACAATTTTTACCCACAGAAACCAATTCCGAACATTCGAGCAGTTGGCGACCTTCGTACAGTGCCTTGCCGATAACTTTCATTTTATAGAAAGTATCTTCGTTCAAGCGCTTCTCAAAGCGTGCCCCACGCGCAAAAAGCCCAAACACAACATCAACCAGATGCACGTGCACCCAGGAATCTATCGCCATTAATGCGCGCAACGGCACATTGAATACCAGATCGCCCGACTGGTCGGCCATGTAGGTTGGAACGTGATAATAGCCCATTTCATGCGAACCCAGGTCGATCAACAACGGCTCCACATCCGCAACCGGACCATTGGGATAATACCAAAGGTCAGCTAAAAACAGATCGCCAGCAGGAGTATAAGATGTTGAGAGAGGTAAAGCATGCTCACGGAAAGCCGGATCATCGATTGAAAAGGCTGCCCGCACTGCACGCTTTTTCTTTCTGGCTTTTGTGATAAATTCTGAGATATAGGGCTCATCAAAAAACAAATTGTCACGATATACAAGCGTTGGTTCACGAACCAATGGTAGACGCTTGCCAGGCTCCAATTCGCGCTCACTGGTCACATAAGGGGCAAGGACATTACGTTGATATAACCACAACGGTTGGTTTTGAATACGCAAATCCCGCGCACGTTCGTTGAATGGTTTAATAATATGAGGAGCATTCAGAATGATCTTTAACATCAAATATATTTTCTCACAACTTGATAATCTCTTGATAAGAGCAATCTAACAAAATTGTAGACTACGTTAACGGCTCTCGATCAACCACAATAAGGCATACAGAATCGCCTTGCGCGATACAGGTCTCTTCTACTACATTATAAAACTTTCCACCACTGACCCAGAATAACGCTTCCTGCAACATGCCCACTGAAAATTGACATATCGGCTCGAAGGTCTGTCTCCCCCAACACCAGGGACAATGTTCAATTTCCAATATGATTTTGGGCTTCGATTCTATTAAGGACACTTTTTGATCTGTATGCTGATTAAAAAAATCCGACATGGTACGCAAGACGGCTATTAATTTCAATTCAGGAGGCTGCAAACGGAAATCTATATCGTTCAAACCCAATTCAGGGCCGTACGTACGCAATCCATTTGAGAAGAAGACCCGTCCAGCGCGCAAGGCAAGTCCACGACCACCGCGTGGGCCAAATCCTTGCTCCATCGCGAGTTGTATTTGGCTAAAAATTTCAAAAGGAAGTTTTTTTTCATCCTCCTCTGGGGGATAATTATCAATCAATGACGAGAGCGAAGCCAGGTTCAAGGTGGCATTGAGACCGTTTTTCCCCATAACTTCCTCAAAGGCCAACATCATAATACGCCCTAACCTGTTCGGGAAGTAACAGTCAAGGGTCGTATCCATTATGAAGTCGGTGATTCTTCGTCAAGGAAGGCTTTGAGTCTGTGCATGAAATGATCAGATTCATCCAGCATAATGAAGTGTCCGGCCTTCGGGAAATGCTCGGTCTTGTTATTGTCTACCCCCGCAGCCAGCGGTTTCCACTGCGTCGGATGGACAATATTATCCTTATCCCCATACATACCCATGACCGGGACGTGAATATTATCGAGCATCGGACGCAGGTCCGTGCGGCGTAGCGATGCGATGCTGCGCAAGAAAGATTCAAGGGTCGTTCGCGAAAGATCGCGATCCATCATATCCGCAAAACGTGGATCGCGACATATGAAAGGCGAGGCCACCCGCATACCAAACCGGAAAGCGCCCATCATATTGAAAAGTAAAAACGCGATGGGACGATACCCCGCCCATTTCAAAGGTAAAGCCAGGGATGATCCGGCAATCGGCGAACCAACCACCACAACTTTAGAAACACGCTCGGGAAACTGGATTGCTACCGATAAACTGACTGTCCCCCCCATACTATGACCAACCAGCGGAGCTTTGCCAATGCCCAATTGGGCCATAAACTGATCGACTAAACTGACAAAATCCTGCACAGCGTAGGTTTCACGTTTCTTCCCGGATTCACCAAATCCCCAAAAATCCAATGCATAAGTGCGGTAATACTGGCCTAAATAGGCCATGGTTTCCTGCCACAGACCCCAAGAACCCAGCCACCCGTGTAATAAGATGACCGGGCGTCCTCGTCCGTATACTTCGTAATGAACAATACCCTGGTCTGTAGTGATCGAAGACACTGAACCTTGATTACCGGTTCCCCTACCCCCCGGTCTCCATTTCCTCAAGAATGCTGTACAACAATTGCAACAAAACTTCTTTTACGGTTTCACGTTCCGTTGCCACACAGGACAAAAACTTTACATTTGGATCCAACCGCAGCGCGTGGCGCATATCATCCATTTCCCAGGCGTCTTTCTTATCTTGTTTATTGGCGGCCACAACGTAAGGTGTAGGCGCATAGGCGCGGAAAGTTTCCAAGATCGATCTGGCCTCACGGAAAGTCTCTGGACGAGTGCTGTCCACCATGACGATAAATCCTAACATGCCCTCGGAAAGGATTTCCCACATGAAGTCAAAGCGTTTTTGACCGGGGGTTCCAAACAAATACAGAACCAGGTCTTCGTCCACTGTGATGCGACCAAAATCCATTGCTACAGTCGTGGATTCCTTGACGGCACGTTCGTCAACACCTGAAATCTTTCGTTCTGTAGCAACAACATCAATCTCGCTGACAGACTGAATGAATTCTGTCTTGCCAGCGCTAAAAGGTCCCGTCACAACCATTTTGACTGTTTGCATAATAAAAAATCCTTCCCAATCGTGATGTTTACAGCGATCGGATGCGTCCGATAAGCTTGTTCACCAGGGACTTTTGCTCTTCCTTGTTCTGGGTCGGGAACATTTTCGGGCTAGGCAATGGTTTTGTGCCTTCCGGACGGACGATATCAACCAGGCCGGCCTGTAACAAACCGTAAACTATACGACGAATATCCAGATCATTCATCTTGTTAGCCCTGGCAATCTGCTTCATTGTGTTTTTCGGGTTTATATATGAAACAACTCGCCATTCTTCCACGCTCAAATTGACGTTTTTAAGCGGGCGATCAGTGAACTTCAGAGCCATATCCAGGCTCGGAATTTCGTCCTGTAGCTGTTCCCATTCACGCAACTGCCGTGAACCTTCGATAATTAAATTTTCAAGGTCCAGGCGAACGTTGATACGATCATCCGGTGGAAGCATCTCTGCATCAAACCGGAAAGAGCCCTCCACCCAGGTATAAAGTCGTCGTACAGTATCTGCAAAGAAATCTTGTAAGTTTAAAAGAATATCTTCTTGCGATACATAGCCGGCATTAATCAACAACAATCCCAGCTCTTTATCCGTCATCGCCCCAGCACGCTCAACAATTGCGCGATATTGGTTCGCCGTCAGCTTATTGGCGCGATGCAAAACCGTTGCCAGGCGATTATCTTCCTGACCGATACGCGCAAAAGCCAGCTTGCCATTTCGGAACGCAACATGGGCCTGGTCAGCAGACCCATCTACAATTAACGTGCCGGTCTTGTTTGCCAGATTGATTAGATTTAAGAGTTGGGTAATCGTGAAATCGCGTAAATTTCCGCGTAATGCCATATTGGGCCTCAAATAATCCCCCGAATGGGGACTAAAAAGATTATACATGCAAGGAATAGATGCGTCAAACTTGGGAGATTGACAATATTGAAAGGGAACCCGTAGCTATGATAGACTTATTTCGTTTTCAAACTTTGGAGGATAAATGCGAATAAGAAACTCGCTTCTTTCCCTGACCTCTAGCCTGCTGCTCATAACCTTTGCCCTTTTCACCCCGGAAGGCGTATCTGCTGGCTCGTCATTCAGTGTGACAGATGACCAACCCACGCTTAACTTCCCCGAAAGCATTACCTTTCGCGCGACCATTGAGAGCAGCGCATCGATCACTTCGGTAACCCTTGAGTACGGCACTAACCAATTAACTTGTGGCACAGTCCTCGCTAAGGCTTTTCCTCAATTCACACCCGGCACGACTGTCACCCCCGAGTGGACCTGGGAGATGAGACAGTCTGGCTCGCTGCCTCCCGGTGCAAGCCTGTGGTGGCGCTGGCGCTACACCGATGAGAACGGAGTCGAAAACGTCTCAGAGAAGAAAACACTCAACTGGCTCGATTCAGAACACGACTGGCAAACCGTCACATCCGGATTTATCAATTTGCACTGGTATTCTGGGGATCAGGCTTTCGCGCAAGACCTGCTCACTGCAGCTGAAACGGGACTGGCACGCCTGCAAAACGATGCCGGTCTGCAACCTGACCAACCCATCCATCTTTACATCTATGCCAATACGGATGACATGAAAGACGCCATCCTGTACGAACCTACCTGGACTGGGGGTATGGCATATGCCGATCACGATATCGTCATCATCGGCATCTCCCAACGCGACCTGGAATGGGGGCGCACCACCATCGCACACGAACTCACCCACGTGTTGGTCGGTCATCTTACTTTCTCCTGTCTGGGTGATGTGCCCACCTGGCTTAACGAGGGCTTGGCTGTCTACGCCGAGGGCGAGCTCGATCCTTCTTCAAGATCCCAACTCGATCAGGCCATCAGCGGCGACCAATTGCTCAGCGTTCGCTCGCTTAGCGGGGGCTTTTCCGAAGTGCCCAGCAAGGCTTATTTGTCTTACAGCCAGTCGTACAGCATCGTCAAGTTCCTGATCGAAACTTACGGCCAGGAAAGCATGAATTCCCTTCTTATAACCTTACGGGATGGGAATACGATTGATGATGCCCTGCTGCAGGTTTATGGGTTTGATATTTATGGGCTCGAAAATGCCTGGCGGGAAGCGGTCGGGGCTGCGCCAAAAGCTGCTTCCACACAACCAACTGTGCAGCCAACCCCAACTTTTGTCCCCACCTACGAGCCCTTCGCCGGAGTGCCGTTGGCCGTCACCCCGACGCCCTACACCATCCCAACCTCCTCCAGCGCAGAGCCACCTCCCCAACAAAATGGTCCTCCCCTGGCATTGACAATCATGCTGGCCGCCGTTTGTTGCATTTTGGTCGTGCTAATCGGCGTGCTGGCCTTAGGCGCTTACCTTGTGTCTGAAAGGCGTAAAGGAGATAACCATGAAGCGGGGAAGTAAGTTATTCACCTTCATCACACTTTCGATCTTAGTTATCGTTGCTGTGGGGGTGGTGAACAATGTCTCAGCCGGGAATCCGTTCCAGGGATCGCTGAATCAGGCCCTGGTCCTGGCAGGAGGCGAGAGTACCAATCCGCGAGAGTACGATCCGGCCACCACGCATGGCTCCGGAGATAAGCTGGTCTTCAGCGGACTGGTCTCCTTCGATCCCTACCTGAACCTGACCCCCGACCTGGCCGAAACCTGGGATGTGAGGCCGGACGGCATGGTCTACACTTTCCATTTAAGAGAAAACGCAAAATTCCACGACGGGCGCTCTGTCACGGCACAGGATGTGATCTATTCCTGGGAGCGTGCCCTTAACCCTGCGCTGGCTTCGGACACGGCGCTGACTTATCTGGGCGATATCGTGGGAGCGCGGGAGATGGCCAATGGAGAGGCACAACACATCTCTGGATTACAGGCACTTGACGAACATACCCTACAGGTGACCATTGACGCGCCCAAGCCCTATTTCCTACTCAAGCTGACCTATCCGACTGCTTTCGTGCTGGATAAGGCCAACGTCGAATCTGGTGAGGAATGGTTCCGCGCGCCCAACGGCACCGGTCCTTTCAAATTGACCGAGTGGCGGCGTTTCGAACAGATGACGTACGAGGCCAATCCCGATTTCTATCTGGGAGAGCCCTCGATCCCTTTTGTGGTTGTTAAATTATTCAGTGGCGTTGGTCAACGCCTGTACGAAGCCGATGAGATCGATATTACTGGCGTGTCGTATCGTTCCGTTGAGCGTTTTCTCGACCCGACCGAGCCGCTGCATAACGAACTGGTGACTGGCGTGAACTTGTGCACCAGTTTCGTAACCTTTGACACCACCCAACCGCCCTTCGATGATGTGAAAGTACGGCAGGCTTTCTCGATGGCATTCGACCGCCAGAAATATATCGATGTGGTGCTCAACGAACAGGCGCTGCCTGCCATCGGACTCTACCCGCCCGGCCTGCCCGGCTTCAATATTGGACTGAACGGCCTGCCCTATGATCCCGAACTCGCCCGACAACTTTTGTCGGAATCCAAATACGCGAACAACATGCCGCCCATCGTCTACACGGATGCAGGTATCGGATCGAGCATTGGGTCGGACGTTGCGGCCCTGGCACAGATGTGGCAGCAAGAACTGGGTGTGGAAATCACAGTCGAGAACCTGGAACCGAATTATTACATCGAAAAAATCTACGCCGGCAAGCACGGACAAATCTTCGGTGGCGGCTGGTGCGCGGACTACCCCGATCCGCAGAACTTCGCGGATGTGCTCTTCCACAGTGGTTCCGCGCAGAATAGCGGCAGTTACTCTAATCCCGAATTGGATACGCTCCTCGAAGCCGCGCGTGTGGAGCAGGATGTATCCAAACGCATTGAAATGTATCAGCAAGCCGAACAGATCATCGTGAATGATGCTCCCGTGCTATTCACCGTCCATTCGCTTTCATATCGTTTGGTCAAGCCGTATGTAAAGGGCTTCATTTTCACGCCGATTGATGTACCGATTGAGCGCTATATGTGGCTGGAGGGGAAATGAGTTTACACTTGCGATGACATTAATTTCGATTCAACTAAGGCTTTATATCCTTGACCCTTAGTAGTATAGGTGTTATCATATGTCATATTACGATATATCATTAAATGACTATTAAGGCGAAACGATGTCTGGTGACACTTTATCTTATCTTCCCCTCACAGAACCAACTTTTTATATTTTGTTAAGCCTCGCGCCTGGAGAGAAGCATGGATATGCTATTTCGAAAGATGTGAAAAACTTGAGCAGCCAACGAGTCAACCTGAGCACAAGCACCTTGTACACGGCGATTGGCCGCTTGCTCGATCAGGAATTGATTGAACGCCTCTTCGATGATGAAGATGATTCAGGTCCCGGTTTGCCCCGCAAATCATACACCCTGACAGAGTTGGGAAAGCGAGTGCTTGAAGCGGAGACGAGCCGGTTGCAGGGAATGGTCAATGAAGCGCACCTACGGCTTAGGGAGGATGGGGTGTGAGGAAAAGTTTACCTTTCATCCGTCGGTTTTATGGTCTGCTTTTGAATCTCTTTCCGCAGAATTACCGTCATGAATACGGAGAGGAATTGCAAACGGTCTTCGCGTTGTCCCTTGCGGATGCTGAAAAAGTCGGGAACAGGGAGATCGCTAAAGTGTTGCTTCGGGAGCTGGCCAGTTTTCCGCAGGCAGTGCTTTTCGAGCATCTGCGGGAAAGGAGAAAAACGGGGATGACAAAAAGATTCGTTTCATACGTTTCTCAAACGGTTGCAGTAGCCCTTCCATTCCTTATAGTTATAGTTCTTTTTTTCTCCATCGGTGCCATTCAATATATACCTGCCCGGGTAGTGGAAATTATTCGGTTGAGTCTGATGGGGATATTGTTAGTCATGTTCTTTGTGGCTCTCACCAGGGTAATTCCGCGCTCGATGTTGCCTCTTATTGGATTTGTGTTTGCGATTGCAAATCTATTGATAACCATTGAAGTGATTGACCCAAAGTGGCCTGGATTTTCATTTCCGCCTTTTGTATCACAATTTGTCGGGGACTTTATCCAGACAGGAACGTTTTGGGGAGGAATCATTATTTTGGTCTTGCTGTCCGTTGTGTTCTCTGCGTTGATCCCGGCCTTTCGACCCTTTTACCAACGACTGAGAAGTGACCGGACATCGCTTGCTTTTATTCTTTACGGGGTAACACCTTTTGCCATCATTTTAACGTTCGGTGATTATCATCGTGCTGGGCCATATGTGTTCGTATCTTTTTTAATCCTGGCTTTGGGGGGCTGGCTCTACCTGTATAACGAAACTCCCTGGAAAAAATTCATGATTCTGTTCACAGGACTTACTCTTGCTATGGCTGTGACTGTCCTAGGGGCAGCATTTTTAGTTGAAGAAATCCAGTATGCTCCCTTTTACACATGGCAAAAGGCGGTAGCGGAAACTATCACAACATGGATGTGGCTGGCCGTCTTCATGCTTCTCCCACCTTTGATCAACCTGTTGCCACAACCGCACATCACTTCACAAAATACTGCACCATCCTAATTTTAACTTTCGCAAATGTGACTGTCACTTTTTAAAGAATCAAGGCTTTGCCTCCACTACAAACTCTACCCGCTCGATCTCCCCTGCTAGGCTGGAAACTTCAAATGCAAATTCCAAACTGCCACCGGGAATAACCCCAGCCTCTGACGCCCAACGCCGCACACCGACTACAATTCCAAATTCGTCATAAGCGACCGCTGCCATCCAGACCAACCTGGCGGGCTGCGCATCTTCTGGCAGTCGTACCGTTCCGCTGACCTGGGCAACCCGCCCGGAAC
>JASFRG010000145.1:0-12742 GCA_050115035.1 Anaerolineales bacterium | reverse complement strand
CCTCAGTCAAGTCTGCTATGAGCAGGCACTCCGCCTCCAACGCGTCGGCGGCGATCACGCCCGGGCCACCGGCATTGGTCAGGACAGCCACGTTACGTCCACGCGGCAGGGGACAGGCGGCCAGCGCTTGGGCCCAGTCGAACATCTCTTCGGCGGAGTCAGCGCGGAAGATACCGGCCTTCTCGAAGGCGGCTGCGTAGGCCCTGTCAGAGCCGGCTAAAGCGCCCGTATGCGAGGCAGCCGCCCGTTGTCCGGATTCGAAGCGTCCAACCTTGAGCGCGATGACCGGCTTTTGTCGAGTCACATCCTTTGCCACTTCCACGAAGCGTCTGCCATCTCCGACCCCTTCCAGGTACAGTACGATGACGTGCGTGTGCTCGTCTGCGGCCACGACGGGTAGCATATCCGTCTCGTCCACGTCGGCCTGGTTGCCCAGGCTGATCAGTCGCGAGAAGCCAAAGCCGTAGTTGCGGGCCCAGTCGATGATGGCGGCGCAGAAAGCCCCCGAGTGCGAGACAAAGCCGATATGACCGCGAGCGGGCATGGGCGGGGCCAGGAAGGTGGTGTCGAGCGGCAGGTGCGTGTCCAGGCTGCCGATACAGTTAGGCCCCACCATGCGGATGCTATGTTTGTGAGCCACCTCCAGGCAGCGGGCTTCGAGCGCAGCGCCCTCCGGCCCGGCTTCGCGGAATCCGGACGCGACCACGATCGCGGAACGGATGCCGCGCTGACCACAGGCTTCCAGCGTTTCGGGCGTGGCAGGCGCGGGGACGATCAGGATGGCCAGATCAACCGGCTCTGGCACCTTTGACACGTCCGTATATAGTGGAAGCTTGAACAGCTCGCCGGTTTTCTGGCTTACAAAATGGATCGCGCCCTTGTAGCCACTGTAGACCAGGTTGCGGGCTGCGCCGTAGCCCAATTTTTCGTGCGAAGTTGATGCGCCGATGACAACCACACCACGTGGGTTGAAGAAGGGAGTGAGGGATAGATTTGTCATTCGTGGTTTGTAGTGTTGTCGTGGTTATTAGCCAATTCACTGACCGTCTCATGGTTTGATAACCATTCAGCACGTCTGCGAAAGAGGTCGGGGACAGCCTTATTTGCATCGTCAATGAGTTGGGATAATTCTGCGGTCAAGAGTTTTCCTGACTCAACCACGATTTGACCGGCGACCATAGTCATATCCACGTCACTGCCTTGCACGGCATGGACAAGGTTGTGGGGCAGGTTGCCGTCCGTGCCTGAGATCAGAGGCGTCATGCGGGGGGTATCAGTGCGGATAGCGATGAGGTCCGCTTGTTTGCCGACTTCGATTGAGCCGATCTCTGAATCCAATCCTAATGCCTGAGCGCCGGTAATCGTCGCCATGCGGCAAACAGACCAGGCGTCCAGTGCAGCGGCGTTGAGCGATGATAGTTTTGCTAGCAGGGAGGAGGTTTTCATCTCCTCGAACATATCCAGGTTATTGTTTTCCTTTTCACCATCAGTTCCAAGTCCCACCGCGATTCCGTGTGCAAGCATATCCACCACACGCGCAGCGCCGCTGGCCAGTTTCATATTGCTGATCGGGTTGTGTGCCACGCCGATGTGACGTGTAGCAAGAATTTCGATCTCATGATCCGAAAGCCAGACGCAATGGGCAAGCAGTGTGCGCGGCGCATCCAGCAAACCAAATTTCTCTAACGCTTCGATGGGACTCACTTTATAGCGTCGTTGTGTCTCCTCAACATCAAATTTGCTTTCATTGCTATGGGTGTGGAAACCGGTTTGATAATGCTTTGCAATTGCAATGGCTCGCTTCCAGGCTTCGGATGTGGCATAGAACATGTGCTCCAACCCCACCCACACGTTGACCCTGCCTCCCACAGCGCCGTGCCATTTCTTTATCAATGTTTCATTGGCGTTGAGCGTTTCAAAATAATCGTGATCCGGATGCTCAGCGACATAGGGTACGAGTACTGCGCGAATGCCAAGCTGCGATGCTGCTTTGGCGCTTCCGTGCATGTGACGCCACATGTCCACGATGGTGGTTGTTCCCGATAAAAGTGCCTCCGCGTAACAGAGATAGGAGGCGATCTCTGCTTCCCTCTCGTTAATCACACGGTGCATGGGGTCGATATATTGTTGCAACCATTCCCAAACGGGCAAGCCCTCGGCGGTACCACGCAAGAGGCCAGAATGTGCATGAGAATTAATCAATCCCGGCATCAACAAGCGATCCGTCAGTCTTTTTGTTTCAACACTAGGGTTGGATTTGAAAATTGCACTGGACTTGCCTACTGCCTGGATGCGACCATCAGCCCCGATGAGCACGGCACCATCTGGAATGACTTCATTGAGAGCGTTCATTGTAACCAGATGGTCAGCGTGTAGGATGATAGGTTTCACGGATTCTCCTCATTGATTCTATTTATTCAACTTAGATTATCGGAACTATTGATCTAAAATTTGATTACCATCTCTCCCAATGCACCACATCTTCCAACTCGTGCCGTCCGCCCTTCTGCGGCGTAGCCTTCAGTACCTCCTCATCCGCAGGATATCCAAACGAGAGCGCAATCCGCAGATGCCGGTCTTTTGGGAAGCCCAAAACCTCGCGCGCTTTCTCCGGCTCATAGATCGAAGCCGGGACCGAGCCCACGCCCAGTTCCCAGGCAGCCAGTTGCATATAAGCGGCGGCCTGTCCGGCGTCGAACATGGTCTGGAATTTCTCACTCGGGTCGGGCGTCAGGATGGCGACTCCTAAAGCGGCGCCGGCCAGATGTCCCGCCCAGGTGCCGCATTCCGAGAGCGCCTTCAGGGTAGTTTTATCCTGGATAGCAATAAATTGCCAGGGCTGGCTGTTCTTCGATGATTGCGACCGCCGTCCCGCGTTCAGGATGGCGTGGGTGATATCTTCGGGCAAGGGCTCATCTTTAAAATTACGCACTGCGCGTTTCATTCGAATAGCTTCTGATACTTTCATTGAAAATCCTTTCTTTGAACCGCAAAGTGCGCGAAGAACGCTAAGAAAAACCTTTTTAAACTTCGCGCGCTTTGCGCTCTTAGCGGTTTAATATCTACACAGAGTATAATTCATTCAATGTCCAAAAACACTTCCTTTCGATCATTTATCCTCCCAACCCTGCTGCTGTTCTTCGGCGGCTGGGGCGGTGTGGCGGCCATTATCTATTTCACCGAGCCGTTAATCTGGATGCGCTGGGCGCTCTTCGCGTTGCTCTTCCTGGCGCTGACCGGCACCGCCATCCCAATTGTCTACTTCTTCCACCTGCGCTTTCCCTCCGACGCGCCTGTCGGGCCGCGCGTCATCCTGCGTCAGGCGCAGTGGGTTGGCGTCTATGGCCTGGTGCTGCTCTGGCTGCGCTGGGGCGACCTGTTGACCCTGTGGCTCACGCTTGGTTTTGCTGGTGGACTGCTGGCCATCGAGTGGCTCATCCGACTGCGCGAACGCTCCCGCTGGAGTCCCCCTGAATCTGATGACGAGTCTGCGTAACTTACCCTCCGTCGAGCAACTGCTGCAGATGTCAACGGACTTGATCGAAACCTACGGACGTCCGCTGACTTTGCAGGCTTTGCGTGGTTCATTGGATGACTTCCGCGCTCGCTTCAAACTCCATCCTGAGCTTGCTCTACCCTCGACGGAAGAAATCCTGTACCAGACAAAGTCCCACTTATACGTCTGGACGCAGCCTACTCTCATCCCGGTCATTAACGCGACGGGCGTCATCATCCACACCAATCTTGGACGCGCCCCGCTCTCCAAAGCAACCGTTGCTGCGATGGGAATTGCCGCGCAGGGTTACTCAAACCTGGAATATGACCTGGACAAGGGCAAGCGCGGCTCGCGCCTGATCCATGCCGAATCTGTGTTACAAAAACTGACCGGAGCCGAATCTGCGGTGGTAGTCAATAACAACGCTTCAGCGGTCATGTTGACGCTGGCGGCGCTCTCGAACCGCAAACGTGCCATCATTGCGCGCTCACAACTGGTCGAGATTGGCGGCGGCTTTCGCGTTCCGGATGTGATGAAGCAATCCGGCGCGAAGCTGGTCGAGGTAGGTACCACCAACCGTGTGCACCTGCGCGACTACGAAGAGGCCGTCTCCAAACCGACAGGCGTGGTCATGCGTGTGCACCGTTCAAATTTTAAGATCATTGGCTTTACTGAAGAACCTGAGTTGAAAGATATCGTGGATGTGGCGCATAAAGCTGATGTTCTGGTCGTGGATGACTTGGGTTCAGGCTCGTTCCTGGATACCGCCAAATACGGCCTCGCCCATGAACCAACTGTGCAGGAATCCCTGGAAGCTGGCGTGGACGTGGTCTGTTTCTCAGGTGACAAACTGCTGGGCGGTCCGCAGGCAGGCATTATCGTCGGTCGTAAGGATTTGATTGCCAAAATCAAAAAGCATCCGCTTGCGCGTGCCGTCCGTGCAGACAAGGTTGCATTGGCCGGAATCACTGCCACGCTATTGCATTATCTCAAAGACGAGGCTGAGCGCGAAATCCCCATCTGGCGGATGATCTCGATGACACGGAAGCAGGTCAAAGCGCGGGCTGAAGCGTGGCAAGATGCCTTGAGGAACGGTGAAATGATCGAGTCTGAATCGACGGTGGGTGGTGGCAGCCTCCCCGGTGAATCCATGAAAACCTGGGTGCTGGCGCTGGACGTAAAGTCACCGGATAAGTTCATGCCTAAGCTGCGCGCGTCCGATCCACCCATCATTGCCCGGACCGAAAACGACCGTGTCCTGCTCGATCCGCGCACTGTCTTGCTGGAACAAGATGAAACATTGCTCTCAATACTCAAACCATTATTATCGGAGAAAAAATGAAATCTGATCTGGACACTCTTATGGGTGAGAGAAACCTGGACGCAATCCTGGTGCTGGGAAATGCCGAAAATAACCCGCCCATGTATTATCTGACAGGTGGTGGACACGTCAGTAACGCCGCGCTGATCAAAAAACGCGGTGAGAAAGCCCTTTTGTATTGCAATGACATGGAGCGCGAAGAGGCTGCCAAATCCGGGTTGGAGATTAAGCTTTACGGCAAATATCCTTTGCAGGCGTTGATGAAAGAAGCCGGGGGAGACCACGGCCGTATGAGTGCGCTACGTTTGCATCACATTTTCCACGATGAAAGGTTAACGAGCGGGCGTATCGGTATTTATGGACAGATGGATATATCGGATGCACTGTCTACGCTGACACACCTGCGTGAATTGATGCCAGGTATGGAGTTTGTTGGAGAATCCAAAACGGACTCGATTTTCCTGCGCGCAATGGAGTCAAAAACTGAAGAGGAAGTGGTGCGCATCCGCGAGATGGGCAAATGGACCACGGAAGTCGTGCGGCTCACTGCTGAATATCTGCAATCCCGTGATGTGCGTGATGACGAAGTGCTTTTGAAAGATGATGGCACACCCTTGTTGCTTGGCGATGTAAAGCGTAAGATCAACCTGTGGTTGGCCGAACGCAACGCTGTTCCTTCCGAAGGCTATATCTTTGCGCTTGGTAGTGATGCGGGGGTTCCACATTCGCAGGGCAATCCTGACGATTTGATGCGCTTGGGGCAAACGATTGTGTTCGATATTTATCCGCAGGAGCGGGGTGGCGGGTACTTCTTTGACTTCACTCGTACCTGGAGCCTGGGTTACGCTACGCCCGAAGCCCAGGAACTCTACGATCAGGTGCATGAGATTTACAATAAAGTTGTTGAGAACATGGATTTGAACGCGCCCTTCAAGGAGTATCAGCGTATGACTTGCGAGTACTTCGAGTCGAAGGGGCACAAATCGCCCCTGAACACAGCCTCTCCGCAGGACGGCTATGTCCACAGTTTGGGACATGGTGTGGGGATCAATATCCACGAGCGGCCGTTCAGTGGTTTCCAGGTGGGTGACGACCATCGTTTGGCTCCCGGTGTGGTCCTAACCATTGAGCCTGGGTTATACTATCCTGAGAAAGGCATGGGCTTCCGTATCGAGGATACTTATTGGGTGCGTCCCGATGGAACGTTCGAGAAACTCGCCGAATATCCATATGATTTTGTGATAGAAATGAAGAAGTGGAAAAAATAGTCGTTGGTTAAGTAACCCTGAGTGCCCTTCGAAGGACATATCGAAACCAACTGAAAACTGGATAATCTAAAATTGTGGTTTCGATACACCCTCCACTATCGTTTCGGGCACTCAACCACCCGTAATAAATGATATGACTGACTTAAAGCCTGCCCGAATCTTGGCTATCGAAAGCTCCTGTGACGAAACCGCCTGCGCTGTGATCGAAAACGGACGCGAGTTGTTAGCTTCCACAGTGGCTTCACAAATGGAAATTCATGCGCGTTACGGTGGTGTCTTCCCGGAAGTGGCCTCGCGTCAGCATGTATTATCCATCACGCCGGTCATTGAACAAACCTTAGCCGAAGCTCATTTGAGTTTGGGCGAAGTGGATGCCATCGCGGTCACGCGTGGGCCGGGACTGGCTGGTTCACTGGTGGTGGGCGTCAATACTGCCAAGGGATTAGCGCTGGGCACGGGATTGCCGTTGGTGGGCGTCAACCATATGGAAGGTCACTTGTATTCGGCCTGGGTGTATGACAGTCCCTCGCAGGGAGGTAAGACGGGTGAGACTCCCCCCCCTGAACCACAATTTCCTCTTTTAGCTTTGCTGGTCTCTGGTGGACACACCGAACTCATCTTGATGACTGGTCACCTGGAATATAAACGCCTGGGAGCCACGTTGGACGATGCCGCTGGGGAAGCCTTTGACAAAGTCGCGCGTATGATGGGGTTGGGCTATCCCGGTGGTCCGGCGATCCAGCGTGCGGCTGAGGGGGGCGATCCGCTGCGCTTCAATTTTCCGCGTGCCAAGCTGGATACTCCCTGGGATTTCTCCTTTAGCGGCTTGAAAACAGCTGTTTTGCGCGAAGTACGTGACTTAGAACGGAGAAGTAATACGCTACCCGTGCCGCATTTGGCGGCCTCATTCCAGGCAGCCGTGGTGGATGTGCTTTACGAAAAGACGATGGAAGCAGCCAGGGAAAATAAAGCCGCAGAGATCCTGGTGGCTGGCGGTGTTTCGGCCAACCAGGCTTTGCGTAGAGCTTTTCTGAACCAGACCGAATTCAAGGTGCATATCCCGCCTATTTCCCTGTGCACTGACAATGCTGCCATGATCGCCGCCGCTGGCTATTTCCGCTTTGCGCATGGACACACCTCCTCTTTGGATATGGATGTCCAGGCAACCTGGCCTCTTTCATAAAAAGACCTGACAGGTTTTTACCCCCACTGTAATACGAAGGAGCTACGAAAAAACCTGTCAGGTCTGGCTATTTAAAACCCAAACCCCGTTGAGGACTGGCCCTGTCCCGACGGGGTTTGTATTGGGGAGAATGCTTCTATATTATCTCCCCACTTCGTTAGAAAAACCTGAAGGATACCTAAACGTTTGATTAGAAAGTTCACAACTCATGTTAATACAAACTGGATGTCTTTCAGTAAGATCGGTCCTTCTCTCAGGACGACCGGTTCTATACCCAAGCAGTTCACCACGGTGGACGGAACGCCCCCTGGTGTTTCGCCTCCATCCAGGATGAGGGAGATGCGTCGGTTTAATTGACGACTCACCTCTTCAGCCGTTTTCGGACTTTCCTGTCCACTGATATTGGCCGAAGTCACAGCCATAGGGCCGGCGGCCGTAAGCAATGTCCGCGCTGCGGGGTGATCGGGAACGCGTACACCAACGGTGGGCATTGAGGAGACTACTTCAGGTAAACTTGGATGTTTTGGCACAACCAGTGTCAAAGCCCCAGGCCAGAAGCGGGCAGCTAATTTGGCAGCCATTGGTGGAATCTCCCCGGTAACTTTGTCCAGGTCTTCCGGGCCGCCGATCAAAATCGGGATAGCCTTTTCTGCTGGCCGGTCTTTGGCCGCATAAATGCTTTCAACCGCATTTGCATCGAAAGCCAGACTTCCAACACCATAGACAGTGTCCGTGGGGAATGCAACCAAGCCTCCGTGCTTTAAGATTTCAAGCGCGTGCGGAATTGCATCTCGGTGGTTGGCAGGGAGAATAACGGTTTTCAATTTACTCACAGAAGAATCTCTACCAGTCTATCATGCCCGGCTAGGTCCTGGTGCAGGTTGATTTCAACGTTGTCGAAGGCATCATAGGCCAGGGATACGGCAGACATCCCCTGTGAAGTCTCGATTTCGAGCAGGATCATGCCATTTGGGGCCAGCCAACTGGGTACGATACCCAGTAATTTCCGAACGATGTCCAATCCATCAACGCCACCGTCTAGAGCCAGGGTTGGCTCTCGGCCATGAACATCCAGCGCTTGCAGCATCTGAGTAGGAATATAGGGTAAATTGGCGCAGATCAGGTCGAAGTGCATGTTAGTGGGAAGCGAGCCGGGATGGATTGGTAATAGATCGCATTGGACGAGAGCGATATGGTTTTCAACGCTGTGCTTGCGCACATTTCTATGTGCGATATCCAAGGCAGGGAGAGATATATCAGTTGCAACAATTTTTACATCGGGAACACTTTTCGCGATTGCAATCGCAATACAACCCGAACCGGTGCCGACATCCGCAATGGTGCGGCGATCAGGCGCAGCTTCTAGCCATTTAATGGCGCGCTCGACCAGCAACTCTGTTTCGGGACGGGGTATCAGCACATCGGGTGTGAGTTCGAGATCAAGACCGTAAAATTCCCAATGACCGATGATGTGGGGGAGCGGTTCACCAGCTTCCAGGCGGGCAAATGCTTTTTTAGCGCTGGCAAGCTGGGAACGCGTTAGAAGCGTTTCAGGATGTGCCTCAATCCAGGTGCGTGTTTTTTTTAAAACATCTGCAAGCAATACGCGCGCATCTAAATTCGGCGTATTGCTTACTAACGTTAATTTTGAAGCTGTCTGTTCTAAAAAGGCTGATATGCTGGGCATTTTAGGGAATTATACGAATGCCTGAATATTCTAACAAAATGGATATTTTCTTCGCTTTTATTCTTCTTCATCATCATCGAAACCGCTGCTGGCTAAGCGCTCGGCTTCATCACGCGTGGACAGTTCTACGATGAACTCGTCGATGTCCCCTTCCATCACACCGGGCAGGTTATAGGACGAGACACCGATGCGATGATCGGTGACACGGTTCTGTGGGTAGTTGTAAGTGCGGATCTTCTCGGACCGTTCGCCTGTTCCCACCTGTGAGCGGCGTGCCTCTTCCTGCTCAGAGCGCCGTTTTTCTTCCTCTGCTTCATATAAACGTGCGCGCAAAATGGACATGGCGCGCAGCTTGTTTTGCAATTGTGATCGTTCATCCTGGCAAGCTACCACCATCCCGGTTGGGATGTGCGTGATGCGAATGGCAGTCGAATTCTTCTGGACGTTCTGCCCGCCGGCGCCCGCTGATTTATAGACATCGATCTTCAGGTCTGAATCCGGAATATCGATGTCCACTTCCTCAACTTCAGCCAGCACCGCTACCGTTGCCGTAGAGGTGTGAATGCGTCCGGAAGATTCTGTTTCAGGGATGCGCTGCACGCGGTGCACACCCGATTCGTATTTGAGCTTTGAGTAGGCGCCTTTCCCTTTTATTTGAAAGATAATCTCTTTGTACCCGCCAATCCCAATCGCATTTTCGGATAGAATTTCGGTCTTCCAATGTTTGTTTTCAGCATAGCGGGAGTACATGCGGAACAAATCTGCAGCGAAAAGCGCGGCTTCGTCACCACCAGTACCGGCGCGGACTTCCATGATGACGTTCTTGTCATCACGCGGATCTTTGGGTACGAGCATGGATTTGAGTTCGTTCTCCAGCTTCTCGACTTTTGGTTCCAGGTCCGCAATCTCGGCTTCGGCCAGTGCGAGCATTTCCTCGTCTGTTTCGCTTTCGAGCAACGCGCGTGCATCTTCGATCTGGCTGATTACCTGTCGATACTCTTTGGCTTTGGCAATGATCGGTTCCAGGTCAACCCGTTCCTTGTTGATCTCGGCGGCGCGTTGATAGTCGCCCCCGACCTCCATTAAATCTCGTCCGAGTTCTTCGTAATGTTGTTCAATTCCGGTAATTTTTTCGAGCATAATTTTCCTGTGTGCAAAACATAGATAAGCGCGGCGATAGCTGCCGCGCTGTGGGATTATACCATTGGAGGGTAGTTAGATATTATTGATTGCTGCAAGAACCATGGAGAGAACTAAGAAAATAGAAATCACAATGATTGCAATTTGTAAAGTGCGTTGGTAGCGTGTTGGTTTCGGGGGCTTCTTCTTACCTTTACTCATCTTACAGTATTACCTTTCTGATGCTTTTGGAAGGCCATCTCAATTGCCTTTTCCAATTCTTCGAGTGTGGTCGGCTTCATCACATATCCATCTGCGCCCAGTTCCATAGCCTCATCCACCGTTACATCGGCAGCTTCCGATGAGAGCATCACAATGGGCAGATCCTTCCACTCGGGACGACGCCGCAAGAACTCCAGCAAATCCAATCCGCTGACTTCCGGCATATTGATGTCGAGCAGCATAATATCCGGGCGCTCGCCTGTCAGCAGGATTTGGGCCGCACTGCGGGCGTTCAGAAAACTCGTTGTCTGGTAGTCGAGCAATTCCAACATCATCCCCATTGCGTGCGCCATTTCCTGGTCGTCATCAACGATCCACACTCGTCTCATGCCTTAGGTTACTCCAGGTGTGTTTTGATAGCTTCTGCGGTATTGGCAGGCACGACGGTTGTCAATTCGTCGATGCTGGCTGCCCTTATCTTATCAATGGAGCCGAAATGTTTCAAGAGTGCCTTGCGCCGCGCCGGCCCTATGCCGGGGATGGCATCCAGTTGGGAAGCCAGGCCAAGTTTCGAACGGCGTTTGCGGTGCGCGGTGATGGCGAAGCGATGCGCCTCATCCCGGATACGTTGTACCAGATACAATCCCTGCGAATGACGCGGCAATAGTGTTGGCTTGGACTTATTCGGAAAGAAAATTTCTTCTTCTCGTTTTGCCAAACCCACCACAGGGACTTCATCAGACAACTCGAATTGTTCTAAGACTTTGACGACTCGACTGAGCTGGCCTTTACCACCATCGATAATAATCAGGTCCGGTAAAAACGAGAATGACGCATCCGGCTTAGCCCCGGGGTCTGCTTCCATCTCCTGGGCAGACAGCCACCTTCGGAAGCGTCTCGTTAAGACTTCCTCCATCGAGGCGAAATCGTCCGGCGCACCCGGGATGGAGGCCACATTGAACCGGCGATAGAGTCTCTTGCTGGGCACGCCCTGCTCGAAGACCACCATGCTGCCGACTGTGGCCGTTCCCTGTGTGTTGGAGATGTCGTAGCACTCGATGCGGTTGGGCGGCTCGGATAGTTTGAGCGACTCCTGCAATTCGGCCAGGGCCTGTTCTTGTTTGTGTGTATCAGCCTGCCATTGCTCCCGCAGCGCAGACAGGGTTTCGGTGGCGTTTTCCGCCGCCATCTTGACGAGCTCCCGTGATTGGCCTCTATGGGGAACGCGAATTTGTACCTTTTTGCCTCCCCGCTTGGAACGCAGCCACTGCCCGATGATGCGAGCTTCTTCGATTTCCTCCGGCAGCATGAGTTGTTCCGGCACGTTTGCAGCTTCCGTGTAGAACTGTTTGACGAACTGCTCCATCACTTCCGAATCGCTGGTTTCCTCGGTGCCTTCCAGGATGAAGTATTCGCGTCCAATCATTTTTCCGCCCCGCACGAAGAAAATTTGCACACAGGCTTCCCCATCTTCGCGCGCCATGGCGATCACATCTGAGTCAAGGTAATCAGTGTTGAAAACGATCTTCTGTCGTTCGACGATGGCTTCAATGGCCTTGAGTTGGTCGCGGACTGCGGCGGCTTTCTCGAAGCGCAGTTCATCCGAAGCCTTGGCCATCTCCTTTTCCAGGCGTTTGACAATTGGATCGGATTGACCGTTCAGGAAATCCTGCAGATCGGCGATCATCTGGCGGTATTCAGCTTGGTTCACGGCCCCGATGCAGGGCGCAGTACACAGCTTGATGTCGTAGTAGAGACAGGCGCGGGTGTCTGTCCCGGTGATTTCACGGTCGCAGGTCAGGTAGGGGAAGATGCGGCGCAGTACATCCAGAGTTTGATGCACTGCCCAGACGGAAGTGTACGGGCCGAAATAGCGCGAACCGTCATCTTTCATCTGGCGCGTCACTGTGATTTTGGGAAACGGGTCCTGCCAGTGTACTTTGATATAGGGATAGCGTTTGTCATCCTTGAGACGCACGTTGAAGCGCGGACGATGGCGCTTGATCAGGTTCATCTCCAGGATGAGCGCTTCCAATTCCGAGCCGACTACGATCCATTCAATATCTCTAATTTCGCGTACCAAACGGCGTGTCTTGTTGTCGTGGCTCGAATCGCTGTGGAAATAGGAACGTACGCGTGCGCGCAGGTTGACGGCCTTGCCAACGTAGATGATCTTGCCGCTGGCGTTTTTCATCAAATAGCAACCCGGTTTGGTCGGTAAAGTATCCAGGATGCCTTGCAGGTGCTCAGAGACTTTCATGCGGGCTATTTTAACATATCGTTCGATTGATATTCTTTTTCACCCAATCTACCATGTCCAACCAGTGTATTTGGTGGTTTTAGGTCTTTGCAGTAGCATATTTGAAGGACAAAAGAAAGAAATTTATTGTCCATTCTATTTATTCCGGCTATTTAATCCAACAATTCCTTTGTTTATTTTTCCGGT
>JASFRG010000144.1:0-12749 GCA_050115035.1 Anaerolineales bacterium | reverse complement strand
GCTGGTGTGTAAGCTTGAACTTTTAATTCGTTAAATTTTGGCAATAAATCGGGATTTACGACATAAGCTACCATGTTTCGTATCCCTTTTTGGCGTGCAAGCCTCGACAAATTGAGATTTTTTTCACCATCTTCATGCAAAGCCAGGAACGCTTCAACCTGATCTGAATCGAGGCGGGAGAAAGCATCAGGAATACTTTCGGAGTTTGGAACAATTTCGAAGCCAGCTTTCCTAACAGCATTCACATGTTTCTCATCCTTAGCGATAAAAAGGACCAAATCTCCATGCGCACGAAGCTCGTCAGCAACTTTTAAACTGGTTTCATTTACTCCTGCGATCAATTTAAACCCTTTATCTTCAGATTGGGATGATGGAAAAATAACTCCGAACAACAACGGCATTGCAACTACAGTCAATACGGCAAATAGAATAATTGTTACATTCGCGGCAGCATCCATGAGACCAACACGAACACCAATAACAGCAACTGCAATCTCCAAAGAAAGATGAGTATTCAAAAGAATACCGCCGCTAAGTAACTCACGCCAAGAATAAAAACGCTTCAGAGTCAGAACTGGTAATACCTTTATTACAAGCGAAGCAATCAACATGACCGGGAGTAAAAGCAAACTCCCTGGTGACTCAAATAACGATTGAAGTTCTAACGTAGTACCCACTAAAATGAAGAAGATAGGAATGAAGAAGCCAAAACCAAAGGCTTCAAGTCGGTGCACCAGCCCTTCATCGTCCGGGCTTTTCAACAAAGAAATGATCATTCCCGCTAAAAAGGCACCAAGAATCAATTCTGCATTGACAAATTCTGCTAAAACCACAAACGCTAACAGAATTGCCAATGCTCCACGAACCTTTATTTGTACAGTTGCCCTGGACAATTCATTAAAAAAACGACTAACCACAGGTATTCGGACGAATTGTGGACCAAAGCGGAAAAATACTAAAAATGCTATAAAGAGCAAGCCAATTGAGAAAATTTCCAGATCGAAACCACGATCAAAGGTAATAATATAAACAGTAAACAAGATAACGGTAACAAAATCGGCAAGGGTAGCTGAGATAAAGACAAATTGACCGAAAGGAGAATTCGTTAATCTACGTTCTTTCAGTATTGGCAGCAAAACGCCTAACGAGGTAGCACTTAAAATAAAAGCCAGCAACCAGGGATCAGCGTTAAATCCCAAAGCCTGGATTAAAAAACCTCCCGGAATAGCAAGAATCAAAGTAAAAATATATACCAGCAGTGAAAGCATTAAAATGTTTGGCTGATTTTCTTCTTGAAGTACTTCATCCCCTTCTGTTGATCGCTTGGGAAACAATCGGGTAAAATTTATTTCCATTCCTGCAAGGAACATTAGGAAGGCTAAGCCAACATCTCCCATAAAATCTAAAATCGGCCCTTCAGTGACCCACCCCAAGCCAGAGGTACCTACTACAATTCCGGCTGCTATCTCACCAACTACAACTGGTAAACGTCGAAATCGAGCTAAAAGGATTGGTACAAGAAATGCCAGGCCAAGAACAATCAATAAGGGAACAAATCGCGTTGATTGTTCTATTAGATTGGGAAGTAGTTGCATATTCCTCCTAAACGGATTGATAAAAAAGTGTAACACATATCCATAAATACAAAAATGCAACCCCCATATTAGAAAGTGAAGAATTCAATAATAGTTAATCAACACTGAAAATGTCTATCAATCAACCGAAGCGCCCGGGTATTTTCCGACCTCAATTGTCTCACCGACGATGATTGGTCAACCCACCGTGACGGCCATTCTCACCATCCTATTACTGAGTGAGATTCTAAGAGGCATGCAAGCCATTGGTGCGTCATTGCCTTAGTTGGGATTTATATCGTCAATCAAGCATACAACACGAAACCACCCCGGTAACGCTGGTCAGCTGGGGTGTTTCTGGATAAAAATTTTTAGTTTATTCGCTGCGTTCGCCGGGGGAAATATATTTCGTCTGCTTATAAGTTTTCAACTGTTCAGCCAAATTGTCCTGCAACAAATGTCCAGATTCGTGCATGAGTGTGTCGTGATTATAATCATCCAGTTTGACCATACTTGCCAGGCAGGGGAAATGGTGATGGAATAATCCCGCTTTTTCTTCGGCTTCATCCACTGAAATCCCGACCAGCTTTTCAGCCACATGCCGTGCACAGCCACAGACCGCGTCCACCTGGACCTGAGCCGATTTAACGGTGGCAGTTTCTTCGTCGATTTCGAGGCGGATGTTCGGCTGCCCAAAGTAGTGAGCAAACTCGGAAATGATTTCACAGTCGTACGGCTCGCGGTCGCGACGCGTGATCTTGTAATCTTTTTCGGTCAGGGAACACAGCGGTTTGGGGGTGGCGCAACCAACTCCCATCCGCTCCAGCCACCCGTGAAGTTGATTCCCCAGCCCGCGCGGCAGCCAGGCTTCGTTGTCCACCGCCACGATCACCCCTTTGGCGCCGGTCATCTCCGCGATCTCAGGGATCAACTCCGCCACAGATTTGTTCTCTGCAAACGACAGGATTAGATCGCAGGGCTCGAAACTCTCGGGAAGAAATTCTTCAGGATAATCGATGATAAGCGGGAAGGCAGCCGGAGCCTTCCAGGTTGTGATACTCCAGCCTTCAGGTTTGTGCTTTTCGATATTGTTCGCGTGACGAACGCCATATCCACTTGAGATAATCGCTAAAATTCTCATAATTGTATGCTACCGGTAAAAAGAGAAAGTTTCCGTGACTTAAGTCCCGTTACAGTATCACCAACAAAATTCGTAAATATCAACATTGCACTTGTATGTGTTCCTGTTCAGATTCATTTTTAGGGAACATTCTTTGGCATTATAACGTCTAAAAAAAGAAGTTATATTAACCCAAGTTGCTACCAAAGGAAGTTGATGGAGCAAGCCAGGATGAAAAGCACAACTTTGAGTTCAAAACCCTTGGCGGTCACCGCATAAATAGATTTGGGCAGCAAGCGTTCGATCAGGCTGCCAGTGGTTTCAACGATCTTGCGTACGGTTGATTGCAAGGAGTACATATGAAACGGCACAGAAGTAACGAATTTTTCTTTCGCAACGGCAGGAGTTCGAGGCCTGCTTCACGCATCACGTCTTCGATGGTGTAGTCATTGTAGGCTTTATCGCCAGTGATCCAGGATGTTCTGGCAGATCAAAGTTGTAGAGCGCCAGGGCGCTGGTATCGCTGAAAGCACCCGGCATCAGGAAGAACTCAACCGGTTCACCCTGCTCGGTGACCAGAATGTGGATGCGCAAACCATAAAAATAGCGTTTTTTGCTCGGAATGTAGCCGCGGTAGTCTTCGCCCTGATAGATTTTCGAGCGTTGGATGCGGTAATTGTCGCAAACCGCAATTGGATAGCTATCAATCACATAAGTTGACCTTTCGTTGAGCTTTTTCCAGGTTTCACCCAGGCGAAGAAACAAGGTCAGGAACAGATCGGAAATGCGGTGCAAGCGACGGTTGAAGCGGCTTTTGCCTAACATGTTCGGTGTGTAGCCTTCACTATACAGAAAGCGACTTGCCAACGATAAATTGCCTTTGAAGTACAACATAGCTACAATCGCAGTGGTCATCACTTCTGCATCACTCATTTGGCACTGTGGATCTTCATAATGATGTATGGACTTAAGCATGTCGGCACATAGACAATAAATGACTATAATTTGGGTATCCATGAGTAACTCCTGTTCTTTGGTGTTGGGATACCCAAATGTAACGGATACTCATGGTTTTTTCTACCCTTTCTTCTCTAGGTAGCAACTTGAGTTATATTATGAAGAAGTGCACAATGAAAAGGATCAAATTTACAACCATCCACTTTATGTTCATGCTGGTTCTCGTAAACTTCATGGGTTTGAGCGCCTGTACAGCTTCAGCCGATTTAGCAGAACAGACAGGGATTCAAACGGCCGAAGATCCCATAACGTATAAGGAAATCACGCTCCCTGCTATGGAAGACATTTCCTTCGAGCTACCCGAGGATTGGGAATCCTGGGCAAATGCGGGGTATCTCTCCCCGGATGATGGAAAAACGTATGCTGGTGTCAGGCTGGTATGGATCAAAGAAGGCCAGGATGCAGAAGCCCTTTTATATAACGAAGGCAGCATCCTCCACGACAAAACAACCGTGATGGTTGGAAGTTTAGAGACACATCGGTACATCGTCGAAGTCACTTTGACCAATACCATCACTCAGGAAATCATTTCACACACCTACGAGATGATCTATTCTTTTCCGTCCCCTGACGGTGAACTGATGACCGGGGTTGTTTTTTCAGCGGAATTTAAACATGAATTAGAATCCCTGGTCCCAATCGCCGAGCATATGGTCCAAAGTTTGAAATGGGGCGGCCGCAACGAGTGAAACAAAATCATCCCTTTAAAGTTACGCCACCGTCGGGATGATTTCGCTTCCAAAAGATTCAAGCGTCAGCGTACTCCGCCACCAATCGATGCGTCTTCTTCCTGCCCATGCCATCTAAAATCACAAAACTCTCCACCACGTCCGATAGTGGAACTACGTTCCCAACGCACACCAGGAGTTTTTTCGAATACCACATCGTCCATATCGCAGAACAGGCGCGTCAGTTCGGGGGATCCAAACTTGCCCAGCACATCCACATAAAAACAACGATGAACGTTAAAGCCAGTACCATCCTTCCCAACCTCCGGCCATTCGAGCTCGAAACCCGGTTCGGGAAAATTCCGTTCCATACTGGGTCGCATCATCCTTTTCAGGAAAGTGAAAAAGAACGGCAAACGAGCTGTTAATTGGAATCGGTGTCGCAACTTCTGTGCGATGACATCCAGATATTCCCCGGTTTTCACAACAGCCTCTTCTCGCGTCATGCCAACGTTTTAAAATTCCCGGTAGAGTGCCAGTGCCGGTAGGATATTGGTTTCAAGATGCATTTTCTGCAATGCGCGGTTGGGATATTTTTCCGATTCGCCATGCAGTTTCCAATATTGATCTATCACACGGCCCATGAACCTCCGTGCTTCTACTCTGCCTCGTTCCTTTTCAAGCATACGCAACCAGGCTTGACCGTTGGGGATGGATTTCTTCACAAACAACATAAGCTTCACCATTGCATTGGGTAAAACCATTATAATGGGTTTCGCTATGCCAGATCTTTTCGACCACGCCATGCAAGAACGCCTTAAGGACGAAGCTCCTCTGGCCGCGCGCATGCGACCGCGCATGCTGGAAGAGTTCATCGGCCAGGAGCACATCGTCGGAGAAGGCAAATTGCTGCGCCGCGCCATCGAAGCCGACAAGCTGTTCTCGTCCATCATTCTGTGGGGCCCACCCGGCACCGGCAAGACCACCCTGGCGCAGATCATCGCCAACAGCACCCAGAGTCACTTCGTCACCATCTCGGCCATCCTGGCGGGGAAAGCCGACTTACGTAAAATCATTGCCGAGGCGCTCGAACGCCGCCGCCTGCACAACGTTCGCACCATCCTGTTTGTGGACGAGGTCCATCGATGGAACAAAGCCCAGCAAGATGCGCTGCTGCCGCATGTCGAAGCCGGTGTGGTGACCCTTATCGGCGCGACGACTGAGAATCCCTATTTCGAAGTCATCAGCGCGCTCATTTCACGTTCGCGCGTTTTCCAATTGCGATGGCTGAACCAGGAAGAGACCGGTATCCTGCTCGACCGCGCCCTGGCAGATAAAGAACGCGGCTACGGGAACAAACGCATCAAACTTGACCCCAAGGCCCGCTCCCATTTCACCGAAGTGGCCGGCGGCGACGCCCGCAATGCGTTAAACGCGCTCGAACTGGCGGTCGAGTCCACACCGCCCAACAAGAAGGGCATTATCCACATCACGTTGGACGTGGCACAAGAATCCATTCAACGCCGGGCCGTGCTTTACGACAAAGATGGTGACTCGCATTACGACACCATCTCGGCCTTCATCAAGTCCGTACGCGGCAGCGACCCGGATGCGGCCCTGTACTGGTTGGCCAAGATGCTGTATGCAGGGGAAGACCCGCGCTTTATCCTGCGTCGCCTGATCATCCTGGCCGGTGAGGACATCGGCCTAGCTGATCCAAATGGACTTGTCGTAGCTACTTCAGCCGCTCAAGCCTTCGACTACATCGGCCTGCCCGAGGGCGTCTACCCCATCGTTGAAGCAACACTCTATCTAGCCACTGCGCCCAAGTCCAACAGCGCCGGGGCATACTTCAAAGCCTTGAAAAAATTACAGGAAGAAGGTCAAGTATCCGTTCCACGTC
Organism: Anaerolineales bacterium; assembly: GCA_050115035.1. Taxonomy (GTDB): domain Bacteria; phylum Chloroflexota; class Anaerolineae; order Anaerolineales; family Villigracilaceae; genus JAABUE01. The sequence continues at coordinate 6,467 of JASFRG010000144.1, read as the reverse complement.
ACCTGATGGATGGCAATCGCGATGCGGAAGCCATAGGACATGGCAAAAATTACGTTTATCCGCACGAGTTCGAGGGGCATTACACACCCCAGCAATATCTCCCGAAACGCTTACTGGGCACATATTTTTACAAACCATCCGAAGAAGGGTACGAGGCGCAGGTTAATGCACGGCTGGAAATGTGGCGCGAAGCACAGCGCAAAGCGCTCGGCATCGAGCGCCGAGAAGATGTCCCTGAAATGAGCGAAGCAGAAATCCAATCGATGAAGAGGAAAATAAAATAATTTACGGCAGCACCGGGGGCGGTGGAAAAGCCCCATCAGGAGCATACCAGTCTGCCGGATCAATATCGTTCACAACCTGCCCAATATTCACAGGAACATCAAGCAAGTCATGATTGTTGCACTCAACGCTCAAACCGCAGGGAACAGCCTGAGTGTACCCCCCTGCCAATTTTCCATCCATTCGATAAGCCACAACCTTGTAATAGCCGGTTGGTAGGTTATCGATCTGGTATGTAATTTGATTTTCAGCAGTGTCTACATAAAAATAGTTTTCTGAACCAACTTGAAACGCAAACACTCGCAACGGGGGAATAAACTCTGATGGATAGCTCAACGAACCGGTGACACTCCCGGTCCCTTCGCTGGAAGCCGGACCGGGCATGGGCGGAAAGCTATTTTCCTCGAAAACCCAGTCTATCGGATCGATATCTGGGATATCCTGCCCGGGAGACACCTCGACAGGGATCAGTGAATGATCGCTACATTCCTGTGTTTGCCCGCATGGGACAGCCTGGGTGTAGCCGCCTGCCAATCCAGCTGGGAAGGATCCGCCGCCCAGCGTGTAGGCTACCACGTGATAGGATCCCACAGGTAAATCACTTATCTGGTAGGTAGTCTGGTTATATATCGTTTCAACATAGTAGAAATTATCCGAGTTTGTATCGAAGGCCACAACCCGCAATGCCGGGATAACTTCTGAGGGGTATCCCAACCGACCGGAGATACTACCCGGCTGAGAGGCCTCTGTTGGGGATGTGAGTTCAGGCGCCTGATCTGTCAGCGCCTGAATGGTAGCCTGCACGATTTCGTCCACATCTTGCGTCGGCACAGCAAGCCCCAGACAGGAGAGCAGGAAGAAATTCAACACCGCTAAAACAAATCCAATTTTACGCATAAAGCAATCTCCTTTTCAAACAACTCGTTTACAAGTTAGACTTTTTTCATAGACGGTTGCAGGGTACGGATTTGTTCCAGGATAACCAGTAAACGTGCCGGCCAGTCGGGTAAGTGCCCCACGGGGGTATCGCGGCCAAACGTCAGCCAGTAGGCGTTCCGCCCACCGCGGACAGCAGGCCCAAGGTCGGGAAGACGCGGCGTAGGCTGTCCTTCCTGCGGAAGAGGGTAACGCAACAGGATCTGTCCGTTTTCCATGCTGATTGAGACTAGTCCAATCTCCTCAGCCCGCAGTTTGATGCGCATCTGATAGAGCAGGTTCTGGACCGTTTCGGGGAGCAGACCAAAGCGGTCATTGAACTCGGAAGCAATGGCATCGATCTCGCTCTCATCACGCAGGTCGGCGATGCGGCGATACAAACGCAGCCGTAAATCCTGATCGGGGATGTAATCTGAAGGGATGCCGACCGCCAGCGGCAAATCCACGTTAACGGGCATAGCCAGCGGCAAGTTTATAGTATCCAATAGCGAGGTGGACTCCGGGAGATTGTCACCCGCTGCCGCACGGATGCGTCGGACAGAGTCAGCCAGCAAGCGCGTATAAAGATGAAATCCGACCGCAGCAATGTAACCATGCTGGCGCGTACCAAGCAGATCACCCGCACCACGGATTTCGAGGTCCCGCATGGCGATGGAATATCCGGCGCCAAGTTGCGTGTTCTCGGCAATCACTTCGAGGCGCTGCTGGCCTTCGATGGTGGGCGGCAGTTTGCGGTGACGGAAGAAATAAGCATAAGCGCGCATGGCACCACGTCCTACGCGCCCGCGCAATTGATAGAGCTGCGCCAGGCCAAAGGTGTCGGCGCGATCCACGATCAGGGTATTGGCATTGGGAATATCGAGGCCTGATTCGATGATCGAGGTGGAGAGCAACATGTCGATCTCTCCGGTATTGAAGGCGCGCATCACGCTCGCCAATTGTCCTTCCGGCATCTGGCCGTGCCCCACGCCGATACGCGCTTCTGGGATCAGGTTCTCCAGATGGGCGCGCATGGCATCGATGGTGTACACACGGTTATGCACGAAGAAGATCTGTCCGCCGCGTTCCAGTTCGCGCAGGACTGCCTGCCGAACAAGTTTGGGAGAATAAGGTCCGACGTGGGTAATGATAGGCAGTCGCTCTTCGGGTGGCGTGTTCAAGTTGGAAATGTCCCGCACGCCGGTCAACGCCATGTATAACGTGCGCGGGATGGGCGTTGCGGTGAGAGTCAACACATCCACTTCTGTGCGTAATTTTTTGAGATGCTCTTTGTGTGTCACGCCAAAGCGCTGCTCTTCATCGATAATGACCAGGCCCAAATCTTTGAATTCTACATCGGGCGAAATCAAACGGTGTGTCCCGATCACGATATCCACTTCGCCCAACGCCAATCCCAGCAATATCTCATTTTGCTCACGATTTGTTCGGAAGCGCGAGAGCATCTCCACCTTGACCGGGAAAGCCGCCAGCCGCTGGCAAAAGGTCTCATAATGCTGCTGCGCCAGTACGGTGGTCGGTACCAGCATCCCCACCTGCTTACCGTCCATCACGGCTTTGAAGGCCGCCCGCAAGGCCACCTCGGTCTTACCATAGCCCACATCGCCGCACAACAAGCGGTCCATCGGACGAGGGCGTTCCATATCGCGTTTGATATCTTCGATTGCCTCGGCCTGATCTTCCGTCTCCACATACGGGAACGAATCTTCCAACTCTTTTTGCCAGGCAGAATCTTCGGCAAAGGCATGGCCCTGGACAACCTGCCGGCGGGCATACAGATCAAGCAGTTCTTCGGCTACCTTTTGAACGGCCTGTTTGACGCGACTTTTGGATTCATTCCAACCCTGGCCGCCCAGGTTATCGAGAGCGGGAGTTCCGCCATCGGGACCGACGTAGCGCGTCAAGCGATCGGCCTGGTGAACGGGAACATACAGAATCGCGTCGTCCTGGTATGACACCGCCAAAAACTCGCGCTCATGGCCTTCCAAATGCCGTTGCACGAGACCGTTAAACCGGCCCACCCCGTGATCGATGTGCACAACCAGGTCACCTTCCAACAAATCCGAGTACAGGGATTCCGGCGCCTCTGCGATCTGACGCTGGCGCAGGCGTGGCTGCGGGCGTTCCCAGCCGAAGATCTCTGAGTCCGTAATGAGATGTGAAATCGCCTGAGAATCGCTGTCCTCGATAATAAATCCTTCGGAAAGACTGGCTTCTATGAAGGACAGATGATCCTCGGCAAGCTGCTCCCGGCTCTCCGACCACAATTCTTTCAGACGCGGGGATTGACGCGAGACAATCAGGATCTGATCGTTATTATCTATCAACTGTCCGAGATATTCGATAAACGGTTTGAGCCTGCCGCCAAAGCGTTCATCATGGCTAAAACAGGATGACAAATCGTTTACATCCGATGACTGCTCGCCCGCCACCGAAGTAGAGTGTCCCAACTCCAGCCAGGTACGGTTATGGATTGAATCCTCCAACTCGGACCAGGTCAGGTAAGGGACAGGAAAGTCAACTGGAAGTATCCCTTCGTTGACACTCTCCTCTCGGAGCTTGAGCGCCTGCTCCTCTACCTCGTTGACCACACCTGCCACAATAGAAACATCGTCGATCAGAATAAGCGTTTTCTGCGGCAGATAATCCAATAAGGTGGCCGGGGCGTTGTGCAATAGAGGAATGTGGAATTCGGAAAGCGAGGAATCGGAATCCGGGATTCGGGAATCTGTCCCCGGCTCACGATTTTCGATTCCCGATTCTCGCTCTAAAAACTCACGGGCGGGGGTAATCAGGATAGAATCAAGTTTTTCGATGGTGCGCTGCGAAGCCGGGTCAAAACAGCGGATGGTATCTATTTCATCGCCAAAGAAGTCCAGGCGTACCGGATGCGGCTCTACTGGCGGCCAGACATCCAGCAAGCCACCACGATGGGAGAATTGTCCCGGCTCGAGCACCGTATCTACGCGCTGGTAGCCGATCCCGGCCCAGGAGCGCAACAGGGTTTCAGGCTGTATGGTCTGTTCAATAGCAAGGCGCTTGCAGGCCTTGAGAAAATCACGGCGAGGTAACGTACGCGTCATTAACGAGCGCGCAGAAGCTACAAGGATAGGCGGTGCTTTGGGGCTCTCTGTAAAGGGCAAATGATAGCGGGCTAACCCCGTCAGCGTTTGTAGGCGTTCACGACGGGTAGCAGTGCCCCAGGCAGCCTGCTCGTAGAAAAGCGGATTGGGCTCGGCAAAATGATAGCGCGGAACGTCTCCCGTCCAGAAATCCAACTCATCATACTGGCTCAAGGCGTGGTCTGCACGATCCGTGATCAGTAATACGATCTGATCGAGATCTTTATGCAATGCCGACAGGAGCGGCAAACGCGCAGCACGAGGCAATCCCAGGCCGGGTTGAACGGTCCCTTCTTGCATTCCCTGCAAGAGGGCTTGATACTGAGGTAAATCACGAATACTTTTGAGAAGGGATTTCATAAACTCAATTGTAGTTATTAGGGTTGAACTTCGCCGTTGAACTTATTCATCGCGGAGTCCAAGCCTTCAGTTACAAAGGTCAACACAGCCTCGGCAGCATGATCGAGAATCTCCGAAAGCAGGGCCAAATCACTCTGTGCAAAATCTTGCAGGACATACGCAGCCGGGTCCATGCGCCCGGGCGGTCTGCCGATACCCAGACGCAGACGGCGGAAATCTTTGGTTCCCAGGCGTTCAATGGCAGAAGCTACCCCTTTTTGCCCGCCAGGTCCACCACCAGGACGGACGCGTACCGTACCAAAAGGCAAATCCAGGTCATCATGAGCAACCAGCATGTTTTCGAGCGGCAGTTTGTAAAAGCGAGCCAGTCCCTGGATAGATTGACCGGACAGGTTCATATAAGTCTGCGGCTTGGCTAGGATGAGTTTGTCCCCTTCATAATTTACGGATCCAACCAGGGCTTTGGCCTGAACGCGACTCAAGCGCGCGTTCAATCGAATGGAAAGCCGGTCGATCAGCATAAACCCGAAGTTGTGGCGGTTATCTTTGTATTCGCGGCCCGGATTCCCAAGCCCGACGATGAGAAAGGTATTATCGGTCATTTTTTTGTTGTCACTCTCGACGTAAACGTAGAAGCAGTCCTAAAACTACAAACAGCAACGCTGCCAGGGCAGCTCCCCTACCCAAAGCGCCGGATATGGAGGATTCCGCCAGGCTGGCAGGATTAGGTGGTAAAGGTGTAGGCGTAGGCAATGACGGTGTAGCGGTAGCAGGTGCAGGCAGAATCAGTTGCGCTGTGGGTGCCGCAAATTGCACAACCGGGGTTGAGGTCGGTGTCGGTGTATCCGTTGGTATGGGAGTGTAGTTCCGCACACGTACATCGGATACCGTTGTCTCCTGAACCGTCCCATCCAATAAAAATACCTGCAAGCGTAAAATGTAATCCCCGTCGGTCAGTGTAGATGTGTCCCAGGTACCCAACTCACCCTCGAATACAGGCAGGGTGCTGGAAGCCAGTTGGAACCAGGTTTGTGTGGAATCATCTTCATAGGCAAAGGATAATTCATAGGACGAAAATCCCAGGATCGTGACACTGCCTGAAATTGTGACCACACCCTGCACATATTCCGCTTCGGATGGGGATGAAATGGTCATCTGATCCCCATCCTGTGCCAAAACCGAGCGGGGAATAAACAGCAAAATCAACCAAAATGCAAGGAAAAAGCGCTTCATGACAATCGATAAGTTTAACACGTTTGAGAGAGAAAAGCCAAATACTTTGCAGATTTTCGTTTTCTACCGAACCTAAAGGTACTGGCAACCTTGCAAGCCTTGTTTTTATGGTAAACTCAGGCAGAATTGGATTGCCTTTGAGGAGAACTTCACAATGACAAAATCCCGCGCTGATCAAATGGTGGAACGCTTGCGAACTATGCAAGCTGCTGCCCCCGACATCGAAGCTTCTGCTATCGTTTCGGTAGACGGATTGATCATGGCTTCCGCCCTCCAGCAGGGCGTTGAGGAAGATCGTGTCTCGGCCATGTCGGCTGCCATGTTAAGTTTGGGCGAGCGCATCTCTAGCGAGTTGGGGCGCGGTACTCTTGAGCAAGTTTACATCAAAGGTGATGCAGGTTCTATCGTTTTAACATCCGTTGGCGAAGAAGCCGTCTTAACTGCTATGGCTCGTCACGACGCCAAACTGGGTTTGATCTTTCTCGAAATGCGCCGGGCTGCAGAAGACCTGGTCAAACTGGTGGGATGAACCAGCGT
>JASFRG010000143.1:0-12784 GCA_050115035.1 Anaerolineales bacterium | reverse complement strand
TGCAGATGCAGTCCACGCTGAGGGTGGTTGCTTTTTCGATCTTGCGCCGGTCATCGCCGGGCATGTAGAGTAAGGCGCGTCGAGAACGCATAGTTTCTCCTGTAAGGTCTGACAGGTCGGTATGTCTAACATGTCAAACAGGTCAATAGTGACTTGTCAGACTAATCAGACCTATAAGACTAATTCGACTTTTTCAAAAACATCGCCGTCCGCTCAAACTCCACCACCACCGTGCCATCCTGGTTACGGCCGGTACACTTGATACGCACGATGCCGGCATTCGGGCGCGACTTTGACTCACGCATTTCGAGAATTTCACTTTCGGCGTAGATCGTATCACCGTGAAAGACCGGGTGCGGGTGGACGACTTTGTCATAACCAAAATTGGCAACAATCGTGCCCTCGGTCAGTTCAGGCACCGTTTGTCCGACCACCAGCCCCAGTGTGAAAACACCGTTCACCAACCGCCGACCAAACTCCGTTTTGGAGGCGTAATCTTTGTTCAGGTGCAAGGGTTGGGTGTTCATGGTCAGCGTCGAGAACAGGATGTTGTCCATCTCGCTGACTGTGCGGCCGGTGGCGTGTTTGATCTTCATGCCAACTTCGAGCTCGTCGTAATATTTTCCGGTCATAACTTCTCCTCACCACAGAGATCACGGAGCACACGGAGTTTTTTTTAATTTTCTCTGTGTGCTCCGTGATCTCTGTGGTTAATTCTCTCCAATTTCTATCAAGACTTGCTCGCGCTCCACCGACTCCCCTTCCTCCACAGCCAGACGCTCCACCACGCCATCGCTCGGCGCCTGGACTCGGATTTCCATCTTCATCGCTTCTAGTACCAGCAGGGTTTGGCCTTTTGTTACGGCATCGCCCACGGTCACGTTGACGGCTTGCACCTGCCCCGGCATAGGGGCGGTCAGGCGGCCGGAGCTGTATCCGCCTGCGCCACTGCGCCGCTGTCCCGAAGTCTTCTCGAAGACCAGTGTCTTGCCGCCGACAGATACCCAGCGCCGTTTCCCGTCCGTGCTGATGTGCGCTTCCACTTTGTGCCCGTCCAGGATGAAAGTCAGCTGCCCGTCGGCGCCGCGCGCAAAACGCACCCGCACCACACGCTCACCGAGCTGCACGCGGTAGCCTTCAGCCAGCGGGGTCACGTCCAGGGTATACACTTCGCCATTGCGCTCAAAATGGGACTTCATCAGGAGCGCTCCATTCTGAAGCCATTGCCAAGCTTCCACGGGCTGAATGGATCGGGGGACACGTCCGGCGCGGATGAACCAGTCGAAGCGGACTGCAGGATGAAGTCCCCGAGCGAGGCGGCTACCAGCGCTTCAAACGGGATTTCAGGGTCTGGTTGCCAGTCCCCGAATGTTTTCTCCGTCCATTGCGTGGTCATCTGCGCATCCTGAAAATCGGGGTGTGCCAGAACGGACTGGAGAAAATCCACGTTGGTGGTCACCCCATGGACAACAGTGCGGCGCAGAGCAGACTGCATGCGTTGGATGGCGGTAGCACGGTCCTCAGAATGGACGATGATCTTGGCCAGCATTGGGTCGTAAAAGTGACTGACCTCGCTGCCGTCAGCCACACCGCTATCGACGCGGATGCCAGGGCCGCGCGGCTCGACGAACTTGTAGATCAGGCCGGTGCTGGGCAGGAAACCGTTGGCCGGATCTTCAGCGTACAGACGGGCCTCGATGGCATGGCCTCGCTGGCAGAAATCGTCGGGCACATAGGGGAAGGACTCACCAGCCGCGGCGCGGATCTGCCACTGGACCAGGTCGACTCCCAGTACCATCTCGGTGATAGGATGCTCGACCTGCAGGCGGGTGTTCATTTCGAGGAAGTAGAACTCACGCGTATCAGGATCGACGATAAACTCGACCGTCCCGGCGTTTGTGTAGTTGACGGTCTTGGCTGCCAGTTTTGCCGCCTCACCCATACGGTTGCGTAAGTCGTCATCGAGCAACGGGGAGGGGGTCTCTTCGATAATCTTCTGGTGGCGGCGTTGGATGGAGCACTCGCGTTCGAACAGGTGGGTGACGTGTCCTTGCTGGTCGCCGAACACCTGGAATTCGATATGACGGGCACATGCCAGGTATTTTTCAACAAGCAAAGTTTCATCGCCGAAAGCGTTGAGGGCTTCGCTCTGGGCAGATTCAAGGGCATCCGACAGGTCTTTCTCATCCCAGACCGCGCGCATGCCCTTGCCGCCGCCACCTGCCGCTGCCTTGACCAGCACCGGGTAGCTGATTTCTTTCGCGGCTTTTTGGAATTCTTCCAGCGATTCCACCCCCTCTGCACCGGGGACAGTCGGCACGCCGGCGGCTTTCATGCGGATCTTCGACTCGGCTTTGTCGCCCATCAGGCGGATGGCCTCGGTCGGCGGGCCGATGAAGGTCAGCCCGGCATCACGAACAGCCCGGGCAAACTTGGCGTTTTCGGAGAGGAAACCGTAGCCAGGGTGGACAGCGTCTACCCCTTTGTCCAGGGCAGCAGTGATAAGCGCCTCCACATTCAAATAGGATTCGCGCGCCGCGGGCGGGCCGATCAGCACGGCTTCTTCGGCATGGCGCACATGCAGCGCATCCGCATCTGCTTCGGAGTAGACGGCCACGGTGTGGATACCGAGTTCCTTGCAGGCGCGGATGACTCGGATGGCGATTTCGCCGCGGTTGACAATGAGGATTTTGGAAAACATAATTTTATTCACCACAGATGAACGCAGATAAACACAAATGGGGGGATGAACAAACCCTTTTCATCTGTGTTTATCTGTGGTTTACATTCTAAACACACCGAACCCACCATCTTCCTTCGGCGCGTTCAGCACCACCGACAGCGCCAGCCCCAGCACCTGACGCGTATCCGCCGGGTCGATAACGCCGTCATCCCACAGACGAGCGGTGGAGTAGTAAGGGTTGCCTTCGGTTTCGTATTTTTCGAGGATGGGGCGCTTGAATTCTTCAGCTTCTTCGGGTGTCATAGCGGGTTTGCCCTCGCGCTCGAGCTGGTCTTGCTTGACGGTTAGGAGCACGTTGGCGGCCTGTTCGCCGCCCATGACCGAGATACGCGCATTCGGCCACATCCACAGGAAGCGCGGGTTGTAGCTGCGGCCGGACATGGCATAGTTGCCCGCACCGAACGAGCCGCCGATGACAACTGTCAGCTTGGGGACACGAGCGTTGGCGACGACATGCACCATCTTCGCGCCGTCCTTGGCGATGCCGCCTGCTTCATAATCCTTGCCGACCATGAAGCCGGTGATATTTTGCAAGAACAGCAGTGGAATGCCGCGCTGCTCGCATAACTCGATGAAATGAGCACCTTTCAAGGCGGACTCACCAAACAACACGCCGTTGTTAGCAATGATCCCAACCGGATAGCCCCAGATGCGGGCAAAGCCGGTCACGAGCGTCGTAGCGTAGCGGGCCTTGAATTCGCGGAACTTCGAACCGTCGACAAGGCGGGCGATGATCTCACGCACATCATAGGTTTCGCGGAAGGTCGCCGGCAGGATGCCGTAGATCTCCTCGAGCATGTACAAAGGCTCCTCAGGCGGGAGCAGGTCAAGGGTCGAGAGATACGAAGCGCGTCCTTTCACCGAGGGCAGTGTCTCTACGATTGAGCGCAAAATTTGGATGGCATGGTCATCATCTTCGGCGAAATGGTCTGCCACGCCAGATTTGCGCGTATGAACGTCCGCACCGCCGAGTTCCTCCGCGCTGACATCCTCCCCCGTAGCGGCCTTGACGAGGGGCGGGCCGCCCAGGAAAATCGTCCCAGTACCCTTGACGATGATAGCCTCGTCGCTCATGGCTGGGACGTAAGCGCCGCCCGCCGTGCAACTGCCCATCACTGCCGCAATCTGCGGGATGCCCTTACCCGACATGCGGGCCTGGTTGTAGAAAATGCGTCCGAAATGGGTGGCGTCGGGGAAGACCTCGTCCTGCATGGGCAAAAAAGCCCCGCCCGAATCGACCAGATACAGGCAGGGCAGGTGGTTTTCCTCAGCGATTTGCTGGGCGCGTACATGCTTTTTGACCGTCATGGGATAGTACGAGCCGCCCTTGACAGTGGCATCGTTGGCGACGATCATTACTTCTTGGCCGCTGACACGTCCGATGCCGGTGACGATGCCCGCACCATGCGCTTTGCCGCCATACATACCGTAAGCCGCCAGCGCCGATAGTTCGAGGAAGGGCGCGCCAGGATCGAGCAAACGGTCGATGCGATCGTAGACGAAGAGCTTGCCCTGCTCCTCGTGGCGGATGCGGTACTTTGTTCCGCCGCCCTGGTTGGCCGTATTCAGGCTTTCTCGTAGTTCTTCGGCCAACGCGCGGTGGTGGGCAGCATTCTGCTTAAATTGAGGGTTGTCGGGAGTAATGTTGGTTTGTAAAGTTTCCATGGGTTACCTTTGGCGAGGATACTTGAGTCTAGCATAAGCACGGAAGCAGGTAAAGTACAGGAAGGAAAAGTCCGTGAATGTGGGCACACTTTTAAACGGACTTTTAAGAACATGAGAATTTTTGCGTTTAGCTTGAAGATAAGCCCGTCATCTTTTCACTAATTTGCCACAGTTTTTCTGCAGCGGATGTATTATGAGATGCGGGGTCAGATTCCACTTCTCGCTTGCGGACGAAATATTTGCCAGTGACACCTTCTACATCCGGTGATGAAGCCAGGTAAACCGCAGTGCTAGCGCCCTGCTCGGGCGTCAGCGAGTTGCGGTGGATCAACGGTAGGAACAACCTGACCAGCCAGCCGTTGTTGGCCGCCATGTTCGTATGAACAAGTCCGGGATGCATGGCATTGACCGTCACGCCCGTGCCATCTATTCGACGGGCCAATTCGTAGTTGAAATACAGGTTGCACAACTTGGAACGTCCATAAGCGCACATAGGGTTGTAGCCGTGTTTCAGTTCCAGGTTGTCGAGATCAAGGTGCTGACCACGATGGGAGCGGGAAGCTACATTGACGATGCGCGTCGGAGCACTGGCCTTGAGGGTATCCAGCAGCAGGTTTGTGAGCAGGAAGTAGGCCAGGTGATTGAGAGCGAAATTCATCTCAAGGCCATCCGCGCTGAGTTGACGGCGCAGGAAGATGGCTCCGGCATTGTTGACCAGCACGTCCAAACGCTTATAGCGGGCTTTGAACTTTTCGGCCAACTGGCGTACCTGTGTCTGGATCGAGAGATCGGCCAGCAGGTAGCTCACATGGAAATTGCGGGTTTCATGTTGGATGCGGGCCACGGTGTTCTGGCAACGCTCTTCGTCTCGCCCGACCACGATGACTGTTGCGCCTTTTTCGGCGAGGGCTTTGGCAGTGGCTTGACCGATACCGGAGGTCGCACCAGTGATGAGACAGATTTTATTTTGCATCTTTCTTCAACAACTCCAATAATTCAGCTTCTCGTTCGGGCTTCAGGCCAGCACGCATTTCATAATCAGTCGGGCGAGTCTTGGCCCAGTCTAACGTGTCACGGACAGTTTCATCCAACGGGCGGAAGGTCAGTCCAGCGGCAACAGCCTTTGAGACATCTACGCGAGAGAAACCGGCGTCCTCGGTCGTGTCCGGCACCCAGACGGGGAGGTCGCTCCAGGGAGCGACGTTGTTTTGAGCCAGGAAATCTGCCGAAGCCCAGACGAAACTGGCATTGCTCCCGCTGACCTGTTTGCAAGTCTCGAGTATCGTGCCGAACTGTAGTTCGTAGTCCGGGCCGGTGACATTGTAAGTGCCAGAGCGTTTTTGCTCTATGAGTTTGATGGTGAAATCGGCCAGGTCACGCACGTCGATGATCTGGACGGGGATTTCGGAATTTTCGGGAGCCAGAACCGACCCGCCGCGGGCCACATGGGTAGGCCAGTAGGTGAAGCGGTCGGTCGGGTCGTGAGGTCCAACAATCAGGCCGGGGCGGATGATCAGTGCCCGGCCTGGGAAGAAATCTTCTACGGCTTTCTCGCACAGGGCTTTGATTGCACCGTACGTCTCGCCAGTGATTTCTTCAACGGTTTCATCTTCTATTGTCGCAACCGGGTGATCTTCAGTGATACCCACAGTACTGAAATTCGTATAGACTGAGATGCTGGAGATGAACACGTAGGTTTTGACCGCGTTTCGTAGATTTTGCGCTGATAGGCCTACGATTCGGGGAAAGTAGCCGCAGGTGTCGATGACTGCATCCCATTTGCGTTTGGCCAGTTTGTCTAAATCTGTTTCGCGGTCGCCAAGGATAGTTTCGATTTCGGGGAAGACTTCTGGATTTGTCTGACCGCGGTTGAAGAGCGTAAGACGATGTCCGCGTTCCAGCGCGGCCTCCACGATGTGTCGCCCAAGGAAAAGCGTTCCGCCAATGATGAGGATATCCATAATTCTCCTGTAACAATCAGATTTTAGAGCCATCTTACTTTAGCATAAAAGTCAACAAGTGACGAAATACAGTTGCCTTTGTACTTCCTTTTTGCAATAATGGAATTGTCATTTGAGGGTCTTTTCTAACAAAGGAGGAACACCCATGAGACCTGTGTATGCCATATCGGGCGGGGTATCAAAGTTTGCCAAATCCCGTCCCGACAAGACTTTCCAGGCGATTATCAAGGAGGCGTACGACTACGCTATCGAGGATATCGGCCTGGATTTCGAAACGTTCACCCGCATCGTGGATGGATCAGTGGCCTCGTATTTCTCGGATCACTTCACCCGACAGTTGATGGCCGCCATCATGGCCCAGGACTACCTTGGGCTGTGTCCTAAACCCAGTCACCGTGTGGAAGGGGGCGGCGCGACCGGTGGCATCTGCTTCCAGGAAGCCTGGAAGTCAGTTGCCAGCGGCCACATGGACGTGTGCGTAGCCTACGGCTTCGAAACCATGTCCCACGTGGAAACCTGGAAGGGCAACGAGTTCATCGCCTTAGCCTCCGACGTTTCGGTTGATTACCCCGTCGGAGGTTTTTATTCGGGTTACTATGCCATGATGGTCACGCGCCACATGAAGGAATTTGGCACAACTGTCGAGCAACTGGCGCATGTCAGCGTGAAGAACCACATCAACGCTTATCACAATCCCTATTCTCAGAAGCGTAACCGCTACACCATCCGGGATGTGCGGGAGGCCCCCATGGTAGCCTGGCCGCTGACCCGCCTGGACATCTGCGTGATGTCGGATGGCGCGGCGGCGACCATCCTGGTTTCGGAAGAAGGGCTGGCGAAGTTAGAAGCCGCCGGGGCGAAGATAACCCGTCCACTGGTGAAGGTGACCGGCATCGGGCGCGGAACAGACGCTATGCGCATGGCCGACCGTCCGCATGTGGATTACGATTTCTTCATGGAGAACTATGCCACCGAGCAGGAAAAGGCTTCTGACGACACCAAAGCCTACTACAAAAAACTGTGGGAGCACGGCACGCGCTACCCTGGCATCCACTCGTTCCGCGCCGGGCGCACAGCAGGCAACATGGCCTGGAAACATGCGGGGATCAGCGATCCGCTCGGGGAGTTGGACTTTGTCGAATTGCATGATGCGTACACCTCGTCCGAGATTCAGACCTACGAGGACCTGGGCCTGTGCCGCTACGGCGAAGGCGGCGCGTTCGCCGCTTCGGGCAAGGCCTTTCTGCCAAACGTGGACTATGGCCTGAACCTGCCTGATAAGACGGCCTGCGCCGTCAACCCGTCGGGCGGATTGATCGCTTGCGGACATCCTGTCGGCGCGACCGGGCTGATGCAGGCGGTCTTCGCCATCTGGCAGTTGCAGGGGGCAGTTGAACGTCAATTTAACGACCGCACGCTCCAGGTCCAGGATGCGAAGCGGGGGGCGATCCACTCGCATGCTGGCACCGGCACCTACGTCACCGTCTCAGTTCTGGAAAGGGAGGGCTAAGATGTCCAAGCTACCATCAAAACGTGAAGAAACCCTGGGCGGTTTCATCGTCCACGGCGTGCCGTTCCCGAAGGACACCGACCCCGATGCGCTGGCCTTCCTGAAGCAGATGGCTCCCATCCAGATCGAGCAGCCATACCAGATCACCTACTTGCACTCGTACGGGCAGGACAGTCCCTGGTTCGCCGGGCTGGCCAACAAACGTCTGCTCGCCAGCCAGGACCCGGTGCACGGTTACACCTACGCCAACCCGCGCGGCCACGACATGTACTCCGGCGTGGAAACAAATTGGATCGACATCACCGAGCGCCCGGCTAAGGTGCACGCCTTCACCGTCTGTCACTTCGGTTCGGAGGAGTTCCTGCCTGAGTGTCCGTTCGTATTGGCCTTGATCGAGGTCGAGGGGGTGAATACGCTGCTGCTGACCCGTTTGATGGGCGTCGACCCGCTGGAAGCCACGCTGGATTGGATTGGGATGGAAGTGCAGCCCAAGTTCCTGCGCAATTCTAAGCTTAAACCTACGGATGTGTATTTCAGTCCCCGTGATGCGTAAAAAGTGACAAGTGATAAGCCCCTCCCCTAAATCCCGGCCTAAGCCCCGCGTTCTTTGCGGGGTTGGGATTTGGGGGAGGTTGGGAGGGGGTCAGACAATGGTAACTTCTGCGCCCTCGTAACTGGTCTCCAACTCGAAGACGCGCGCACTCATCCCCGCCGACTCAAAGGCGCGCTTCATGGCCGCCCCGATGTCTGCCTCCGTTTGTGATGAAAAAGCGATCAACGCTGGACCAGCTCCCGATAGAGCCACCGCTGAGGCACCAGCTTTCTTCCCGGCTTCCAGCGCGGAGATCGCGCCCGGGATGAGCGGCAGGCGGTAGGGCTGGTGCAGACTGTCTTTCATGGCGATGCCCAGCAATTCCAGGTTCCCGGTGCGTAAAGCCTCGGTCACCAGCACGGCGCGGCTGATGTTGAAGATGGCATCTGAGCGCTTGACCTGTTTGGGCAGGATGGCGCGCGCCTGTTTGGTGGGGAAGTCGAAGTCAGGCAGCACCACCGTGGCATGGATCGAGCCATGATTGGCTCTGGCCGGTAGTCTCATCGAGAAGACGCGCTGTTCGTGGACGATGGACCCCACCAACCCGCCCAGCATGGCCGGGGCGACGTTGTCGGGGTGGCCTTCGGTTTCGATGGCCAGTTTCAGGATTTCCTCTTCGGTCAAGGGGTTGCCAAGCAGGGCGTTGGCGCCCAGCATGCCGGTCAACATGGCGGCGGAACTGGAACCCATCCCGGAGCCGAGGGGCACGCGGTTGAGACAGTCGATGTGCAGACCTGTGCAGTGTTGCCCGGTCAGATCGTAGATTTGCAGCGCGGCTTCGGCGATGGCGTTGTCGGCATTGAGGGGCAGCTTCCTCTCGCCCTCGCCGCTGACGGTCAGGGTGATGCGGTTATCGTCGGTGGCGAGGAAATCGGCTTCGTTCCATAAGTTTAGGGCCAGCCCCAACGCGTCAAAGCCGGGACCCAGATTGGCGGTGGTAGCCGGAACGGTGACATGTACTTTCATGATTTCTCCAATTGCAAGACGAGCGTAAGTCGGATTGTCAATCCGGCTTACATATTTTTAGAGCAAAAATTGCCCGCAGCCTGTGCGGGCAATCATACTTGATATTTTTTATTTTACAAAATCATGACTTATTCTTTACCCCATCCTTTCAACCACTCGCGCGCTGAACGGCTCATCTCGAGCGAGAAATCTGAACCAAACTTGCGCAGGTAGGTAGCCTGCCCGAAGTTGTCGATGCCCTGCATGGCCTTACCCTTTGGAATGTTAGCCTCGCGTTCGGCGAACATCTCATCGAATTCGACTGGCTTCAGTTGGCGGTAACCATTCTCGAATAGGATGAATTTCTCGTCGAAGCGGGAGGTTATCTGACGGTCCTTTTGCTGTTGGGTGGGATAGCCGAAGACCAGCATGCATATCGGAAAAACGTATTGAGGTAAATTCAACAACTTTTTGTGCTCTTCATATTGCTCGATAACGTCGCCAATATAACAGGATCCAATCCCAAACGATTCGGCGGCGATAACTGCATTCTGGGCAGCGATCAGGGCGTCGCAGCAGGCGATGAACAGGTCGCCCTCCTGGGGTGCCCGCATCTGCTGGTTTTTTTGCTGGCAGACCTTTTCCACGTCTGAAGCGAGGAAGTAATCGTACCAGCGCTGGTAGTCCGCCAGGAAAATCCATACCATCGGGGCGCGGGCGATGAAAGGTTGGTTGTCACAGGTGACGGCTAATCTGTCCTTGATAGACTGGTCGGTCACGTCGATGATGGAATACAACATCATGTTCCCCGCGGTAGGGGCGCGCAGGGTCGCTTTCAGAATGGCAGCTTTTTCGTCTGGTTCGATTGCGCGCTTTTCAAAGGCGCGCACGGATTTACGCTTGAGCAACGTTTCGATCACCGGGTTCATCTTAGATGCTCTTCTCCTTGTTCAGCAGCCAATGCAACGCATCCTCCATCTTTGTGAACAGCTTTACGATATGACCTTGATTGATAAAGACCGTTTCGAGAAAACGGAAGTTTGAAGTGAGTTCAATGACAACCAGTGCCCGCCTGAGATAAGATCCAGCGCCAAACTGTCTGGCGTTTTTGGGCATGTTGTAAATGTCAATGGTCTCCTCAGTCAACCTGGCATGCCGCAAATCGTTCAAGATGTGATTGCAATTGTAGCGGTCAACGAAGTTCGCTACATCAGCGGCCAGTACTTTTATCGTCGACAATGTAAATTCACCCTCGACTGTGACGACGATGTAATCTTGCTCTTTATTATAGTTAATATTGTAAGACATTGCTCACCGGCTTGCTGCTCATTGCATAATTTCCCAGTTTTGCTCTGTTGGAGTGCTTTAAAAATTAGATTCCCAGTTTAGATAGATGCGATACTGGAAAAGAAGATTTTTTCCCATATTACTTTATAGCAGTCCAGGCTTCAAAACTGGCTTCAACATTCACCTCAATAACGCGAATACTTCCTTTTTGTGAGGCTTGCACAATGAATTGGGGGAGTTCAAAAAAAGAGTAGCGTAAATCCAGTTTTTCTGACTATTTTTGGGAAGGGGCTGGGGTGTAAGTTCAAAATCGGAGAATATGAGAGTTTGATAAGAGCTGGACAAAACTATTGACAATGTGGACAAAACGTGTAAAATATATCCATAATCAAGACAAAACATAGACAAAACATATACAAATTAAGGAGTGTAGAGAAATGAAAACCAAGCTCGCGTTCGTAATTGTCCTTCTTGCTGCCCTGGTACTCACCGCTTGCGGTCCCCAGGCAACCCCTGAACCGGCTCCAGAGCCAGAACCTACTCCCATGCCGGAGCCCACTGCCCTTCCCACAGAAGAGCCAGAGATGCCCCAATCGATCGTTGACATTGCTGTAGAGGATGGTCGCTTCACCACACTCGTAAGCGCTGTTAAAGCCGCTGGCCTGGATGAAACTTTGAGCGGCGAGGGTTCCTTCACCGTCTTTGCCCCCACCGATGAGGCTTTTGCTGGTCTGCCCGAAGGCACCGTGGATGCGCTCTTAGCCGACATCCCTGCCCTTACAGATATCCTGCTCTACCATGTGCTTGAAGGCGCGGTAACGGCCTCTGATGTGATAGAACTGAGCAAAGCCAAGACATTGCAGGGTCAGTTCGTTGACATCTCTGCTGAAGGCGACAATGTCATGATCGATAACGCCGAAGTTATCATTACGGACATTGAAGCTTCTAATGGTGTTATCCATGTGATTGACTCCGTGATCCTGCCCGAGTCACGTGATATCGTAGACATTGCTGTGGAAGATGGCCGCTTCACTACTCTCGTAGCCGCTGTTGAAGCCGCCGGCCTGGTGGATGCGCTAAAGGGTGAAGGTCCCTTCACGGTCTTTGCCCCCACTGATGATGCATTCGCTGCGTTGCCCGAAGGCACAATCGACGCCCTGTTGGCTGACATCCCAACCCTGACTGACATCCTGCTCTATCACTTGGTGGAAGGTAAGGTCATGGCGGCTGACGTGGTCGAACTGAACCAGGCAATGACGCTGAACGGTCAGTATGTTGACATCGCAGTGGAAGATGGCAAGGTCATGATTGATGGCGCAGAGGTGATCATTACTGACATTGAGGCCTCCAATGGTGTCATTCACGTGATCGACTCCGTGATCCTGCCTGAATCGCGCGATATCGTAGACATTGCTGTGGACGATGGCCGCTTCACCACCCTGGTAGCCGCAGTTCAGGCCGCTGACCTGGTCGACACTCTCAAGAGTGAAGGTCCCTTCACGGTCTTCGCTCCTACTGATGAGGCGTTTGCCGCGCTGCCCGAGGGCACTGTAGATGCGTTGTTAGCCGACATCCCGGCGCTGACCGACATCCTGCTTTACCACGTGGTACCTGCCAAAGTCATGGCCGCTGACGTGGTTGGCTTGGATGGGCAGTCCGCTGAGACCGCCCTTGAAGGTCAGTCTATCAACATCAAGATTGATATGGGCAACGTGTACCTGAACGAAGATGTTCAAGTCATCATCACCGACATCGAAGCTTCCAATGGTGTCATCCATGTGATCGACGCGGTGCTTCTGCCGCCTCAGTAAATAGTCAGTACGTTTCTTCTCCTCTTGAATGAAAACAGTCCGCGCATATCGCGGTCTGTTTTCATTGAGAGGTACTCCCCCCAGTGTTCAGATTCTCTTGATTCCGACCCGTCATTTTTATAAATACGTGGTATACTCTCGTGTTGCTCTGAAAAGAGCAAAATTAATCTGGTTTTGAAAGTCTCAATTGGTGGCCCGGCAAACGGCCGGGCGCTTTTGTTGCAAACAGAATGACTCTTAGTTTATGGGATGGGTCACCTGTTGCTGGCA
>JASFRG010000142.1:0-12802 GCA_050115035.1 Anaerolineales bacterium | reverse complement strand
CCTTCGCCCCAGAAGGATGCATTGTCCAGCACTCATTGCCCAAACCCCAGAACAACACCGATGGATGGTTGCTGTCTCGTTCGATCATCTTGAGCAACTCATCCCTGGCTTTGCCCAGTAAAATAGGATTTTCGAGCGCATTCGTAGACCGAAGGACACTGGGCAAACCGCGCAATGTTTTACCGGTATCTCGTTTTGTCTTATCGAACAAATACCGAATGATACCCAGTCCAGCCTGATAGAGGGGAATCTCCACCCAGGCGCATAAACCGAGCCGGTCACACAAATCGAGTGTTTCAGTCGAATGGGGATAGTGGGCTAAACGAACAAAATCAGCGTTCAGGGTTTGGATAGCCTCCAGTTCGTTTTTTATCGAGTCCGGGTGCTGAGCCAGCCCCATTTCCCGATCCTCCATATGTCGGCAGATACCTTTCAGAATCAGTGGCTTACTATTAAGTAGAAGTTTTCCATCTTTGGCTTGAATACTTCGAAAACCAAAAGTGGTTTCACAGCGTTCGTACCGGGTCTGGAGTACGAGGCGATAAAGATACGGTGTGGTTGGCTGCCATTTAACTGGAGACGGAACAATAAAGGTGTGGGTAACGGCGCCGTACTGTCCGTCACTGTCCCAGCGGATGGGTACATCTGTTTCAGAAAGAGGATGTCCATCGTCGGTTAGCAGGCTCAAGGTTGCGGTCTGAAGCGTAGGCGAATCTTCTTTGTAGCGGTAAAACAAGACTGAGACCTGCAAAATGCCTTCCGCCTGATCGAGATTTGCATCCGCACGCAATTTGAAACAATATTGTGGCGGACAAATTTCTATTTGGACACTGCGATGCAACCCCCCAAATGGATGCCAGCCAAGATTATGCCCCTGGAACAGATAAGGTGGCAGACTTGATGCGTCAATGCGGTTATTGACACTCACTTTAAGCTGATGTATTTTTCCGGGCGCAACATTCTCCGTGATGTCAAAGTAAAACGGGAGATAACCGCCCTCGTGATTGCCAATTTGTTGGCCATCCAGCCAGACCTCGCTTCGATAAAAACTGCCCCGGAATACCAGACGGATGAGGCTTCCCCTCTCAAAGGCTGGCATGACAAAATCTCTTTCATACCATACCCTTCCCTGGTAATCACGCAGAGGGCTGTCAGCGGTGTTGAAACATGATGGGACAGTTACCTGACGCACCTCGGGATTATCATCGATGTGGAAATCCCAACTGCCATCGAGAGACATGAGAAATCTGTTTGTAGATTGAATCCCCGCTGGATAAGGAATGTTATTTTCTATGAGAAAAGATATGCCCTGAATATCCCCTATTTTCAGATTCACAGAATCAGCTGAGGTGATAAAAGCATCTCGGTAAAACAAATATTTCCATAAAAAAACGAGTATGATCAGAAGAAGAAATATTAGGAAACAAACGGCGATCAGCAGTTCCATAATCTCCACTCATTACTTTTTGACCAAGCGAAATCGTTTGAATGAAGTGAAGCCATCAGTGGCATAGCTTGGAGAATCAAATTGACTATGAGACATTGTTTATTTGTGATATTATATCCCCACATTATTGCTCAAAAAGGGGTGCATGGATTTGCTTGATCCGCATCCATGCACCCTTAAGTAGCCAAAAACCCCGATATAGTTCGGGTCCGTAAGGTCCGCGGTTCAAATCCGCGCCCCGACAAAATACTCCCTCTTTATGAGGGAGTTTCGTTTTATTGGTTTTCAAATATTCACCCATACGTTCATTTGCGATGATCCTCGATTTCCCCATAATTGATATGGGATGAAAGTAAGTGGTTTGCCATCCATTGTTTTGGCTGTGATTTTCACTGCCCCGCCTAGCGAATCGGGGTCGAAAGTTTTGGCCAACGTAGATGGATTGAGTTTAGCCTCGAAAATATCTACATCAGGATTATCAATGCTTTCCAGGCAGTAGACCAGCGGACCACATGTAATTGCAACCTTATCCTGATGGTTTTTAACTTTAGGATGGGCATGACGGAGTCTTATCTTCATATCAAAATTGAATTCCAGAATATCGCCGGGCGACCAGGTGCGCTGTATAGATTGAAACCAACTAAGGCGTGGATCGTACCCGGAAGCAGTTTCTTGCTTATAGTATGGAACAGTTACCATCAATCCACTTGAGTTAATTGCATGAGCAAAATGTTCTTCTGAATTTTTTACCATTTGATCCTGGATGGGCTTATGCATTTGAATCATGGCTGCCTGATCCCAGGATGGAATGCGCAGATGAAGGTTGAATCTACATTTTTCTGTCGGGTTAACATGAATGAGCACTTTTCCATTCCAAGGAAGTCCAGATTCGATTTTAATTCTTACAGGGAAACCTACATCGATCGCGGTCTCACTGCTGATATATTGGTGTATCCATAGATTGTCTTCTTTAAACGAGTATATATATTTACCCAGGTCTGCAAAAGTTCGCGAGAGATTGGATGGACAACAGGGCACAGCGTACCAGGATCTGCGTGTTACGCCGCCACGACAAGTGAGTGGATTGTTATAGAAATAGGTGGTGCCGTCTACCCCCATCCCGACTGTAGCCGCATTGTAGAGTTGCCATTCGAACAGATCGCTGTATTTGGCCTCGCCGGTCAATTGGACCATCTCCCAGTTCCAGAACAGGCTGGCCAGGGCGGCACAGGTTTCAGCGTAAGCGTATTCGGGATCAAGTTCGTAATCGTTACCAAAGCCTTCAAGCGCGGGTAGGGAACCGATCCCGCCGGTAACGTACATGCGGCGCGTGACCATACGTTCCCAGGCTTGCTCAAGCGCAGGTATTAGAGTTTTATCTCCGCTTTCTCGAGCCAACAAGGCTATAGCTGTTTCCAAGTAGGCAAAACGGACGGAGTGCCCGACCGGAACAGTTTGTTTGCGTACAGGTGCATGTTGTTGAAAGTATTTGCCGGTCAGGGCACTGATGTTCCAACGCAAGGCAGCGTTCCAGGGCTTTTTGGCTTCGTTATCGGGTGGTACCTGAAAAGGTTCAAAATCAGGATGAATGGCAAGATAATCTTGTTTTTTCTGCTCAACGATTTTCTGGCGTGTCTCCACGCTGCCATTTTGTTTCAGGATCGATAGGGCGAAAAGCGGTTCATGTCCGCGCTGCTCGATGAACTGGCGTGCCATAGCAAGGTAAGCGGTATCGCCCTCAACAACCTGATGCAGTCGCAATAATGCGATCTCTATCTCCTGATGCCCGGGGGTGTGCTCAGAGACTTTATCCATGAAATCAAAGATAATACGGTCAGCAGCGCGGCGAGCGATGTCGAGCAGGTCTGAGCACCTTGTCGCTTCGTAATGCGAGACCCCGGCTTCGATCAGATGACCGTGACAATATAGTTCATGTTCGATTTGCAAGTTAACCCAGCGCGTGCCGGGGAAGTGTATCTGATTGTAGGTGTAGAGATAGCCGTCGGGTTCCTGGGTACGCGTGAGAAGGGCGATGAAATCGTCCATAAGGGAGACAAGCGTAGGGCGGTGTGCTGAGCCTGTCGAAGTGCTCGGCGTTGAAGCGTAGATCCGAGAGGCAGCATCCAGCCATTTGTAAGCGTCCGAATCGGCAAAGAACCAGCCTTCACGAAAACCATCCACATCTCCAGCGGCAATACGAAAATTTTCGATACAACCAGAGGCCTCCAACTGCTTCCATTGATGAAAGATAGCAGCGGTTGCGTTGGCGGTCAGGCGATCGTGCCAGAAGCCGGGAGTGATTTGTGCGTGTTTCATATCGTTGTCCGTTCTCCCGTTTTCCAATTCAAATAGAGTTCATGGTCACCAGCCGTCACCTTGATCTCGCTTGGATCGAATTCAGCCTGAACATAAGGATTGTCGTAGCGGGGATAGTCGTGCAACTGGATCTCGACATTATCTACTGTGAAGGCTCCTTTCCACCCGAATCGGACTACGCCATTGCCTGGTGACCGATATTCAACATTCAGCCCGCTGAAGGTTAATTCCGCTGAACTGATGGCGTCGATGAAACCCTCGAAAGAGCCATCGTCGTCTTTACGGCCGAGTTGGCAAAGCCAAATGTTCTGTTTACCCGGAACAACGATTTCCCTGTCGAAGTCTTCTTCGTTCCGACGAAATGCGAAATATTTATGGTTCAAATCTTTTGTGTTCCAGAAATAGGGGTTTTGTGAATGCAGCGCCAGATAGCCATTATCTTTACAAGCGAAAATCCAACCATCTCTCTCGATAACTTCATCGAATTTATCTTTTGGCAGCCAGGCGTGCGTGAAGAAATGACGGATAGGCACATATAAAGCTGGAATCTTTTTTATGTTGTAAATCGCAATCGTCAGGTTTTTGTATTGGGCCGCCCTTGGTAACAGACCAGAGCCAGCCCAATAATTGGGCGTCACACCTTCGATCTTGGCAGGATGCGTGGTGAAACAGACCGCATCAGGCCTGAGCGTAGCCTGCCAGATGTGTTGTTGGTCGCCGCCGTAACCTTTGCGGTAATCTTGTGCAGTGGATAGCATATAGTCGGGTGTTTTGTAGGTGTAAATATTGACTTCTTCCCGGGTATTGCGGCAGACATCCCACTCGAGTAAACGAGCCAGCAGCGGTAGCCCCCCTACAGCATTCAGAGTGCTCAGCAGACCACGGTAGGGTTTGAAATCGTCCAGGAACGAGTTTTCCCACCAATTGCAGGTATTGAACATTTCGAGAGTGTTGGCAATGGTGCGGGGATGCAGGTAGGCTTCCAGGGTGAGATAAAGCATCCCGTCTTCGAAGTTGTCAGGATGCAGGCCCCATTTTTCCATTTCGGCGAGTTTTATGCCAATGCGTTGGCGGTTCTCGACCCCCCTCTGTCTCTCCCCCCATTTTCGCAGAAAATGGGGGGAGCCGGAGGGGGGCTGGGTGGCAATGTTTTCAATCACCTTCGGTACGCGATATCCACTCAACGCAAAGGCAGGCGCGGACATGTTATCGAATGCAGAGTAGATACCCATTCCGAAGAGGAGTTTCATCGTGTCAGTGGTGCCTTCGTTGGAAGCCCACTTCTTGGTGTTTTCGTACGCCCGTCCGTGGGTGGAGCCGAAGACGCCTTTGAATGAGTTGAGCGCCATGTCGAGCAGCAGCAGGTCGATGACCATCTTTGCTTTGCGGCGGATTTCGTCATCCTGGGCGAAGTCATAAAGAGAAAGTAGCGCGGTCAGATCTTCGTCGTAGTAAACATGCGAGAGCCATTCGCTGAATCCCGTGCGGAAGCGCAGGTCCAGCCAAAGCAGGATGCGTTTCCGGTTGAGTTCAACTTTTTGTTTGCCGCTTTCGCCTGAGTTGGCAAAAACTTCATCTGGGTAAAGTTGACCTGCTAGGTAGGCAGCGGAGGTAAACAAGATGTAGTGGTTTTCGGTCCATGTGCAGAGAGAGTCGATGCCGGATTCATTTGGAAAATACTTGAAGTTCAAGACAGTTTGCTTTGCATGGGAAAGCAGAGACTCGGAGGCTAGAGGATTGGGGATTGGTTGACTGGTCTCCGGTCTCTGTTCTCTAGTCTCTTGATACAAAAGCCGCAGGATACCGTGTAATACGAAGTCTGAGCAATCTTTTCTGGCATCGATAAAATCGAGCGATGAGAAAATAATGCCTTCATGTGGACGCCCACCGCCAGCCATACGGACCAGTTCGTACCAAACGGGTTTGGTGTTCTGCGGCGCGGGATTCTTCAAGACGTGGGCGATGTAGTCTGATCGGCGCTGGTCGTATGTTGATTCATTTGGAGCAGGTTGAAAGGAGTCCGGATGCGGCGTGGTGGGGTAATCGGGCGGAGGGTCCCCTTGGGGGTGAATGGCGTAGTCGGGAGATGCGTGAACGGTCATATTCAGAGAATAGAGAGAAGTGATTAGAGAGTAGTTTAGCCGATGAGAACTTTGGTGAGTTCCTGCTGTTCGGATTCGTCCACCGGCTCGTTAGCACGTTTTTTGGCGAGGAAGGCGTTCAGCCGTAGGTGGAGCTCGGGCGTGAGTGGGAAGCGGGCGGCGAAATACAGCGCAAAAGCCAGCAGGACAATAGGCAGCAGCATGAAGGTCAGGCGCAGGACAAGCAGGAAGGTATCGGTTTGGGGTTGCTCGATGAGCCTGGTGACGTCGTCAATAGTTTGCTTTACAGGTGGAACGTAACCGGCCATACCGATAGCGTTCGAGACGGCAAAGATAGCCAGCGCCGAGCTGAACTTGCGGATGAAGGTTACCAGGGCCGCATAGATGCCTTCACGACGTTCGCCGCTGGCGAGTTCGTCCACATCGGGGATGTCGGGGAAGATGGCGTAAATCATGACCACGATGCCGCCCGTACCAATGCCCACCACGATGGCGAAAACGTAGACCCAGAAAGGCGCTGCGCCTGGGCTGAGCAGGAAACTGAAGATCATAGCAACGACCCAGATCGCCAGGCCGAGGATGTAGCCTTTGCTCTTGCTGGTACGTTTGCTGAGCGCCACATAGAAAGGCAGCGAAACGACCTGCGCGATGAGCAGCGTACCGTTGACGTAGCTGACCTCGCTGCTGCGCTGGAGATAATATTTGACGAAATAGGCCACGATAGTGCTGACCGTGTCAATGGCCACGAAGGCAAACAGGTACATCGCCAGCGTATAAACGAAGGTGCGATTTTTGAACGGCTCGATAAAAGCCTTACGCCAATTGAGGGGTTCTGGCGGACGCTGGAATTCGGGTCGCTCTTTGACCGCGGAAACGGTGGCGATGAAAGGCAAGGCGAAGAAGGCACCGAAAGCCAATCCCATGACGATGTAGCCTTCACGCACGTCGGGAAAGATCTTGACAATCTCGAGCGGAACTAGCGCAGCTACGATGGAAGCTGCTGTGGAGAAGAAAATGCGGACGGAAGAAAGCGAGGAACGTTCGTGATAGTCGAGTGTGATCTCTGAATGCAAGGCGTTGTAATTGAGCATCACAATTGAGACCACGGTTGAGAAAAACAGGTAACTGAGCACCACGGAGAGGAAGCGAGTTATCTCCGATTCCATGCTATAGGGATAGAACAATGCGAAAAACGAAAGGAACACCAGGGGGATGCCGGCCAGTAGGTACGGGCGGCGGCGTCCTAATTTGGTACGGGTGCGGTCGGCCAGAATACCCTCGAAGGGGTCGGTGATCGAATCATAGATTTTGCTGATCAGGATGACCGTTCCGGCCAGGGCGGGCGTGATGCGCACCACGTCGGTCAGGAAAATCAGGTAGTAAAAGCTGATCACCACGCCCGAGCCGCCGCCGTAGATGTCGCCCAGGCCATAACCGAGCTTTTGCCATGTGGTTAGTTTTTCAGATTTTGCATCCATGTTCTCTCCTCAATTTTTGAACCGCATAGATCGCTAATGGCGCAAAGAATTTAAAACTTGGTGTACTCACCTGCCCTTGCGGGCGGTGCAAGGATTGCGAGCTTTGCGGTTAGATCTCGATGCATTCCCGTTTACCCGTTTTAGCCGAGCGATAAATCCCATCGACGGTAGCCAGCACAGGTAGAGTTTCGCGGGCGGGGGTAAGGTAGGGCTTGTCGTTCAGCACCCACTTGGCGAAACCCGCCAAACTGCGCTGCAAGGCATGCAGGCCCAAATCTGGTGGGCGTTCTTTACGGACCTTCACGCCAATAAATTTCACTCTCGGAAGCGGCAAATCGCGATACAGCGCTGTACCCCGTTCACCGTAGACTTCGATTGTTACCGACTGTTCACTTGCCGCCACCATCGAGGATGTGATATTGATCAACGTTCCGCCCTCCGTCTCGACGATGCCGTGCGCCAACGTGTCCACTTCCAAGTCAAAGCCAGGGCTGGACGTGTATCCCATCGCCGAAACAGGCTGCTCGCCCAGTGCCCACAGCGCCACGTCCAAGAAGTGACTGCCCTGCGTGATGAGCGTCCCGCCGCCAGCCTGGGTGATGGTCTTGTGCCAGGGTGCTCCATCAAAATAAGACTGCGTGCGATGCCAGGGGATATTGATACGGATGGAATGGATATGTCCTAGCGCCCCGACCTGGACTGCCCGCCCCAGGGCATAGCATCCGCTATCGTAGCGATACTGATAGTTCACGCCGACTTTTTGATTTGTTACCGTTTCGACCAGCTTTATTCCCTCTGACAATGTCCGGGTGAGGGGTTTCTCCACAAAGACGGGTTTTCCCACATCCACAGCGGACAGGATCATGTCGTAATGTAGGTCGTGCGGTATAGCCAGGTAAACGGCATCTAGATCGGCTTTTCCCAACATCTCGGCGTAATCAGTGTAAGTCTGATGGATGCGGTGACGTTTGGCAAAAGTATTCACGCGTTCGGTGTTGACGTCACAGCAAGCGGACAGCCGTACCTGCGACACGAGTTTGCTGATCAAAGCAGTATAACCAGCAATGTCCCCGCAGCCGACGATTCCAAGATTGAGTATTGCCATATCGATTCCTTATCCGCTAATCCTCGCTAATTTACGCCAATCTCCGCTAAAGGATTTTATTGGCGTAAATTAGCGGATCAATCTCCACACACCCAGGCTAGTCCGCGTTGTAAGATTTTCTGATAAGTTTCATTCCGCATCGTCTCTGTGCGATGACCGGGTACCGCATAACAGACCCGTCCCTGGCCATAGTGATACGTCCATACAACAGGAATTTCTTGTCCTTCATGCACAGCAGTGAAATGTGCTGTAATCCCTGGCTGCAGGTCGTGAATGTAAAGCTCATCCTTGACAGAAAAAGAGGGAATGTCAGTAAAAATCTCGCTGTCAGGGAAGGGCTTCACTTCAAATGAAGCCACAGGGCCATGACCGATGAAGCGTCCGCCAAGGATTTCGAAATAATGCAATTGCTCTTTGTAGGCGGCTGTGGCGGTGTGGACTCCCAGAATCCCTCCACCGTTGAAGACGAAATCATCTAACGTTGTCAGTGCCCCCTCAGAGATTTTTTTATGGTGGAGGTAAATCACCATTGCTGAAAAGTCTTTGAGAGTATGAGGCAGATTTTCCATGGAACGAACATGTTGGAATTCAAAATCATCCAGCTCTGCCAGCGTTTCATGCAAAGCCTTTCTTGCCAGGAACGGCGGATGAAAGATGCCATCAGTCACGAGAAGAACTTTTTTCATCTCATTGCTCACTTTTTACTTTTCTCAGAATCTCTGCTAGGAAGGTTGGTGCAGGCATGAATTTATGGTACTGATTTTACCGGGATATTCAAGCGTGCATTGTCATGACATCCGTAGTGATGTGTCACGCATCCGAGAACCTGCTTTGAGCAAGTGCTGTTTTATTGTATAGTAGGTTCACCGATTGGAGATTAGCAATATCGTTTTGAGTCCTTGGAGAGAAAAATGAAAAAAACTTATTTTCTTACAATTGCATTCGGCATCTTCTTTCTCTTTTTCATCCAGATGGCAGGGACGCTGGTTGAATCGATCTATATTCTGGATTTGATGAACTCAGCATTGGACGAAAAGGCGCTGGGCGTGCTTTTTTTCTTTGCGCCTGTTTTGCTGATCCCATTCCGCATCAAAAATCCGGACCGGTGGGCCTGGGGGGCGTTTGTGGTTCTTTTCCTGTCCCGAGGCCTGACCCCATACCTGAGTACCCTGGGTCGCATGCTGGCTTCCGGGATTGGAACTGGCGCCGCGCTGATCCTGTTCGTATTCCTGATAACCTCCCGGCCAAAGGATGGCGCTCGGGCGCAAACAGGACTATGGATTTCCGCCGGGCTGGCGCTTGCAATCCTTCTCTCCGTCTTTCTGCGCACATTGAACTACAGCCTTGACTACTCACTGACTCCAGGCGGTTCCTGGGTTGGGTGGGGGTTGGGGCTTGTATTTGGATATTTGCTTACCCAGTTGGAATGGGGGAGTGAACCGGACGGACGACAAACAAAGAGTGTTGGGGTGCCAGCGATCTTGGGTATTTTCCTGGTCTTATCCATGGTCTACTTTGCCTTCTCCGCTCCGGCAGTCATCGCGCGCTGGACGGAAGGGAACTATCCCATGATCGTAATTGCTGTCAGTCTGTTTTCGACAATCTGGGGGGTGCTTGCATTTGCAAACCCGCGCCTGACCGAGAAGTTGTCTGGTAATTGGCTTTTACTCTGGAACCTGGCTTTTGCGCTTGCCCTGACTGGAACGTTATTAGCGCACCGCGTACCTTTTCCACCGACCCCAGAGTCGCCGGAGTTTGTTGTCGGTGTGCCGACGTTGGTGCAGCAAATCCCCCTCGTGCTGATGTTGTTGCTCTTCCCGGCCATCTTCGTGGATATGGGGATTTTCTTCAATCGGGTTCGGGATGCAAATCCATCACCGCGCACCCTGGTTCTGGGTATGCTGCTGGGGAGTCTGGCGCTGGTCTTATTGGTTTTCATGCACATCTTCACCAATGTGTGGGGCTATGTCGAGCCGGTCAGTCCCTGGTTTCGGAACAAGTTCTGGCTGCCATATCTGCTGATGGCCGGTATTGTTACGCTCTTAATCGGAAGCAGGCATCGGGTCCCGGGCGAAGCGCGCGAGAATTTGTCCAGATCATTTCATTGGGGGTGGGGAGCATTGTTGAGTCTGCTGTTCTTGGGTACAGTTGTCAGCGTCCTAATGACCACACGCGTGAAAAGTTTCGATGCGGACAAATCCTCCTTGCTGGTCATGACCTACAATGTCCAACAGGCTAACGATGTCTTTGGTGAACGTTCTTACGAAAGACAGCTAGCGATCATCAAACAGGTTTCGCCCGACATTCTGGCTTTGCAGGAATCGGACTCGACCCGCGTCTCGCTTAACAACAACGACTATGCCCGCTACTACGCCGGGAAGCTGGGCTACTATTCCTACTTCGGACCGAAGACGGTCACGGGAACTTATGGCACGGCGCTGCTCTCGAAATATCCGCTTGAGAACAAGCGCACTGTCTTCACGTACAGTGACCAGGACGAGGTCGGTAGCACCGCCGCCGAGATCGAGGTTGATGGCCGGGTCTTCACAATCTACAACGTCCACCCGGATGGCTCGGATACAGCCATGCTGGTATTTGCCGAAACGCTGCTGGAACGCTCACGGGATAAGCCCAATGTGATCGCACTCGGTGACTACAATCTGCGGGATTACGAAGAAGCTTACATGTTGATCGACAGCGTCTATACCAATGCCTGGACCAGCGTCTACCCGTTCGAGATCAGTCCCGATGGGGTGGATATGTCCGGGGACAACCGCATCGACCACATATTCTTTTCACCCCACCTGAATGCTCGGGACCCGGTGTATGTCTTGCCGCCAGATTCGGCTACGGACCATCCGGTGCACTGGGTGGAGATTTTTTGGGAGTAACAATAAATATACACGTTGGTCGAGTACCGCGACACTTGCACCGCACTGCGTTCCCCGCACCGCGCCGCTAAGCGGGGCAGGTGTGGTGCAGTGCAGGTGAGCGGAGTATCGAGACCACAAAGTTTAATTGCTTTTATGCCTTTTGGTCTCGATACACCCCTCGAAAATCACTCGGAGTACTCGACCAACATTGCTGGATAAAACAAGGTTTTAGATGTTCTAAAGGAGTCTCCACACATTACTCGGAGACTCCTTAATTCTTACAACATCCCCCAACTAATTGCTGAAAGCTGACCGCTCTAAGCTACTCCACAATTACCCAATCACTGCCACTTCTCCCGAACACCTCGGGCGAGTACATCTCTTCCGCCTTGGCAGGCGGGACCACGAACTTGCCAGGTGTTGTCGCGTGGGCGATGTAGGTATAGTTATAGACGCCATCCCACAGCAGGGAGGTGAAGGCTTCGGCACGTTCGTCGCGCATATTCTGGTGCTCGTACCAGGTGCGCCACCACCACCAGCCATAAGTGAAGTCCGGGCTTTCGGGGTCTTGCGGGATGCTTTGCGAGACGGCCAGCGCGGGATTGACGATCTCCAGTCCGGCGGGCAGCGGATCGACTAGCGCCACGTGATAGCGGCGGTTGTCGGCTACCATCGTCAGGCGCACACGCACGCGCGCACCGGCTTTGATGTGCCAGACGCCTTCGGCATCGCGGTAGACATCTTCGGGATCGTCCACGCCTTCGTATTCGCGCTGGACGACGAAGCCCATATCGAGCGGGTCCAGCCATAGGTCGGTGGGGGCGTATTTCAACCCCAGGCGGTAGTACAGGCGTCCGGTGCCGTCTTTCTGGATGATCAGATCCTGCATATCGGGGGCTTCAGTGTCAACCAGATAACTCATCGGGACAGTCGTCTCGTGGCGTTCGGTGCTGCGGCCTGCGAAGGCGTGCTCGCCGGCATAAGTCTCGCCCAGCCAGATGCGCGCCACGAAATCGGGCGTCTGGGCTTCGTAGGTGTTGAAATAGCGGTCCAGCGCCAGCAGAACGAAGACGTTCTCCTGCGTGTTGCGCCAGTGACCTTTGGAGCGGTGTGCCAATAGTCCGGTGACCAGTTTGGGGATCAGATCAGAATCGGGGTCGTCGGCGATCATGGCATCCAGCAGAACAGCGTCGGTTCGCCGGTTCGAACTCAGGATCAGATAGGTCTGGTCATCGTAGGTGGTGGTGAAGTTGGCAGCCCCGGCGGTCTCGACAGCGCGGTTGGCCACGTAGCGGCGGATTGACTCCAGCTCGGGTTCGGAGTTGGGGTCATCCGCCAGCACCTGCCAGATCCAGCCAATGGCTTCGAGCGAGAGATTATCTGGCCCGGCTTCGTTGTACAGCTGGCGTGCTTTGGCTGGATCGTTGTCGCCCATCAGGTCGCGCACGTACAGGGTGTAGGCGCTCAAGACGCGGCGCGTG
>JASFRG010000141.1:0-12849 GCA_050115035.1 Anaerolineales bacterium | reverse complement strand
GGGAACAGTTCCATAGCTGCCCGCCTGGCAATGATCTTACGAATGTCAAAGGAGATAGGCGGAATTTCATCGAGCGGTACGCGCAGTTCCCCGGCAAACGATGGATTGTATTGGGTTGTATAACTCTGCATTTGATGGGGATCGACTACCACCAGGTCAACCAGCATACCCGGGATCTTGATATTTTTAGGAGCCAGCCCTCCCTTTTGAGCTAACCGCGCCACCTGAACAATGACAATTCCGCCGGCAATATAGGTGGCCTGTGCCATAGAAAGCATCTCTCCGAATACCGCTTCCCGCTCCATGGAAATATTGCCATCTTCATCAGCAGTGGTGCCACGCAAAAAGGCAACATCGACTTTGAAAGTTTTGTAAAACAGCCATTCTTTGTCATTCAACTTGATCACCTCAACCAGGTCTTCTTTGGCTGAAGGACTCTGGCGTCCACCACCGTAACGCGGGTCCACAAACGTATGTAATCCAACATGGGAAATCAAACCCGGACGGCCAGCTGCCATCGCCCGAGTCAACTGCGATAAGACGCCCTGAGGCAGGGTATAGGCCTCGACGGTGTCTTCCTGAGCCATCCGCTGTATTGCCGGGGTATTGACCAGGGCCCCAGTTACGATACGCCTAAGTAAGTCAGGATATGCCAGGTGACCAACTCCCTGGGTATCCATATCGCCGATCCCTACAGGGTGAACGAGAGTCAGATTCTTTGGTGCGCCGCTGTTCAGGTAACGTTCCTTAAGAGAGACGATCAGCTTTTCCGGCACTGCGTGTCCACCGCCCGAACCGCCAATCAGCAGCGTATCACCATCTTGGATCAAGGATACCGCTTCTTCAAAAGTTACAATTTTCAAAAGGGACTCTCCTCAGGCCTCTGCTTTGATCGCTTTTACTTTCTCAGCTTCGGGCTGTTCTTTATAGAATGCATCGAGAGGGTAGCAGCCAGAGATGAGTCCATTTCGGGGGGCAGTAGTGCAGTCACTAAAGGAGCGGCAAATTCTCTTACGCGCAAGAGGATTGCCCGCCAAAACATCAGCGGGCATTTCAGGATATGACAAAACCATGCGCCCTACGCCAACAAAATCGATCCTCTGATTCTGGACTGTATACTGACCGACGTTGGGCAGCCATTCCTGCAAGTAACTATATCCCGACCCAACAACAGCCATTTCAGGGAATTTCCCCTTGATGGCTGCCGCATTATTTACTTGACGGGCAACCCCTACAAGGGGATCTTCCGGCGGCAAGTAGCCATCTGAAGGCGGGAAATAAGCGGGACGTATGATATGCGGGTTGTAATATGGACTCCCACAGGACAGGTTGACCAATTCAATATCCAGAGATTGCAACATTTCCATCAGGGCAAACATTTCATCGCGCTTGATTTCAAACGGGTTATCGGGGTCACCACCAAATGCAAAGGGATATCGCCCCTGGTCGTCAAAATACTCCTGGGGCTGACCGACATTGTTTTCATCCGGACGGAACGGGGGGAAATCAAAGGAGCTAACCCGCACCCCAACTTCCAAATTGGGAGCGACGCTGCGGATCCCAGCTACGATCTCCCGCAAAAACCGAGTACGATTTTCAAAGCTGCCGCCGTACTTTCCGGGTCGTGAGAAAGCGCTGAGGAACTCGTGTCCCAGGTAGCCATGACAATGCTTGATATCCACAAAGTCAAAGCCCAATTCGCTGGCTTGCTTCGCAGCACGGACATATTCCGCGATCAAGTCTTCGATCTCGGCATCAGTGAGAACTGGCAAGTCCGGATCAACATCGAAAATCTTATCCAACAAGGGATGATGGTAAAGGATTTTAGGTTCGAGCCGAGTCTTTACGTTGGGACGTGCAAACCGTCCCGAATGGGTCAATTGCAGCCCGATGTATAAATCGTCTGTGCTGCCAAATTTCTCCTGGTGAATAGCTACCAAGGATGTGCGCAGATCTTCCAGCCCACGCAACGTGTGAGCCTGAATCATCAACTGGTTGGGATTAGCGCGCCCATCATGGCGCACGGCAACGGCTTCACCGCCCCAGATCAGCTTGGCTCCGCTGCGACCGAAATTAAGCCAGCGCCGTTTGGTAAATTCGGTTGGCAGGCCATCCGAGGTGCCATCCCAGCCTTCCATCGGTAGAACGCAGAACCGGTTCCCAATCTGGCGACCGTTTTTCAGTAAATAAGGCTGGGCCAAAGGCGCCTGGTCGCCCACTTGTAGGATTTCATCGAACGGAAGATCAATTCCCAGGCTCTCAGTATATTCACGGAAGGATTGAGCATCTTTAAACCGGGCTAAACGTGTGTACGAATTTGGCATCTATGCTCCTTGCCCTAGTAAAAGATTGGATGTTCCAAACGAAGTTTTCTAATGATTTCCAGTGTTTCTGCTGCAGTATCGCGGATAGCTTTGAAATCCCCGGCTGCTACCAGGTCTTTGCGGACCAGTTTGCTGCCCATTCCCACGCAAGCCACCCCAGCCTCGAACCAGCCACGCAGGTTTTCTTCCGTCGGCGCAACGCCGCCGGTTGGCATCAGATAGGTCCAGGGCATGGGACCGCGCACCGCCTTGACAAAGCCCGGCCCGCCAATTTGACTGCCAGGGAAGATCTTGACAATTTCCACGCCCAGTTCTTCAGCCGTCGAAATCTCACTGACCGTGCCACAACCCGGTGAATATGCCACTTTGCGCCGATGACAGACTTTGGCAACCTTCGGGTTAAGGGCCGGGCCCACGATAAAGTTGGCTCCTAACTGGATGTATTGCCCTGCCGCAACAGGATCGACGACCGAACCTGCTCCCAGTATGACGTTATCATCCTTCCCAAAGCGGCGTATCAGCTCCCCAAAAACCAGATGAGCCTGATCGCCGCGATTGACAAACTCGAAACACCGCACCCCAGCTTCTGCCAATGCATCGACGATCTTCGAGGCCACGTCAACATCGGCATGGTAGAACACCGGCACCAGCCCAGTTTCGATCATCGTATTGAGCACGCGCAAACGACTATATTTCGCCATGTTTACCCTCAACTTTCCTTTGTTATTACCGGCTGACGCGCCCGGAAACATCACCTTTCATGATCTTTTCTACTTCCAGCACCGTCACCAGGTTGAAATCTCCAAAGATTGTATGCTTGAGCGCTGAGGCTGCCACAGCAAAGTTCAGCGCGGATTGTTTGTCTTCCTTGTAAGTAACCAGGCCATAGATCAAACCAGCCATGAAACTGTCGCCGCCACCGACCCGGTCGACAATATGAGTAATATCGTAATTAGGGCCAAAATAGAGCTGCCCGGAATGCCAGAGCACCGCACTCCACGTATTGTGACTGGCTGAAAGTGAGCCCCGCAGCGTGATTGCAATCGTCTTCAGGCGCGGGAAGCGTTCGGACAGCTTCTCACAGACATAGCGGTATTTCTCGGCATCAAGCTCACCCGAAGTAACATCGGTATCCGGAGGATGAATGCCGAACACCTTCTCGGCATCCTCTTCGTTGCCAATGGCCACATCACAATTCGCAACCAGCTCTTCCATCACTTCGCCAGGCCGCTTCCCCCACTTCCACAGTTTGGCGCGATAGTTCATATCTGTAGATACCGTCAAGCCCTGGGCTCGCGCCGCTTTGACCGCTTCCAGGCATACATCCGCGGCGCCCTCGGAAATAGCCGGGGTGATGCCTGTCCAATGGAACCAGTCGGCACCAGCGAAAACAGCTTCCCAGTCGATCATGCCCGGTTTAATGTCTGCCAAGGCCGAACCTGTTCGGTCGTAGACGACTTTACTGCCGCGGTTCACAGCGCCATGTTCCAGGAAATAGATCCCCAGGCGATCTCCACCCCGGATAATATGTTTCGTCCCAACCCCAAACTGGCGTAAATAATTTTCACAGGCGTTCCCAATATCATTTTTTGGCAGACGAGTCACGTACTCCGTGTCAATGCCAAAATGCGCCAATGAGACAGTCACATTCGACTCGCCACCACCGTAGATCACATCAAAACTGCGTGCCTGGGAAAAACGCAGTTGATTGGGTGGAGACAGCCTCAGCATGATTTCGCCAAAAGTAACTACACGTGTCATGGATACCCTCCAAATTTTTATAAACGATGCAGATGGAAGCCGCCATCTACATTGATCACTTCACCGGTTGAAAAAGGGAACAAATCTTCTGCAATCGCCAAAACCGCTTTGCCAATATCTTCGGGAAGACCCCAGCGTTTTATCGGAGTCAGCCCTTCGTCGAGAATGAGGCGGTCATATTTATCTTTGACCACGGATGTCAGGTCTGTGGCGATGATGCCAGGCCGAATCTCATAGACATTAATTCCATACTCCGCCAGGCGGTCAGCCCATAGTTTGGTCATCATGCTCATTCCGGCTTTGCTGATGCAATACTCCGCCCGGGCCGGGCTGCTGGTATAAGCGCTGATCGAGCTGATGTTGATGATTTTCGGTTCCTGAATAATGCCCTTTTTCTGCAAGTCAATCATCTCGTTGGCAACACGCTGGGTTAAAAAGAAGGGACCCTTAAGATTGATATCCATCACTTCGTCATAGCTGGCCTCCCCCACCTGGAGCATATCCACTCGCTGACGGGGACCGACCCCGGCGTTGTTGACCAATAAATCGATGCGCCCGTATTCTTTCAGGGTGGCATCTGCTAATTGACTTAAATCCTCCTGGCTCGACATATCGGCCCGGACCAGCAGCGCCCCGCCTCCAGCCGCCTCGACAGCCTGTTTTGTATCTTCTGCCGCGTCACTGTTGCTGCGGAAATTAATGACGATCCGCCAGCCGCGTTCAGCTAATGACAGCGCGATTCCACGTCCGATCCCACGACTGCTTCCGGTAACGATGGCAACCTGCTCCTTTGACATGTTCTACTCCTCTAAGGCCAGTGCCTTGTCCAACGCTTCGACAAAGAAATACTCGCCCCACATGACACTTTCATCCACGCCCAGGCCTTTGTTGAGATGGTAGATGCCATGTTTGAGAATACCTTCCCAACCCGGCGTTTCATTCGCCAGATATTCCGGGCCGGTCAGCGTATCCAGGATAATGAGCGCATCCTGACGGTAACGGGCAGCATGTACGGGGTCCTGTACCATTTTCGCCAAATTGAGCAGACCACTGGCAGTGATGGCTGCCGCCGAGCTTTCCACTTTATCCTGCTGGCCGTCCCAGTCATTGGGCGGAATGCCGGGGCCAAAGGGTGCATCTTCCTCGAAGGAAGTCTTTTCAAGATAAAAATCTGCGCACATTTGGGCAGTTTGCAAATAACTTCGCTCACCAGTCAGTTGGTAGGCCGTACCAAAGCCATATAAAGCCCAGGCCTGGCCGCGCGCCCAGGCAGAATCTCTGCGCCATCCCTGGTGGGTGGATTGGCGCAGGAATTCTCCCGTTTCCAGATCAAAAATGCCATCGTGGGAAGTGCTTCCATCGCCGCGCACCAGATACCGCCGCGTCGTCTGACAATGTTTATGGGCTTTTTCGAGCAATTCGTTATCGCCGCTTTCCAGAGCAGCATAAAAGACAATCCCCACGTTCATCATAATATCGATGAAGAGCGATTCATCGGCGACGAAGGAACGCAAGTAACCGCCCTTTTCCTTGAAGCGCATCCCCATTGTTTTTCCGGCGGTGATGACAGTCTCGTTAAGCGTCTGCTCACCGGTCAGGTCGTACCAGCGCTTCCAGGTCGACCAGAAGAGAAATCCCAGATCATGCACTGTGCGGTCATGTTTGCGTTCCTCGATCAGGCGCGAATAATGTTCCGCTGATTTGCGCCAGTCAGGGTCACCGGTACGGGTGTGAAAGATCCACATCATGCCGCCCAGGAAACCTTCACACCAATTGGTCCAGGCTTCTCCCTCATGTCTCCATTTCCCGTTCTGCGTATACATAGGGAATTCATCCGGATAGCTTTCAATCAAATTTCTGACCTGTGCCTGGGCAAACTCAAAAGCCTGCCCGAGCTTTGGCCGCAAGACAGATAATTTCGGCTCCGCAATCATTTTCGCTCCTCTGCTAATTGTTTCCCAACCAAGCGTCCGCTGGTCATGGCCCAGGCAATATGAAGTCCGTGGCCCCACAAGATTTGACCACTCAGTCCATTCTGGCCGACAGCATATAAGCCGGGAATGGGATCACCTTTGGAATCTAAAGCCATGAATTTTTTGTTGATCACCACGCCACCCTCTGTGATCGTGAAATAAGCCTTAGCCGGCCCCAGCAGAACCCAGGGGCTCTTGGATAATCCGCCCTCTTCTGCTGATTTTTGCAATTGTTCTATCGGGATATTCCGTTTATCAGCAACTTCAACCAGGGAACTGCCTTGCACGGCTACATCAGGTCGCAACTTGAGATAATCGGCCACATAGGCATACCCGATCTTAGGCGCTGTGGAGATGAAGTTGGGCCACTGGCTGAATTTTTCAATTAGACCTTGATCCAACAAAATATAGCCGATCTTGCCGGACTGTTTGGCAAGTTCGATTTCTCTTTGAGGTGATTCTGTTTCCTGGCAAAAACGTTCGCCATTCTGGTTGACGAGGATAGCCCCTTCCGTGAAAAGGGCGTTTTCGGGGTGCTGCCACGTCACCAGCAAGCGTTTGATCATCATGCTCATCAGGAACTGTGGCATCAGGGGGACAAGCATACCCATCAGCTTTGCAAATGGTCCCCGGGTTGGCAGCAATTGTTGGAAGGTTTTACCTTTAGTTGGCACAAAGCGCAGTTCAGGGCCATAGGTCACATCCATGTTGGTCAGTTGAGCGCCTGCCTTTTCGGCCAGCAAATGCCCATCCCCAGCAGCGCGTTCGTTGACGCCTTCAATGTGAGCGAATTGCTCCCCTTTGAAGCGGGAAATCAAAGCCGGGGAGTTGGCATAATCTCCAGCGGCCAGAACCACCCCCACGTCCGCGGAAAAGAGGCGTTTTTCGCCCTTAATATCCGTCTCCACTCCTGTCACGCGTCCACTATCAAGAATCAAATCCGTGACGGGGGCGTCCGCCAAGACAGTCCCACCCAGTTTGGTCAAGCGTGCTTGCAATACGGTGATATACGCTTTCGCGCCCGGAACAACATTATG
Organism: Anaerolineales bacterium; assembly: GCA_050115035.1. Classification (GTDB taxonomy): domain Bacteria; phylum Chloroflexota; class Anaerolineae; order Anaerolineales; family Villigracilaceae; genus JAABUE01. The sequence continues at coordinate 5,754 of JASFRG010000141.1, read as the reverse complement.
CATGCGCGGCACTTGATTGGGCGGCTCAGGATTGGGACCGTAAAAATTAAGACCCATATCCATCAGCCAGTGTAATGTGTCGGCGCTATGCTCGAGGAACCAGCGACGCATTTCAGGGTTGTTGCGAGCTTCAATTTCAGGAGGTGCAAACAGACTGACATCCTGTACATGGTCATCCAGCGCATCGGTGATCTCCGCCCTGGCCTGAATCCGGGTGCGATTGGCAGTCAACGACCCAACAGCGATACCGGTCGCGCCGCCAAGTTGGTCATATTTCTCTAATAGCAGCACACTGGCCCCATGTTCAGCCGCGCTGACAGCTGCGGCCAGACCGCTGCCACCTCCCCCAACTACAATTACGTCAAATTTTGATTTCATCATCATGTATTCTCTTCAGGGAAGCTGGCACCTAATTTCGTAGAGATCTTTCGTGCTGCCTGCCGGACCATTTCGCCAAACTCGGGCAATTTTTCTTCAGGAAAACGCTGGATAGGGACTGACATACTGAGAGCCGCCACCGGTTTTCCGAGATAATTGAGAATCGGCGCAGCGACACATCGCCCACCCAGTTCGTTTTCCTGGTTGTCAACGGAAAAACCACGCGCTTTCGTTTCGGCCAATTCTTCTAAAAACGCCGCGGGATCAGTGATGGTCCGCGGTGTGACTGGTTTAAAATCGTAGCTGGCAACAAACTGTTTGACTTCTGCTACAGGCAGTTGGGCCAAAATGGCCTTCCCCAAGGCTGTGCTATGGATCAACTCACGTTTGCCGATCTCGGAACGCATACCCAGCATGTTATCTCCGAGCATGCGTTCGATGTAAATCACATACTCCCGGTCACGAATTGCCAGGTTGATACTTTCGTTCGAAGAATCTCGCAACGTCTCTAATACCGGGAGTGCAACCCGACGCAAATCGAACTGGTCTAAAAAGACACCCGCTCGCTCTGCCAACTTGAAACCCAAGCGATATTTACGCGTGACAGTATTTTGATCAAGATAGTTGTTATGCTCTAAAGTGAAGACAAGGCCAGCGATTGTGCTTTTAGGCAAGTCTAATGCCCGCGCGATTTCAGTTATCCCCAACTCTTGCGTACGCCGGTCAAACAAATCTAGAATATTCATTGCTCGTTGGACGGAGCCGATAATTTTCTGTTGTTTTTCCATAGGTGTGGAAGGTTGCTTTACATTGTTGTTCGACATTATCGAACAGCGTTCGTTTTTATCGTCTAGACTATAGTATCACAGCACAAAAGTCTTTGTCAAGAATTCTAGGCGGATAATTCATCCTGTTGTGATTCAGATTGAGATTTGTGCTTAATAACAGCATCTGGCGGAATTCAATTGAGCCCCGCCAGATATGATAGTTCCTGATATTAACGAGATTTGGCGTTTGTCCCCTGCTTGTTACCTACAAATATCTCTTTTTCTCTGGCAATTCGTCTTCCACTTCATCTCCTCGCAGCAACGCGAGAAGATTATTGGCTGCTCGTTTCTGGAGTTCCTCGCTGGATTTGATGGAGTACCAGGCATAATGGCCGGTAGCAATGACACGCGGATGGGAAAGCAAGGGTTCCAGTACATCACCGGGAGGCTCTTCTGGATACACATCCAGTCCGGCACTATGAACAATATCTTTGTACAACGCATCGAGCAACGCCACTGCATTGACGACCGGGCCTCGCGCCGTATTCACCAGAATCGGGCGTCTTGCCATCATAGCAAACGCCTTTTCATCAAAAAGATTCTGTGTTTCAGGGGTTAAGTTGCAATGGACGGATATGGCGTCACTTTCGCGCAAGAGCGTTTGCAAATCACATTTTTTCGCACCAAGCGATTCAATCCGTTCTGGAGGGATGTAAGGGTCAACCGCCAAAACCCGTTCGAACAAAGGCTGCACTTTCCGACAGAATGTTCCCCCGATCCGTCCCAAGCCGACGATGCCTAGAGTCTTGTTAGACAATTCAATAACATCAGTAGTGGGTGGTTTCCCAAAGTTATCTTTGAGCGTGTGTTGTCGAAAAGATAAACGCCGTGAGCAGCTCATTAACAACGCCAGGGCATGGTCCGAAACGGCTTGGTTCGCATACGATTGAACGTTCGCCACTCTGACCCCGTGAAGTTTGGTAGCTTCGAAATCGAAGTTTTCGTAGCCGACACCGTACCTCACAATGGCTTTGAGTTCTGGCAATTTTCCCAGAAACGTGTCATCGACCTGGGTCCACCGCAGCAATGCCCCCACTGCCTTTGAAGCAAAAGCGATCTTGCCTTCACGGTCGTGGTGTCCTCCATCAAAGACTTTGAACTCAAAACCGTTTTCTTCAAACAGGCGTTTTTCATATACATACGAATCGTACCCGGGGTCAATGACGACTATTTCCATTTTCATCACCATCTTCTCTACAGCACAGTGGTTATGAAATTGACTGGTCCCTATTCCAGATCAGGTAAATCAACCCAGGCCCGTTTATCCCAGGATTCGATCGCCATTTCTGCCAGCTGAACACCCTTTGCTCCCTCCAGAAGCGACCAGCGGAAAGGTTCATCATACACGACATGCTTGAGAAAAAGCTCCCATTGGATCTTAAAGGCATTATCGTACTCAGCATCAGGCTCGTATTCGGTCCAGTTATCAAAGTAATTAATGGCTGACTCAACGTCTGGGTTCCAGACTACCCAGGGAGTTTCACTTCTTTTCTGTGTAAAACATTTTCTCAGACCTGCGTAGGCAGAACCATCTGTTCCATCCACTTGCAGGGTGAGCAGGTCATCCCGGCGAGGGCGGACACACCAGGATGAATTCATGTGAACGATGATGCCATTTTCCAATTCCATGGTTGTGTAGGCAGAATCATCCGCAGTGCTTTCATAGGGATTGTTGTTTTCATCCCACCGTTTGGGAATATGCGTGGCACCCAGGTTCGTGACAGATTTTATATTCCCAAATGTATTGTCGATGACATAACGCCAGTGGCAGAGCATATCAATGATCAAGCCACCGCCATCTTCCTTTCGATAATTCCAGGATGGGCGCTGGAGTTTACCGTCCTCCCCTTCAAATACCCAATATCCAAATTCGCCTCGAACTGAGAGAATACGTCCAAAAAATCCACTATCGATCAGTTTTTTTAACTTAACCAAGCCCGGCAGCCAGAGTTTATCTTGAACAACGCCGTTTTTTAATCCTGCAGCTTTCACTTCATGCCAAAGTGCTATAGCTGTTTCAAGGTCAGAAGCAATCGGTTTTTCACAGTAAATATGTTTTCCGGCAGCAATAGCCTTTCGAACGCCATCCACCCTTAGTTCAGTTGTAAGCGCATCAAAGTAGATTTCGTATTTATCATTTGCTAAGCAGGCTTCCAAATCAGTAGATATTTCGGCTATCTCGTTCTCCTCAGCCAACTTGTGAAGTTTAGCTTCGTTACGCCCAACTAAAATAGGCTCTGGCATAATACTTGGCCTCCCCTCTACCGAAACGCCACCCTGATCCCGGATGGCGCAGATAGAGCGGATCAAATGCTGGTTTGTCCCCATCCGACCCGTAACGCCGTTCATAATAATGCCAATTTTTCGTGTGTCCATATTTTCACCTCTATGTATGTCTTTGGTTTTGTCTTGATCAACAATGCTGCAAATACCCGTTCACAATTGCATCCAGAAATTCGTCCTGGTCTTTTTGCCACCAGCGATCAGAAAAAATTTCCACTTCATTGTAGCCGGCAAACCCCGCATCTTCAACCCAGCCGCGGATTTCCCGAATATTGATACAACCTTCTCCCATTAGACCCCGGTCATTCAACATATCCACGGTCGGAGACATCCAATCACAGATATGGAACGCGAACAGGTACCCACTTTTTCCGCAACGCTCGATTTCCTGACGAAGGTCCGGATCCCACCAAACATGATACACATCCACGGCGACACCCACCAATGGGCTTTTCAGGGTATCACATATATCATTGGCCTGCCTCATCGTATTAACAGCCGAGCGTGCAGCCGCATACATCGGATGGAGGGGCTCGATGGACAGTTTGACGTTGACGCTGGCTGCATGATCCAAAACGGAGGCAATCCCATCTGTGATCTGCTTGCGGGATTCGCTCAGGGCTTGTCCCGGAACTGCTCCACAAACCAATACAACTGAGGGCGCCCCAATCGCAGCCGCCTCGTCGAGAGCTTTCTTATTATCATCGATCGCCTTTTGTCTTTCTTCCACCGTCACCCCTGGAAAAAAGCCACCACGCACCAGGGAAACGACATCCATTCCGGCATCTTTGAGTCTCTTGCCGGATGCTTCGGGTCCATGTTCATCCAGCCACTGCCGCCAAACGGAGACTCCTTTAATACCTTTCTCCGAATATTTTTCAACGGCCTTTTCCAGGGACCAGGGTTTTGTCGTAATCGTATGGATACAGAGTTTTGAAAGATCTTTAATGGTAGCAGCGCTCATATTTTTTCTCCGATATCGTTTGTTAAGATGAAAGATTTGCAGTCAGAAGTTCGCCGTATTGTACTGCACGCCGCGTGAGAATTCAAAATCAACAAGTTGTTCGGAAAAATCGTACTATTTAACTCATATTAAGGTAGAATAACTATATATGGGATGTAACGTACCATACAAACAACATCCCGGGGATACCAATGTCCCGTGAAAGCAAAACGACAAATCTTATCTTGACCGATCTGGCCCGTATTTGCGCTGAAGAAACGGAACTTTTTTTCCAACATCGAGACCATGACACCAGATATTGCTTTGAGTTGTTCCGGCGGGCGATCCGGGAAAACGACCAATACGCCTGGGAAATAATTTTCAACCAGTACCAGTCACTGGTAACTGGCTGGGTGCGGCATCATCAAGGGTTTAAACCCAGTGGGGAAGAAGAGCAATTTTTCGTTACCGGCGCATTTGCCAAAATTTCAAGTATCCTGACAGCAGAAAAATTTGACAAATTTTCAGACCTTAAGGCATTGCTGAGTTATCTGAAAATGTGTGTTCACAGTGTCATCACAGACTATAACCGCAAGGCTGACCAGGCCAGCCTACAAATTTCCTTTGAAGATATACAAATTGATATTAAGTCCTCTGACCCTGCGCCTGAGTCGAAGGTGTTGGACAAGCTCGGTAATCAAACCCTGTGGACTCAGCTTAAGGAGAGGTTGAATGATGAAAAGGAACGCCTGGTCATGCAGGGAGTCTTTGTGTTGGCGCTGAAACCACGCGAGCTTTGTGATTATTACAAGGGTACATTTGAAAATGTAGAGGAAGTCTACCGGATCAAGCAAAACATTTTCGCACGCCTGCGCCGGGATTCTGAATTTCGCGGATTGTTCGGGATGGATGATTAAAAAATGTTGATTTCTACGTTTATACACATAGAAAGTCAAAACATGTCTATGAAAGGTAATGATGACCTGTATCTCCCCTCCTGAACTCGACGTTAGGCTCCTCATGGCCTTTCTGGATGGTGAAGCCGACCAAGAAACTACGCTTCACCTGCAAAAATGTGACCATTGCCGTGACAGGGCAAAAACCCTGGAACGCGAGCAGAAACTTTTGACCTCTCGATTGTACCGGGCTTCATGCCCCTCCACGGATGAGTTGGGAGAGTTTCACCTGCGTATGCTGCCGTCCAATCAAATGTTAATCATTTCGCAACACGTGCGCGAGTGCCCGCTTTGCACTCGTGAAATTGGGCAGTTAAAGGAGTATTTGAGTGATCTGACACCAGGCCCGGAAGGCAACCTTATGCAA
>JASFRG010000140.1:0-12995 GCA_050115035.1 Anaerolineales bacterium | reverse complement strand
GGCAGGCGTCTGATCGGGTTTTTGCAATTATCGAATCATAAACAGGGCGTAATCCCTTTCTCTGAAGAAGAATTACGCCTGACAAATATTATTGCCAACCAGGCTACTGCCATTATCGAGAATGCGGTATTGGTGCAGCAAGCGAGACAACGCGCATACCGGTCGGACGCGCTGCGTAGGGTTGCCAGCCTTTCAGCATCTGCTGCCTCGGTGGGCGAGGTGCTGGAACATTCTCTTCGTGAGTTGGCGCATCTTTTCCAGGCTGACTCGGCAGCGATCTTTTTGCTGGATGAACAAAACGGGGAATTGCGCCTCCATAACAGAAGCCTCTATGGGGTCGAGGAGGATGCGGCGGACGTACTGTCCCGTATGTTTGTAGCTGACTCGGAATATCGGTCGACTGTATCCGGTAGTCAAAAGTCTTACATCTCTGGGCGTCTGAGCAGTGACCGGCGGGTGATGCCGGTTTATCGTCCCATTATCACAACTCTTCGCATGGAATCAGCCATGGTTGTCCCATTGGTCGTACGCGAGCGAAGTTTAGGCGAAATGATGTTGGGAAGTCGCAAGCCTGAATTCTTTAACTCTTATGATTTACAGGTGGTGACAACCGCTGCCGGGCAACTCGCCTCCGCATTGGAAAGCGCTCGTCTGGTCAGCCAGACGGATGAAAATTTACGCAATCGTGTGGACCAGTTGACTGCGGTAATGCGCGTCAGCCGTGAGTTGAATGCTTCGTTGGATGTGAACAAGTTATTGGAGCTTGTTCACGATGAAAGTTTGCGCACTACGCGTGCGGAGTGCGGCACAATTTTGCTTTTTAGTCATTGGGTCGCTGGTGAAGAACCGGACATTTTGTTTTCTATCGGTTGTCCGGGTGATGAAAATCTCAACCATATGCTGGCACGCGTTGTCGATACAGATGAACCGCTTGTCATCAGAGATTTTGAGCAAGATGAGTTGCCAGCACCACACGAAAATGTGCGTTCGGCTTTGTTTGTACCTATCCACAAGAGGGGAGACCTGGCCGGTGTCATTTACTTACATGCCAGCCAGAAAGAATTCTTTGGTGATTCAACGGTGGATTTGGTACAAACCTTAGCAGTGCAAGCCTCCATCGCTCTCAATACTGCTAGCCAGTATCAGGCGGAACGTCAGCGAGCTGAACTTTTGCGTCGTCGCGCTGAGACCATGTCGAGCCTGACGAAGATCAATTATGCAATTAATTTCGATCAACCTGTTGAACACCAGCTACGTTCCATTGGATATGCTATCAGTGAGTCAACACCTTTCCAGGTTGTGCTTTTCAGCACATATGAAACGGATACCGAGTTGCTGCGCCGTGTTACAGGTATTGGGTTTTCGCAGGAAATGCTTAGCGAACTCCTAGGACGCAAGCAGCCTCTGGCAAGTGTCCAGCAATTGCTTAAATCGGAATTTCGCATTGGGAGTTCATATTTTATCCCCGCGGACAAAACGCCGGTTGTTCCTGCCGATGTCCACATGGTCACGTTGGAACTTGATGAAGTCAAACAATCGGAAAACGCCTGGAACCCAGATGATTTCCTGCTTGTGCCCCTGAATGATGCCCAGGGAAACCCGTTGGGGCTGCTCAGTTTGGATGCACCTAAAGATGGATTGCGCCCTGATCGGGCCACGATTGATACCATCGAGATTTTTGCAGCGCAAGCCTCTCTGGTGATAAGCAATACATCTCGTTTCAGTGATTTGCGCAATCGTGTGGAAACGCTTTCTTCCGGCTTGCAACGCCAGCAACGCCTGCTCAGCGTCAGCCAGAACGATTTGCCGTTGCTGCTCCGTAAGGATCTGGAACAAACCATCTCTATACACAATCTGGACCGGCGAGCGCAGCGAGTCCGGGCAGGGTTGGCGATTACCGAATCTGTCAGCCGCCAATTGGATGCGACTTCCGCGTTGCTTGCATTAGGTCGTGAAGTGCTTACCCAACTTGGCATGTCGGTGGCGCTGGTGGCTGAAGAAGGTCCAGAGGGACCGCGATTATTGCATGTGTTGGGAAGTGTTCCGCGGGCGACAAGCCCGGAAACGTTGTTCGGTCAACGCAACCCATTGCGGGCTTGTTTGCAGACAGGCGAGACTATCCTGTCTGCGAGCGAAGACGAAGCTGATGATTGGCGTGAGACACCTTTGCTCAGTGGTTTACATGCAAAGGCCTTTATCTGTCTGCCAGTTACTGTTCAAGAGAAAACGGTAGCAGCCATAATGGCGGTCAGCCCCGAACCGTTGCCTCCCTTCACCGATGAAGATCGTCAGGTCTATTATCAGATTGCCCGGCAGACATCTGTCATCCTGCAAAACATATCCCTGCTGAGCGAGACCCGACGTCGTTTGAAGGAAGTGGATCTGTTGCTTGATTTCAGCCGCCAGATCAGCGGATTAACGCCGAACGAAATTGTCAAGGCTTTGCTCGAGAGCGCTCGCCGGGTGATACAACCTGCAGCACATGCGGGAGTGGTCTTGTTATGGGATGAAATCATTTCGAAATTGACCCCTCGTGCCTGTGACGGATATGCAGACAACGATAGCTTGATGAAAATCAACTACCACCCCGGCGAAGCGTTGCCTGGTAAGGTATTCGAAGAGAAATCTCCACTCCGTATTGACGAGTTGAACTTTGCACACGATTACGCACTCTCTGCGGAGAACTTGTACTTGTTCCGTCAGGCTACCGGTGGCCGCCTGCCTGTTTCTACACTGTTGGTACCCATCGCAACGGGGGCACAGGGGCTGGGCGTTTTAATATTGGATAATTTCAATACCCAGGCTGCCTTCAAACCTGAAGATGAGACTTTGCTCCTGTCGCTTACGCAGCAAGTGGCGCTTTCGTTGGAAAACGTCCGGCTGGTGCAGGCGACTCGGGAACGTGCTGGCCAACTCCAGGCTTTGAACGATGTCGCTACATCCATGACTTCCAGCCTGCGGAGCGATACCCTGGTTGAATCCTTGCTCGGTCAGTTAAATCCCGTTCTGCCCTTTGACACGGCCACGTTATTGTTGCGTGACAATGAACAACTGCGTGTTGCCGCCGCAACAGGATTCGCAGATGCCGAGCAACGTCTAGGCCTGACGGTCGATGTGGAGAATAGCGTTTTATTCCAGGAAATGATTCGTGCAGGAAAACCCATTTCTGTGGCTGATGTACGCGAAGATACACGCTTCCCGCAAATCGAGACTCCACGACTTTCGTGGTTGGGCATCCCACTCATTTCTAAGGGTGAGGTTGTGGGTGTGATTACGCTGGAGAAGCGGCAATCCAGCTTCTACACAGCCGAGCACGTGCAGGTTGCAACAACCTTTGCAGGACAGGCGGCAGTTGCCCTGGAAAATGCACGTCTGTATGAAGAGAGTATAAATCGCGCGGCAGAACTGGATCAGCGCTCACAGCGTTTGGCATTGCTCAATCGTTTCTCTTCTCAAATGAGTGGTTTGTTGAATGCGGATGAAATCCAGAGAGTCACGGCCGAAGAATTGCGGAAGGCATTTGCTGCCATGCGCGTGTCGGTTGTACGTTTGGACGGGCAAACAGCGACCTGGACATTCGTTACTCCAAAGCAAAAGGATCGATTACCTCAACTCTTACCTGAGGCCCCGATTTTCAATCATTTGCGGGAATCTTTGGGAGCGTTTACCAGTGATGATTTCCTGCATGAGCCAGCTGTGGAATCATTGACCTCTATGCTTGGAGATGAGACCAGCAGTCTAATGGCTTTGCCGCTTATAAGCGGTGGCAGCTTGCAAAGTATCCTGTTCCTGCAGTTATCCGCCGGAGAACGTCCAACCACTTCAGAGATCGAGTTGGCGCTCACGGTTGTCAATCAAGCTTCCGTAGCGTTGGATAGCGCCCGTTTGTACCAAGAGGCCCAACGACGTGCGCAAGAAACGGCTGCTTTGGCGGAAGTCAGCCGTGACGTTTCAGCCACCCTGGATCTCGAAGATGTGTTGGAACGCATCGTTTCATATGCGAAGGAATTACTGCAAGCTGAAACAAGCGCAGTTTACCTGCTCGAATCTGATTCCAGTATCTTGCGTGGTATCGCTGTAGTTGGTGAAGATGCTGAAGAGATCAAAAATTCTCCTTTGTCCATTGGTGAGGGTATTCTGGGCAGTATTGCGGAACAAAAAGCGGGTGAAATCGTCAATAACGCAGAGAACGATCCGCGAGCCCGGTACATCGAGGGGACGCAAGAGAATCTCTATGAGCATTTGATGAGTGTTCCTGTAATCTCTAAGGATGAATTAACCGGTTTAATGGTGGTTTGGCGAACCGGTAAGGGTTTGGAATTTACAGATGTTGAATTGGAATTTTTGAACAGCCTTGCGCAACAGGCAGCCGTAGCCATTGAAAATGCACGTCTGTTTGCTGAAACTCAGCGGTTGGCAGAAGAACTGGAACAACGAGTTGTTGAGCGGACCGCCGAGGTTGAACGAGAAAAGGCCAATACCGAAACCCTGTTGCGCATCCTGACAGAAGTATCTGCCAGCCTTGACCTGGATCGTGCGCTCAGTCGCACATTAGCATTGTTGAATGAGGCTGTTGGTGGTGAGCAGGGCACGATTATGCTTTTACACGCCGAAGACAATCTGCTTCACTATCGTGCCGGCTATGGGTATCTAACCGGTGATGAACAAGATCCTTCCGAAACCCGTGGTTTCACATTGAAGGTTGGTGAAGGTCTGGCGGGCTGGGTGGTCGAGACGCGTGAAGCGACATTGGTTGATGATTTGCATAAAGACGAACGCTGGATCAAAGCAGGCTCAGCATCAAGTGATCACCGCAGTTCGATTGTTGCTCCCCTGTTGGTTGGAGAAGATGTGATCGGTGTGTTAATGGTCTTTCACCGGCAGGTCGGATTCTTTGGCCCTGAACGCCTTGGCATGGTCAAAGCGATCGGCGGTCAGGTTGCGATTGCTATTAATAATGCCCATCTGTATGAATTGATTCGCGATCAGGCAGAACGCCTGGGTACTATGCTGCGGAAGGAACAAGAGGAAGCCAGCCGTTCGCAGGCTATTCTGGAGGCTGTGGCTGATGGTGTGGTTGTCACCGGCCCCGATAACCGCATCACATTCTTGAATAGTTCCGCTGCTGCAATTCTTGGTCTCAATACGGATAGGGTGATCGACCAATCGCTGGATGCTTTTGGCGGAATATTTGGTAAGGCTGCTGGTACGTGGATGCAGACCATCAATGACTGGTCAAACGACCCAGCCTCATATCAAATTGGTGATTCGTATGCCGAACAGTTGGAGCTCGAGGATGGAAGAATTGCATTGGTGCATCTCGCTCCGGTCATCCTCCAAAACGATTTTCTGGGAACGGTGTCTATTTTCCGCGACATTACGCATGAAGTCGAAGTGGACAGGTTGAAATCAGAGTTTGTAGCGACGGTCAGTCACGAGTTGCGCACGCCGATGACCTCCATCCGTGGTTACGTGGACATCCTGCTGATGGGCGCAGCCGGTGCCTTGAACGAAAATCAGACCCATTTCTTGGGCATTGTCAAAAACAATACGGAACGTCTCAATATCCTTGTGAATGATTTGCTGGATATTTCCCGCATCGAAGCGGGACGGGTGACTCTATCTCCGCAACCGCTTGATTTGCGCGATGTGGCTGAAGATGTACTGGCGGATATGCTGCGCCGTTCGCAGGAAGAGAACAAGCCGCTGGCATTTTCCCTAGATGCTGCCAAAGATCTTCCGCGTGTTCACGGGGATGTAGAACGTGTCCGGCAGATACTTGGAAACCTAGTTGACAATGCCTATCACTATACACCCGAAAACGGACAGATTACGGTGCACCTGCACGCTGTCAACGGCACCGAGATACAGGTAGATGTGGAAGATTCTGGCGTTGGGATTTCCAAAGAGGATCAAGTACGCATCTTCGATCGCTTTTATCGCGGCGAAGATCCACTCGTATTGGCCACACCCGGCACCGGTTTGGGTCTGGCTATCGTCAGACAATTGGTAGAGATGCATAATGGACGCATCTGGCTTGATAGCGAAGGAGAGGGGAAGGGGAGTACTTTCTCCTTTACCTTGCCGGTAGAAAAGAAAGGCGAATAGAAAAACGATGACAAAAATATTGATTGCAGAAGACGAACCCGATATTCGCGACCTGGTCGCCTTTACATTGCGCTTTGCTGGATATGAAGTCGTAACCGGAACGAATGGCGAAGAGGCCGTTCAAGTTGCACAAGATGAATATCCTGATTTAATCTTGCTGGATGTGCGTATGCCGCGTATGACCGGCTATGAAGCCTGTAAGCTGATCAAAGCAGACCCGAAACTCAAGGATGTACCGGTTGTTTTCCTTTCTGCCAAAGGGCAGGAAGCAGAAATTCGTGATGGGATGGATGCTGGTGCAGAGGAATATCTGCTCAAGCCCTTTGCCCCCGACCAATTAACTGAACGCGTCCGCTCGATTCTGGCGAAGTTTGGAAAATAAAGTCTAAACATAAGAAGCGATTGGAAGCATGAGCGCAATTATCCTTGAAGGACAAATTGTCCATTACGAGGTGTTGGGACGTGGTCGTCCCATCATCTTCCTCCACGGTTGGGTCGGCTCGTGGCGATATTGGATTTCGTCCATGCAGGTTGCCTCCACTTCCTTCCGTGCCTATGGCCTCGATATGTGGGGATTTGGAGAGTCTGCCCGAGACACAATGCGCTATACCATCGACCAGCAGACCGATTTACTCAGTCGCTTCCTGGACGAAATGGGAATTGGTAAGGTGGCCATCGTTGGGCACGGACTTGGCGCATTAGTAGGCTTCAATTTCTGTTCTCGCTGGACACAAAGCGTAGACCGTATGATGGCGGTCAGCGCCCCGATGTATTACGACTCGATCCATGCTCGCCTGCGGACTGCCCCTATAGCAGATTTGGTAAGCTGGCTGGGCAGTAATACGCCCGAAGCTGCTACAGCCCTATCCGACGCATCGAAAGCGGACCCCAAAGCTATTACCGAATCGATCAGCAGTTTCCAGTCGAATGGCCTGTTCGGGAAAATGCGCCAGACGCAGATTCCCTGCTTATTCGTACATGGAAAGAATGATCCTGCTATTCCGGCGCCGCCCACGGATAGTTCCATCAACCTGCCCCATATGATGCACCATGTTGTGTTAGATGGCTCGGGCCACTTCCCGATGATTGATGAAACCGCGCGCTTCAACCGCTTGATGACTGACTTCCTGGCACTCGATTCGGGTGTCAGCCCACGGGACTTGCAACTTAAAGACGAATGGAAGCGCCGCGTACGGTAGGAAGGGCAGACGAAAATGGTCTGCCCTGATTTTTTAACTTGTGCAGCATAAATTTATGAGAAATTGCATAAAATAAACAAGTGGCACTTGACAGGGGAGTATCCAACCTCTTATACTCTTTCTAAATAAGCTAAACGGGGAGTCCGTTTTACGGGCTGAGAGGAGCGTCCAACGCTCGACCCGCAACACCTGATCCGGATCATGCCGGCGGAGGGAAGATATTGCAATTAGCGTATCCTCCCTTGCGGAGGATATTTTTATGCCAAGAATCGTCATTTTTGCCAACGGGGAACTTCCAGACTTGGAAGCTGCACGAGAATTGCTCCAGACCGACGATTATCTCATCGCGGCAGATGGCGGCGCCAATCATTTGCTGAAAATGGGTATTTTGCCTGAAGTTGTCATCGGTGACCTGGATTCGATTGACGAGGATACCCTGTTCGATCTCACATCTGCTGAAGTAGAAATAAAGCAGTACTCCGAAGACAAAGACGAGACTGATATCGAACTTGCTTTGAGTTATGCCATCGAATTGCGGCCTTCCGCTATCTTGATCGTTGGCGCGCTTGGGGGGCGACTCGACCAGACCCTGGCTAACCTGTCTATTTTGACGGACCCGACCTTACCTGGGATCGATATCCGTATGGATGATGGGGTGGAGGAGGTCTTCTTTTGCCGGGCATCCGCTGGGAAAGGGGGGCAGGCGGCATCGTCCCCACAGGGGGAGGTTCAGGGGCGAAGCGGGGATACCGTCTCACTCATCCCGTGGCATGATCGTGTGGAGGGTGTCCAGACAGAAGGTCTGCAATGGCCTTTGTATGGCGAAACGTTATTTTCTGATAAATCGCGTGGCATCAGCAATAGGATGGTCGATGAAAAAGCTTCGATCCGTATTCAATCTGGTTTATTGTTGGTTGTCCACCGTCGAAGATCTGATGAGTAAAGAGGAGATGCAATGAAACGATACCTGTTTCTTTTACTGTTTATTTCTATCTTGCTGAGCGCTTGTGGCCCCCAGGGTCCTGCTGAACTGACCGTTATGACACACGATTCGTTTGCGGTCAGTGAGGAAGTGGTGCAATCCTTCGAGCAGGATAACAATGTAAGCGTAACTTTCCTGGCCAGTGGTGATACCGGCGCGGCACTCAACAAAGCTATCCTTTCCAAGGAAGCTCCGTTGGCGGATGTGTTTTACGGTGTGGATAACACCTTTCTCTCCCGCGCCCTCGAGGCAAATATCTTTGAGTCCTACCAGTCGCCAATATTGGAAAATATCCCGGACAGGTTTCAGCTTGACGAAGAGAATCACTTGCTCCCGGTTGATTATGGGGACGTATGCATCAACTATGATAAAGCTTATTTCGGGGAAAACAATTTGCAAGTGCCATTTACACTTGAGGGCCTGTTGAGAACCGAATACAACGGCCTGTTGGTGGTCGAAAACCCGGCCACATCTTCGCCTGGTCTGGCTTTTTTGCTGGCGACTGTTGCGCATTTTGGCGATCCAGATTACCTTGATTACTGGGCTACCCTGCGCGACAACGGGCTGGTGGTGGTGAACGATTGGGAGACAGCCTACTATACCAACTTCAGCGGCTCCTCTGGACAGGGTCCGCAGCCGATGGTGGTCTCTTACGGTTCCAGCCCGCCCGCGGAAGTGATCTTTGCCGAGACTCCGCTGGATGATGCACCTACCGCCTCGATCGTCGGGCCAGACACCTGCTTCCGTCAGATCGAGTTTGTCGGCATCCTGCAAGGGACCCAAAACCGTGCCCTGGCTGAGAAGTTTGTGGATTTCATGTTAAGCGAACAGTTTCAGGAAGATATGCCCCTGCAGATGTTCGTTTTCCCAGTCAATTCTAATGCTGCATTGCCAGATGAATTTGTCCAATATGCACAGATTCCCGAACAACCTGCCGAGCTTGACCCATCGGAAATCGCTGCCAACAGGGAGCGCTGGATCTCTGAATGGACGGAAGTCGTTCTAAGGTAAGATTATTGGATGACTTCGAAAACAGGCCACAGAGGCACAGAGAAACAGAGAAAAGAATCTCCCCATGACTCCGTGACTCCGCGGCTAAATTCTCGCATTTTTCTCTGGATCTTGCCTCTTGGTTTTATCGGCCTGTTTTTCTTCTATCCACTTGGCCGTATTCTGGCTTATAGTTTTGATATTTCAATTCTTATCCCTGAGAATTTGAGTCTTATCGGGAATGTTTTACTTTTTACTCTCTACCAGGCTTTTCTCTCTACACTGTTTTCGCTGATCATCGGTTTGCCCGCTGCCTACCTCTTTGCTCGATTTTCCTTTCCAGGCAAGGCCCTGTTACGTGCGTTGACGGCTGTCCCATTCTTGTTGCCGACCGTGGTGGTTGCGGCTGGCTTTAATGCTTTATTCGGTCCGCGCGGTTGGATTAATCTTGGGCTGATGAACATATTTGGATTTGAATCCCCCCCCATTATGTTCGTCGGCACGCTGGGCGCAATTTTGATGGCACACGTTTTTTACAATACGACCATCGTCATCCGTGTGGTGGGGAACGCTTTGTCGCAGCTTGATCCGCGCCTGATCAATGCCGCACGCACTCTCGGCGCCAATAACCGTCGTGTCTGGTGGCATGTTACTTTGCCATTATTGCGCCCATCATTGTTGGCGGCAGGGACCCTTGTTTTTCTGTTCGATTTCACCAGTTTCGGGGTTATCCTGTTGTTGGGTGGCCCGGGTTTCGCAACCCTGGAAGTCGAGACTTATATTCAGGCGCTGCAGATGCTCAATCTGCCGTTGGCAGGTTTGCTTTCGGCAGTGCAGTTAATGTGTACGCTGATTTTTTCTGTGATTTACACACGTATGGTTGCGAGGACAAAGGTGCAGATTTCACCACGCGCGGCGAAATATAACGCGCGCCATGCCCAAAGTTGGAAACAAAAAGCCTTTGTAGTTGGCCTGGGAGCCTTGTTGATACTGTTTTTTGTCTTGCCCATGTTGGCTTTGCCCTTGCGTTCTGTCTCCCGTTTGGAGGCTGCGCGCGGCGAGCGTGGAGATGTACAATATGGCTTGACGGCCGAATACTACAGCGAACTCTTCATCAACCGGCGCGGATCGTTATTTTATGTGCCCCCTGTTCGGGCAGCGCTCAATTCGCTGGGATTTGCCGGGCTGACAGTGTTATTCTCGTTATTGATGGGCTTCCCCGCAGCCTCCGCACTGGCTCGACCTGGGAAACTGGAACGATATCTGGACCCGCTGTTGATGCTGCCGCTGGGCGCCTCTGCTGTGACGTTGGGTCTGGGATTTATCATCACGTTCAACCGTCCACCCTTGCGTTTGTTGGCTTCTCCCTGGCTGATCCCCCTGGCGCATACGATGGTTGCCTTACCCTTCGTTATCCGGACGTTGCAGCCGGCGCTGGCCTCAATCCCGGATCGCTTGCGAGATGCGGCCTCTACATTGGGTGCGTCTCCATTCCGGTCCTGGTTGGCGGTGGACTGGCCGATCATCTGGCGCGCCTCGTTGGGAGCGGCAACGTTTGCATTTACGGTATCTCTGGGCGAGTTTGGCGCGACGGCATTATTGACCCGCCCTGAATACCCGACCATTCCGATTGCGATCTATCGCTTTCTGTCACAGCCGGGCGGTTTGAATTACGGCCAGGCTATGGCAATGGCGACTTTGTTGATGGTTCTGGCAACGGTTGGGATTTTGTTAATTGAAAGGCTTCGCTTGCCCGGAGAGCGAGAATTTTAAACACGAAGGAATCAGGAGATGTTCTTAGCTTCCTTAGCATCGAATAAAACATGCTTGAATTAATCGACATCTACAAAACCTACGAGAACCAACCGTTGCTATCCGGTATTTCTTTTACGGTGGAAACGGGGGAGACAATTTGCTTGCTGGGCGCTTCAGGCAGTGGAAAATCTACGCTACTGCGAATTATTGCAGGGTTGGAATCACCTGAATGTGGACAGGTGCTTTGGAGTGGAGTGGACTTGGCGTCTGCCCCCGCGGACCAACGCAATTTTGGGTTAGTGTTCCAGGATTATGCTTTGTTCCCGCATCTGACAGTGGCCGAAAATGTAGCCTTTGGCCTGAAAATGCAGAAAACATCCCAGGATCAAATCAAACTGCGTGTAACCGCTTCGTTGGAGCAAGTTAACATGAGCGGATTCGCAGAACGTAATGTGACTGACCTTTCAGGCGGCGAGCAGCAACGTGTAGCTTTGGCGCGGGCGCTGGCTCCTCGTCCGCAGTTGTTGATGTTCGATGAGCCGCTGGGTGCATTGGACCGTACGCTGAAAGATCACTTGTTGGAAGAGTTGCGCAGTATTTTACACGAGAGCGAAGTCCCGGCAATTTACGTCACACATGACCAGGAGGAAGCCTTTGCGATTGCGGACCGAATCGTGTTGCTGCATGAGGGTCAAATCGAACAGACTGGTACGCCTGCAGAAGTGTTTGCCCAACCTGCATCCGGGTGGGTGGCGAACTTTTTAGGGTTGGGGAATGTACTTGATGGGAAATGGTTTGAGGGTGGGCGGGTAGAAACAAAGATAGGGGTGTTTGAGACAGACTGTAAAACGGATGCAAATACGGGGGAATCGGTTGCGCTGTTGATCCGGCCTGAGAGAGTAAAATTGAATAAAAATGGAACAGGTTTGAGTGGCCGAGTGGCCGACATCCTCTTCCAAAAAGATGGCTTCCGTGTGACATTGGAGAACGGCCTGTATTTTTACACATCTGCTCCGCCGAAATTGGGAGCGGAGATTTCTTTTACTGTAGAGGTGGAGTGCCTGGGATGAATGACATTACTGTTTTGAAACGTGATCTGAGTGGCGAGGTGACCTGGCAATATCAGGGTCGCGTATTGGAGCGCGAATCGAATTGTGTTTTGTTGGAAGCCTTTTTTAACCGCGCGGATACGCCTTTTATGGATGTGGTCTTAAAGCGTGGTGATCGTTTTGTGGAAAGGTTTTGCTCTGACTGCTGGTATAACATCTTTGAAATCTACGACCGTGATGATGGGCATTTCAAGGGCTGGTATTGCAATGTGGGTTACCCGGCCGTGCTGGAAAAAGATACCGTCTCTTACATAGACCTGGCGCTTGACCTATGGGTGGCAGCAGATGGCACGCAAACAGTGTTGGATGAAGAGGAATTCCTGGAGTTGTCTATCGATGTGATGACCCGCACGCAAGCAGTTTCGGCTTTGGAAGAATTAAAACGAAAATTTGCAAACAAAAAGCCTCCGCCATAGTGACGGAGGCTCGCGTTCTTGAGTATTTTTTAGTAGATGCCTAAATTATTCATGAGCATATCGCCATTGTTCCACAACCACCAGGCACCGCCAGCAGCCGCACAACAGCAGCATAAAACGACTAAAACTACAATAACAATGATAAGTGTTTGATTGTTCTTCTTTGGTTCTTCTGATAATGGCGTTCCCATATTTTCAGTCATCTTTTATCTCCTTTTAGAAGCGATTAGAAATTTCCATTAAGGATGGGAATAGACAATCCCAATGCCAGCATTCCTGCAGTGAAAAGACACACGCATACAAAGATTGCAACACTTGCATATCCCATCACGAGCCCGGCGATTGCCATACCATCCCCGCCCAATTGCCCCATACTCTCTTTGATCTCTTTCTTGGCCAAGTGACCAGTGACGATGGCCGCAATTGATGCCAACCC
>JASFRG010000139.1:0-13392 GCA_050115035.1 Anaerolineales bacterium | reverse complement strand
TTTTCTGTTGACATCCTATGCGGCCTTCGCCACCCATTTGTGGGAGCTTGATCCACGCCTGTTCTTGCTCGTCTCGCGCCTCTCCCTTCTTATCCTTTTTCACTGAGTTGGTTTTCTTCACCGCTGTATCATTACATTTCCTCTTGACATAATCCACAAAATCTGTATAATTATTTCAGACTAGTTTGAAAAACAAACTAATATAAAACACAAACTAGTCAGGAGAATGAAATGAGAATGCAAGAATTTAGTCCACTCAAACGAAAAGTATATCTGGCCTACCATCGGGATGGTATCCTAGACTTGGCAGCCGGTTCAGTCGTGTTGGGCTTTGGCCTCAATATGTTGACCGATAACATCGTCTTCCTGGTAATTGGCTGGATGGCGATAATGCTGTACTTCCTGATTAAGCAACGTGTTACAGTCCCCCGCTTTGGATTCGTGCGCTTTGAATCGAAAGAGAAAACTACACAAAAAGCATGGATCTCAGTTGGGATCGGGGTGTTGTTTGTGGCCTTCTTCCTGACACTAAATATTTTCGTCAGCAGGCGACCTACTTCTCCCGAAATGCAAGCATGGATTCAACGATACCACATGGTTCCTCTAAGTGCGATGCTGTTCGGCCTGCCTGCGTTGGCTGCTGCCATCTTTTTGGGACTGAATCGTTTCTATGTGTACGCGCTGCTGGCGGTGGGGCTGCCCTTGCTAGGTGCGTTGGCAAACATCGAAACCTACATCCCCATCCTGGCGACCGGTTTGATCATGCTCGCCTTTGGTAGCGTGTTGCTGGTTACCTTCCTGAAGAAATATCCCCTCGAGGCGGAGGGTGAAGATGTCAGCGGATAAAGACTTGGAGACCATTGCGGATCTCGACCGCGTGGTGCATTCCCCGGCGCGTCTGATGATTCTAGCTTACCTAGCGGCCGTGGACAGCGCAGACTTCATCTTCCTGATGAACCAGGTCGGGTTGACGCGCGGCAACCTGTCCTCACACCTGAACACGCTCGAAGAAGCGGGCTACGTGGACATCCAGAAAGAGTTCGTGGACAAGGTGCCGCGCACCCTCATCCGCCTGACGGAGGCTGGTCGAAACGCGATCCAGACCTACCGTGACCAGATGCGGACAGTCATTGATGAGTTGTTGGGATAGGGATCAGAGAATGGAGAATAGAGTGTAGTTGAATTGCAAGTCATCATCGCCGAGGGCATTTGTCTAGCCCTCGGCGATATCGTTTAACTATGTCTTTTGATTGCGGAAATATTCAACAATAAAAAGCGCCGAACTGATCAGGATGATGGCGATGCTTACATTGACATCGATATTGCTGGTGGTAGCCAGTACGGCGCCCGCAAGCAGGGCGATAGCTGTAGATAACAATCGAATCTGTGAATTTGTCATGAGGTAATCTCCTTTTATATAGAGGAAATGTAACATTAAAAAGAGAGGAAACCTACATACTACGGTATGGTTCGCGCTGAATTCCTTTTCTATTTGACGATCTCAATAATCTCCGCCGCCATATCATAGCGATGGAACTGCGGCATCAAATAAATGCCCTGCGCCCAGACCTTGATTTCCTCAATCAACTCCACCGCCAACTGAACGCCCACGCGCGCGCCTTCGTCTCCGGCGGCTTCGATGCGCCTGATGGCATCCTCTGGGATGAAGACGCCCGGCACCTCGTTGTGCAGGAAGGTCGCATGCCGCACGCTGACCAACGGTAAGATGCCCGTCAGGATCGGCCGGTTCAGTGGGCCATGCTTCGCTTCGTACTGTTCCAACAGCTTCGGCCCGTCATCCGGGCGGTAGATCGGCTGTGTCAGGAAGAAGTCCGCGCCGTTAGTTACCTTGCGGTGCAGGGTCTTGATCTCGCGCTCCGGGTCCGCCGGGCTCAGGTTGAGCGCTGCGCCCACGAAGAAATTGGTCGGCTGGCCGATGCTCGTTCCCGAATGGTCCACGCCCGCGTTGAAGCCCTGCTTAATCAGCTTGATCAGCCCCGACGGCACCAGGTCATAGTTGTCCATCGCTTCGGGGTAATCGCCAATCGAGGTCGGGTCGCCCATCACCACGAACACATTGCGGATGCCCAGCGCGTGCGCCGCCAGCAGGTCACCCTGTACGCGCAGCAGGTTACGTCCACGCGTCGGGAAATGCAGCGTCGTGTCCACGCCCACCTGCCGCCGCACCACATCGCATACGGCCCAGGCCGACATCCGCATGCGCGCCATAGGGCTATCGGCCACGTTGATGACGTCCGCGCCGGAATCTGCCAAGAGCGAAGCGCCCGCCAGCAGCTTTTGGGTGGACAGACCGCGCGGGGGACTCATCTCAACGGCAACGGAGAATTTTCCCGAGGCCAATCTCTGCGCGAAAGCAGACGGCGCCTCGTCCTCCACCTCCACCTGCTCACCGCTTACGATTGCTTGAATCTCATCTTCCGGCGGCTGGCAGCCTTCCGGGTATTTGTCCAGTGCAGCGCGCATCGACGTGATGTGCGCGGGCGTCGTCCCGCAGCAGCCGCCGATGATGCTGGCCCCCGCCTGGCAGAACGACAGCGCATACTCGCCGAAGTAATCTGCCTCGGCCGGATACATGATGCGTCCGCCGACCTGCTCTGGCCAACCCGCATTCGGCTTAACCCACAAGCGGGCCTCCGGCGCGGCCTCGTGCATGGCCGTGAGCAGACGCAGCAACTGTGACGGCCCGCCCGAACAGTTGACGCCAATCACGTCCGCGCCTTCTTCAGCCAGCACGCGCGCCACCTTGGCCGGGGTGTCGCCCAACAGCGTGACGTCATCGCGGGTGAAGGTGACCGAAGCCACCACGGGTAAGGGCGACCAGCCAGTCGCCCCAACGGCACGCGCAGCACGAATTGCCTCTTTGATCTCGTACAGGTCGCTGATGGTCTCGATCACGATCAGGTCCGCGCCCGCTTCGGCCAGCGCGCGGATCTGCTCCGCAAAGGCCGCGCGTGCTTCTTCGAGGAAAACGCGTCCGTAAGGTGCGATGCGCACCCCCAACGGACCAACGTCCCCAGCGACGAAGACATCCTTGAACGATGCCGCCACCACGCGTTTGGCCAGTTCCACACCTGCCTTGTTGATCTCATCCACTTTATCTTCCAGCCCGTGACGGGCCAGCTTGTAGCGGTTCGTGCCAAAGGTGTTGGTCAGGATCAACTGTGCACCGGCTTCGATGTACTCGCGGTGCACTTCGGCAACTGCAGCCGGATTGGTCAGGTTGAGTTCGTCGAAGCACTTATCGAAGCCTACGCCACGTCCGTGCAGGACGGTCCCCATCGCGCCGTCCGCAAGAAGTGGGGTGTTTCCGGATAGTAAATCAAGGAAATTTGCATTACTCATAAAATATCTCCAATTATGTCATTGCGAGACCTGCGAAGCAGGTCGTGGCAATCTCATCGCCCTTGATGTTTATCGTTTCTACACTACAGGAGACTGCCACACTCGCTTGGTCTCGATACACCGTTTCACGGTGCTCGACCAGCGCTCGCTCGCAGTGACACATGAAACTTCAATTCTAAACGGAATTAATACCCCTGCTCGCCAACCAATCTTTCAACGCCGGGCCGGTGCCCAGGCTCCATGGGCGGATCTCTTCGGGCGGCACGGCTTTGATGGATTCTAATTCATCTCCAATTTTGATCTCCCCCTCGATGCGGATGTGATAGGCGAAGATTATCTGGTTGCGCATCTCGAACGCATAGTGCCCGACAAAGCTGACGATCTCTCCCTGCAGTCCGAGTTCTTCCCGGACCTCGCGCAGAGCCCCCTCCTCAGGTGTTTCGTTCTTTTCCAGGAAGCCTGCCACAATGCCGACCCATTTTTCCGGCCAGCCTTTGTTGCGCGTCAGGATGACTTTGCCTTCGTGCTCGACGATGGCCGCCACCACCGGGATGGGACTATCCCAGTGGACGAAGTCACAGGCCGGGCATTTCTTGCGTTGTATCCCGTCGATTTTGACAGTGGTTAATTCGGAGGCGCAGTTTGGGCAATAGTTGTAAGTCGTCATATAGATATTGAATCTGCATCCTTCAACACAGACTTCGCCCATTCCGTTACATCAGCACAGTAATCTTCGGCACTGTCCATCCTAATATCCAAAATTGTCTTCGACCATGTGGCTTTGTTGATGACCGGTTTTCCATCTTTTGATTTGATCTTGAACGCCCGTTGGCCGCTGTCGAACAAATCCTTGTTTTGTTGTCTGATGAAAGCAGGCGGTTTATTCTCCACCAAAAATTCCCGTAACAATTCACATTCGTGCAACCAACCTTCGCGGGTCAATTGGCTGGAGTGCTGCAACATGTAAGCCGTAACTGTCAGGTGATGGACAACACCATAACCCGAGTTCTGAAATTCAAGCGCCAGACATTCATGGAAACGGGATTCACAGGCGGTGTCAGGCGCGCCGCATTCGGGGCAGTTCAAGCTCATGCCCAACTTTCTCTTTCGATGCTAAATTCGATTTCGTTTTCTTTCAACCAGAGTTCGATTCCAAAATAATCCATAAAATTCTCAACCAGCCACGAGATAAGTGATTTTTCATCTCGCATTGTTAGAGAATATAGTTTGCTCATTCCCTTCACGGTCAATATATAAGCGATATCGTTACCGAATATCCTCTGCGCAGAATCGCTGAAATCGTAATATTCAACCATGAGATAACCATTTTCCAGCCAGACCCAGGTGACAGTTTTATCGAGTCCACCGGTGAGTTTGATTTTATCTGTGCTTGCCATAACAAAACTGCCTCTCGTAACGAGAGGCAACATGAAAACGTACTATATCCGTCATTTTCAGATGGATATCCGGAAAATGTTGTTTGAGCATGTGCGTGATTTTACTATGCCAATTCCCAACCCGAACTTAAATCTTTCCATTCCGGATTTTTCGATTCGATCAATGCGACTTTCTTGGCACGCGGCCAGTCTTTGATTTGTTTCGACCGTGTGAGTGCTGCATCTTCATCATTCCCCTCTTCATGGTAAACCAATTTCATGACATGGTATTTTTTGGCAAAGCCAGGAACTAGATCGTGCTTGTGTTCGTATACACGATGTTCCAGGTTGTCAGTCATACCCGTATAAAGTGTCCCCGAATGGTTCGTCATGATGTAAACGTAATAGGATTTCATGACAGTTCCTTTTAGTAATCCTCCCGAAGGATATCGGGACGATATAAGCCGAAGGTAAAGGATCTCGTGACCGTAAGCCGCCTGCCTCAGATCATGGCGAGATGGGGGAGCGTCATCCTTACTTAATCCAAATTGCTCTGTAATATGAGATGCTTCGTCGCCGTGGAGTTTACACTGAACTTGTCGAAGTGCGACTCCTCAAACGTGCCTCCCGAAGAATATTGGGACGATGTGCGCATGCCATCCATGCCAGATGGCACGGGCGGTGCAGGCAGCATGACATATTACTGCAACAACCCCTTTGCAAAACTCAAAAACGCCTGCACATCGTTGAAGTTTGTGACCGGCCCCACCGATATGCGCACTGCTCCAGAGGCCTTACCGTCGATGCATAAACGGAAATCGTCGATGGACAGGCGGTCTTCGTGGCCGGGGCCCGTGAAGCACACGTCCAGTTCCACACGTGAGATGCCCAACGCGATCTCGCCCGCGCCGGGGTTACAGAAACAGCCCGTCCGCAAGGAGATATTTTCCCGGTTGGCCGCCGATTCGATATCACGATGGTCGATGATATTCCCTTCGTTATTGTAGAAGTTGACCGTCACCGCGCCGCCACGCCCTTCGGTGCTGGTCGGTCCATAGATGCGTACCAGCGGTTCGCCGCTGCTGTGGCTCATAAGCTTCAAGTGATCGAGCAGCCAGCCAGTCAGGCAGCGAACACGCTCGTGGATAACTTCGTAGCCGATCGATTCGAGGTGCTTGAGTCCGATCTCTATGGCCGGGATGTTGAGATAATCGAGTGTGCCGTCTTCAAAGGCGGCCGCGCCGTCGGCCATGTAGTATCTATCGCCCTGCACAGACGCGACCGTGATGGTTCCGCCCGCGAACCAGGGGCGGTGCAATTTCGCCAGCGCACCCCTACGGGCAATGAGCGCGCCCAGTCCGGTGGGATAACCGAACATCTTGTAGAACGAGATGGGGACGAAATCGGGTCTGACTTTCGACAGGTCAAGCTGGCTGGTTGGAACATAAGCTGCCGCATCCAGGATCACGTCCCAGCCTGCTTCGTGCGCCTGTTCGACCCATTCCAACGGATGCTGGACACTCGAAAAGTTGGATTGGGCGGGATACGCAAACAGGTTGTGATTTCCCGGTTTGGTCTGAGACAGGTACTCGTCCAGTTGTGATTCGTCCACGCGCATGTCTGGGAGCGCGACCGGGATATAGGTTACCTGAGCGCCTCTCGCGCTGGCGAATTCTCGAATCCCATTAACGGAGTTGTGGTTGTCGAATGTCAAAAGGTAATGCCCGCCCGGGAAGGGATAGGACTCGCCTACCAGCTTGAGCGCGCCGCTGGCGTTGGGCGTGAAGATGCACAAGTATTCTTCGGGATCCGCATTGAAGAACTTGAGCACGTATTCGCGCGCATGTTCCACCAGTTCGGTGGCAGCCATCGAGGTCGGGTTGGAGGAATGCGGATTGCCAAAGACCCGTTCGCTGAGCAGCCGGTGGTGTCTGCGGAGTTGTAGGTCGGCATACAGGCCGCCGCCGGTATAATCCAGGTAAACTTGCTCGGCCAGGTCGAGCCGGGCGTATTCGGTGCTGCGCAGATGGTCAAGCGCTTCGGTGGAAGGGTAGCTGGGGTAGGCTTTCAGGAATCGGATCAGATCAGGCTGGGTATTGGACATACGGCCTCCTGCCCTTATTTTAACCCCAAAATTAGGGGTTATTTTCTTCCTGTTTTTTTAATTGTTTCATATGGGTTGCCATAAATTTCAGCATAGGAATTAACATGCATAGTACTGGTTTATAGCGAGAACGAAATTGTAGTGAGCTATACTCAGGATAAGTTCGGAGTTCTATTAGGAAACAATGGCATAGTAGGATCAAGTATTCGGAGGGTTCACTCATTGGAGGGCTAACAATGAAATATGTTAACAAATCTTTACTGTGCATGATGGTCGTGTTAATGTGCCTGGCCCCAGCATGTTCTCTGGTTCCGGCTCAACAGGGACAAACGGGAGGATCTGGCTCAACCTATTTTCCCAACGACGATTGGCGGAGTTTGACCCCAGAAGAACAGGGTCTCGACTCAGCCTTGATTTTGCAAATGTTCCAAGAAATCCGGGACAAGAACATCGATATTCACAGCTTTCTGCTGGTTCGTAACGGCTATTTGGTCACCGAATTCTATACTGACCCTTATACCCAGGAGATGAAACAGCCTGTCTTTTCAGTTACAAAAAGCATCACCTCGATATTGACCGGGATAGCTATGCAAGATGGCTACATTGGAAATATCAACAAAAAGGTGTTGGACTATTTCCCTGAAATTGCCAACAACGTGACCGATGAGAATGTGCGAGACTTAACGCTCAAACATTTGCTGACGATGTCAGCCGGCTATAACACCGTCACAATTCCCCAATCCCAAATACTCAGCCAGAAGGATTCCAGCTTTAATACCGTCGAACACATCCTGACCTACAACAGCATTTTAGAACAACCCGGCACAACTTTCTTCTACGACTCTGGCTTGCCGCACCTGATGTCGGCCATTATTCAAGAAACCACCGGTATCTCCACGCTGGAGTACGCACAAGAAAAATTGTTTAGCCCATTAGGGATTTCCGGCGTTACCTGGGAAACGGACCCGCGTAGCATTCCGCTGGGTAACACTGGTTTGATGCTATCGTCGCGGGATATGGCCAAACTTGGCTATCTCTATTTGAACCGCGGTCAGTGGAACGGTGAGCAAATCGTCCCTGCCAAGTGGGTCGACCAATCTACCGCCAAACATATCGAAACCAAAGGTCTAATGAACGAGGCTGAAGACGATGGCTATGGCTATTTCTGGTGGATTGATGCGTACGGCGGCTATTCGGCACACGGCTTTGGTGGTCAATACATCTTTGTTGTCCCCAAATTGAACCTGGTAGCTGTCTTCTCCAGCGGCCTGGCTGATCCCGAATTCCCAAAACCTCGGAGATTTATGGATGAGTACATCTTACCGGCAGCCGTATCACCCCACGCCCTGCAACCGACGCAGGCTACCAGCGATCTACAAACGTATATCGAGCAAATTGCCAATCCAGAAAAGCAACTGACGTCGTTACCCGCCATTGCATACCGCATATCCGGAAAAACCTTTCAAATGACCGAAAGACCAAGTTTCTATTTTGAAAAAATTACCTTTATCTTTGAGGAGGAACGAAGTCTGTATCGATCCGTTTCAACCTGGCCAGACGGGAAATATGATGTGCTGGGCGGACTGGATAATCGTTTTTACCTAAATGACCTCACACAGCCTCAGGTGATCCAGGTTGCTCTCAAAGGGCACTGGCAGGATGAAAAAACCTTTATCGAAACACTCAAAATATTACCGGAGATAGAGTTTGCCATCCTTACTTATACCTTTGATGGTGATAGCTTGACCGTCGATGTCGAGTACAGCATGGGAGAATATGGTTTTCAGATGAAAGGAGAAATGATTGCTCAGTGAGAATACTGGAATTCCCATAATCAAAGAGTTGAAAATCCTTCTTTCCAAACAAAAAACGCGTGATCTCTCGATCACGCGTTTTTTTGATTCGTAGGTGACAATCACTTTGTTTCTGCGCCCCGATACGGGATGCTGCGCGAAAGTGACTGTCACATTGTCATGCCACCGGCACACGCTCAAACTGACTGTTATAGATTTCGGCGTAGAAGCCGCTGCGTTCCAGCAATTCTTCGTGGGTGCCCTGCTCAACGATGTCACCTTCGTTCATGACCAGGATCAGGTCAGCGTTGCGGATGGTGGACAGACGATGGGCGATGACGAAGCTGGTGCGGCCAACCATCAAACTGTCCATGGCGCGCTGGATCAGGATCTCGGTGCGAGTGTCGACCGAGCTGGTTGCTTCGTCCAAAATGAGAATGCTCGGGTCTGCCAGCACCGCCCGGGCGATGGTCAGAAGCTGCTTCTGTCCCTGTGAGATGTTGGAGGTCTCTTCGTTGAGCACCATGTTATAGCCACCTGACAGAGTGTGGATGAAGTGGTCCACGTGCGCGGCTTGAGCTGCTGCATAAACTTCCTCATCGCTGGCATCTGGGCGTCCATAGCGGATGTTTTCCATCAGGCTGGCGTTGTAGAGCCAGGTGTCCTGCAGGACCATGCCGAATTTTTGACGCAGGTCGTTGCGCGTGAAGTCGCGGATGTCGTGGCCTTCGACCAGGATCGAGCCGCTGTCCACGTCATAGAAACGCATCAGCAACTTGACGATGGTGGTCTTGCCTGCGCCGGTAGGACCGACGATGGCGACTTTCTGGCCGGGCTTGGCAACTGCGGAGAAATCCTTGATAACAGGGTTCTCGGGATCGTATCCAAAATGGACGTTCCTGAACTCGACGTTCCCTTCCACTTTTTGCAGTACCATTGGCTCGTACGTCTCGACAACTTCCTCGGGCTCTTCCAGGAACTCGAAGACGCGTTCAGACGCTGCGGCAGTCTGCTGCAGGATGTTGGAAATATTGGCCAACTGTGTGATGGGCTGCGTGAAGGAGCGAACGTACTGGACAAAGGCCTGGATGTCACCGACGGTGATGGCGTCGCGGATGGCCAGCCAGCCGCCCAGGATAGTGACGGCTACGTAGCCAACGTTCCCGATAAACATCATGATCGGCATCATCAACCCAGACAGGAACTGGGATTTCCAGGCCGCATCGTAGAGCACGTTGTTGTATTTGTCGAAGATCTGGATGCTCTTCTCCTCGCCGTTGAAAGCTTTCATGACAATGTGGCCGCCGTACATTTCTTCCACGTGACCGTTGACATGACCGAGATAATCCTGCTGTTGTTTGAAATACTTCTGCGATTGGCGCACGATCACGCTGACCACCACCATCGAAAGTGGGATGACAATCAGGGCTGCCAGGGTCATCAGCCAACTGATGGAGAGCATCATGACCAGCACGCCGACGACCGTGACCACCGAGGTGATAATCTGACTCAGACTCTGGCTGAGCGTCTGATTGACCGTATCCACGTCGTTGGTGATGCGCGAGAGCACTTCACCGTGCGTGGTTTTGTCGAAGTACTTGAGCGGCATGCGGTTGATCTTCTCAGAGATGTCGCGGCGGAAGCGGTAGGTGATATTGGTCGAGACATCCGCCATGATCCAACCCTGGATATAAGCAAACAGAGCCGAGATCAGATACAGGCTGAGGGTGATAACCACAATCCGGCCGATGTAGGTAAAGTCGATCTCGCCGGTGCCGTTCAGTTGGGCGAGCACGCCTTCAAATAATTTGGTGGTAGCCTGCCCCAAAATCTTCGGGCCGGCGATATTGGCCGCCGTTGAGCCAATCGCAAACAGGATTGCCACCAGGACGACTCCCCTGTACCTGCCCAGGTAGCCGATCAGTTTTTTCATCGTCCCCTTGAAATCCTGGGCTTTGTCGCCTTCCATCATAGCCCTAGGGCCGCGGCGGGGTCCTCGGTGCATCATGATAATGCCTCCATGTTCAGTTGCGATACCGCAATTTCTTTGTAAGTCTCACAGGTTTCCATTAATTCTTCGTGCGTGCCCTTTCCAACGATCTTGCCTTCTTCGAGCACAATGATTTGCTCGGCATGCATAATTGAAGAGACGCGCTGGGTGACAACCAGCACAGTGCTGTCTCCCGTTTTTTCTTTCAGTTTCTTACGCAGGGCGGCTTCCGTCTTGAAGTCCAGCGCGGAGAAGCTGTCGTCAAAGATGTAGATCGGCGGGTTATTTACCAGCGCTCGGGCGATGGACAAACGCTGCTTCTGTCCGCCAGAAACATTTTGGCCGCCCTGAGAAATCTCGGCCTGAGTGCCCTCCTCTTTGGAGTTGACGAATTCGGTCACCTGAGCGATTTCAATAGCGGAAGCAAGCATATCGTCCGTTGCGTTTTCGTCCGCGTAACGCAGGTTACTCTCGATCGTGCCGGAGAACAGCACACCTTTTTGCGGCACGTATCCGATCTTGTCCCGTAATTGATGTTGGGTGATCTTACGGATGTCAATACCATCTACCAGAATTGAACCCTGGGTCACATCATAGAAACGCGGGAACAGGTTTACGACCGTAGATTTGCCCGAACCGGTAGAACCGATGAAGGCTGTGGTTTGGCCCGGACGGGCAGTGAAGCTGATGTCGTGCAGCACATCTTCATCCGCGCCCGGGTAGCGGAAAGACACGTTGCGGAATTCGATCTGCCCTTTGAACGGTTCGGCTAACTGTTTTGGTTCTTCGGGGTCATTGATCGACAACCCGGTGTCGAGTACATCCGCAATACGATCTGCCGACACCGAAGCGCGCGGCAGGATGATGAACAGCATCGACAGGAACAGGAACGACATCACAATCTGCATGGCATATTGCATGATGGCAATCATGTCACCCACCTGCATATTGGCCTGGGCAACCTGATGCGAACCGACCCAGATGATCGCCAAGGTGAGACCGTTCATGATCAGCATCATAAAGGGCATCATGATTACCATGAGCCGGTTGATGAACAGGCTGACGGCCGTCAGGTCAACGTTGGCTTTGTCAAAGCGTTGCTCCTCGAAGTCCTGCATGTTGAAGGCGCGGATAACCATCATACCGGCCAGGTTCTCGCGCGATACCAGGTTGAGGCGGTCGACCAGTTTTTGGATAGCCTTGAATTTGGGCAACGCGATGGAGAAAACGATCAGGATCATACTGATCAAGATCAACACGGCCACCGCAATCAGCCACCACATGGACGAATCCTTCCCGAGCATGCGGATCACGCCGCCAATCCCCAAAATGGGCGCGTAAAACATCATGCGTATCATGATGACCACCACCATCTGGATCTGGGTGATGTCGTTGGTCGAGCGCGTGATCAGGGAAGCAGTGGAGAACTTGTCGAATTCAGCGTTGGAGAAACTTTCGACATTTTCGAACACATCCCGGCGGACATCGCGCGCAGCGCCGGCCGCTGTTCGGGCAGACAGAAATGCCACCGCGATGGTACACAAACCGGAGAGCAAAGTCAGCAATAACATGATGCCGCCCACGCGCAGGATGTAATTGTTCTGCACTTTCCCCATATCCATGCCGAGCGCTTCGTACTCGGACCGGACGGCTGCTATCGCTGCCTGGGTTACCATCTTGTTCCCCAGCACTTCGAACTGCTGGTTGATGGCATCCGTGATCTGACTCAACCGCGCTTGCGGAAGTTGGCTCATCATCGCAAACACGTCCGTTCCCGGCGGGATTTGCGTGATGTCAAAGCCCATGTTCCCAACACCCATCTGAGCTGCCTTGGACGGGTCCGCCATGATCTGCTCGATGTTGTGGACAACCAGCAGCGGCTTGGCCATGATCGGGTTCAAACGCTCGATTTTCGCCTGGTCGACGTTCTCATTCAGCACATAGACCGGCTCATTTGCGAGAGCGGGATATTGCTCGACATAGGTTTCATAGTCGGGAGAGTTTTGATCGATCAGGGTGTAATCTGCGAGAACGCTGTCCTTCTCATCCGCGCTCATGAAGATGAAGGCTTTGTCCATCTCGCTTTGACGGATCGCAACCGGCACGGCGTTTTCCACGCCGCCCTGCTGGATACCGTTATTGACGATCCGCGAGAGATAGTCGGGCAATGCCAGGTCAAAGTTTGCCTGGGCAAACAATAAGACGATCGCGCCCAGAAGCAATGCAGTATAAGGTTTTAAGTATTTTGCCAATCGAAGCATGGCTGGGGTTTCTCCTTAGATGATTTCGTTTTGTTTGGTCCATGGAATATCAGGGTAACAATAGATTGTGGAGGAAATATAGTTGTACACGATAAGTTTTGTGGAGGCTGGTTCAAACTTGGATAGAGTCCAGAACGTCAAACTTTTTCAGGGACTTCCAGTCTCTGCGAGGCTTGCGTCAAAATCTCGAATGCCTCGGCGATTTTCTGTTGTTCCTCTGCGTTCAGCACATTTGCCAGATCGTCTACCCAACGTGAACGCTCGGCGATGGCCTTCTTGACGATTTCCTCGCCAACAAGCGTCAGGCTGACCTGTTTGGCGCGCCGGTCGTTGGGGTCTTCTGCGCGTTCCAGCAGCCTGGCCTGAACGAGCTTCTCAACCAGTTGGCTGGTGGCTGCGTTGGTGATTTCCAGATGTTCGCTCAAGTCGGAGATGCCGCAATGCTCGTGACGGTGGACCTGCATCAGCAGGAAGAACTGCGGCATAGAAAATCCGCTAGCTTTGA
>JASFRG010000138.1:0-13415 GCA_050115035.1 Anaerolineales bacterium | reverse complement strand
ATCTAATCCTTCTTGAAAGATCTGCAACGCCAGATCTGATTTTCCCAGTAATGCGGCTGCGCAGTAACGCCAGTTGTAGAGCAGGTTGGCTTGTTCGGGAAAGTGTGGAAAGGCTTCGGTCACCAGGTCAAAAGCGGCTTGCTGGTTCTCCGGTTTGCCGTGATATTCGAAAAATTGTTGTTGGAATTCTGCAAAGGAAGTGAATTCTGACATATGTGTGCTCCTTTTGTGAAATGGTTGGTTAAGACAACATGTTCGCGCATTTCAGAGGCGGAGCAAAATACGCGTATCCCTGGGGGAGGGTGAAACATAAGGGGAACTTTCCCCTGATTTCTTGCATATTGTATCTGAAATCTTCTCTAAAGAAACGGTCACAGAGAATGGTTTTTTCCCCTTCTGACTTCCTGGTAACCAAAAAAGAGTAGCGAACGCTACTCTTTTTATGATCTGATTCTGCTGCCTATCTACTCAATCTCCTCCATCAATTTCATGGGCACAACCGCTGCGCCGACGATGCCAGGGCCGGTGTGCACACCTAAAACGGGGGAGATGCGCATCACTTCGAGTTTGGCGGCGTTCAAACGCTCGGACAACAGGCTGGAAAGACTTTCAGCGCCGTCGTAAAAACGTCCGTGTAACACGGTCACCCATACCGGGGTATCCTTATACATCTCGTATAAATGGTCGGCGATGCCTCCCAGTGCCCGCGGGATGGTGCGGCTCTTTCCAACCGTGCTGTACTTGCCGTCCGCGCGCTCCACACAGATAATGGGTTTAAGTTTTAATGCTGAGCCCATCAAAGCCTGCACGCGTCCGATGCGTCCGCCGCGCGCCAAGTATTCTAGAGTTTCAAGCGTGTAGATCAATTCAGTCTGCTCGCGTATGGCGGACAGTCGCTCCTTGATGGCCTCCAGTTCCCAGCCGGCTTTAGCGGCCATCGCAGCGGCTAACACCTGGAAGCGTTCACCGCCGGAAAGCGTCATGGTATCGAGCACATTGACCACCGCTTCCTTGACGTGCTCCGCGCCTAATCTCGCTGAGTTGAAGGTCCCACTCAGGCCAGAGGATATGTGCACCGACAGGATGTCTTTGCTGGTTTCGGCCAGTTTCCTGTACAGGTCAGCGAACATTCCGCTGGAAGGTTGCGCTGTGGTTGGAATTTCCGGGCGCATGGCCTCCAGCCGGTTATAGAACTCATCCGGGGTCAAATCGGCTGAGTTGATTTCCCCTTCCGGGAATTGGATATAAAGCGGAGCCTCGACGATTCCCATTCGTTCGCGTTCGTCGAGGGGCATATCCGCTGCACAGTCGGTCACGATTTTCATGAATTATCTCTCTTTTCGATATGTGATTTACAGAAGAAGCGTTTTTATCGCCGTGCCCGTTCCGGGCGTCTGGTCGCGGAGAACGCCAAGATTCTTTCTGTGCCGCCAAGTATTCCTGGCATCTTTTTAAAGTCTTAGTGGCCCTGGCGTGCTTTGCGGCTCAACTAAATTCTGCAAATCAAGATTATACTTGCAGACCGGAGATTTTCTGTGAGAGATTTCTTAATTCGTCCATACAGATCTGATGACTTCAATCCGGTCACAACCCTGTGGTGGCGCGCCCGGGAGCTGGCCTTCCCGGATTTCCAGCGCAAGAAGGGACACACCTTCGAAGAAGACCAGGCCTATTTTCGGGATGTGATACTGATCAACAACGATGTCTGGATTGTAGAGATGGATGGACAGCCGGTGGCCTTCATGGCAATTGCCGGGGATTTCATCGACCAGTTGTACGTTCATCCCGATTACCAGCGCATCGGACTCGGCGAAAGCCTGCTTGCTCATGCCCGGACTCTCTCGCCCGAACACCTGTGGCTCTACACCTTCCAGTTCAACATCAATGGACGGGCTTTTTATGAAAAAAACGGCTTCCGGATTGTCAAACTCGGGATCAGCCCCGCACCTGAGTCCGAACCGGACGTGGAATATCACTGGGGTGCGATGGAGTAAAATGTTGGCATGACCATTAATGAGCCGACCATCGCCACCAACTTTGGGCTGCGTTCCACCTTTGTGGAAGTGGACCTTTCGCAGTTGAGCCACAACCTGGACGCCATCCGCGCGAAGGTCTCGCCTGCCAAGATTATGATCGTGTTGAAAGCCAACGCTTACGGACACGGCCTGACGGAGGTCGCGAAGTACCTCGATCCGCAGGTGGATTACATTGCTGTGGCCGTGCTGGAAGAAGGTATCTTACTGCGCGAGATCGGTGTGAAGACGCCTATCCTGGTGTTGGGCGGTATTTGGGGAAACCAGATTCCTGCTTACATCGAGAACGACCTGACCCTCACGGCCCCTTCGGTTGACCGCTTAAATCAGATCGATCAGGCCGCAGAAGCGCTGGGGAAGAAAGCCAAAGTCCATCTCAAAGTGGACACGGGTATGGAGCGCATCGGCGTGCATTACTACAACGCGCACACCTTGCTGGAGGCGGCACTTAACTGCAAACACGTCGAGGTGGAAGGCATCTTCTCGCATTTTGCCAATGCTGATGATGCCGATCTGTCCCACGCGCGCCTGCAATTGGAACGCTTCAACGACGTGCTGGGTTTCTATGAAAAACATAGTCTGCCAACGCCCATCCGTCATATGGCGAATTCGGGCGGCATTCTGCAATTGCCCGAATCTTATTTCGATATGGTGCGGCCGGGCATCCTGTTCTACGGCGTCTACCCATCGCCGGAAGCCCAACGGACGGTGGAAGTCAAACCGGCATTGGCCTGGAAGTCGCGCGTAGTCTACTTTAAGGTCACGCAGCCGGGACATCCGGTCAGCTACGGATCGACCTGGCAATCCGACCATAACGTGCGCATCGTCACGGTCCCGGTGGGGTACGGGGATGGTTATTTTCGGCGCATGTCCAATAAGGCGCAAGTGGTTATTCATAGGAAGCGATACCCGCAGGTGGGGCGCGTGTGCATGGACCAGATCATGGTCAACATCGAAGGGGATTCGGCCTTCAACGGCGATGAAGTTATCCTGATCGGCGAAGCGGAAAATGGTGTACGTGTCACCGTGGAAGAACTGGCGGAATGGGCAGACACGATTCCTTATGAGATTCTAACCAATATCAACACCCGCGTGCCGCGTATTTATTTCACAAAGTAGATTTATTTTTAGGGCGTAGTAATTTCCCTGCTTGAACCACCACTTGAGGTAGATTATCGACAAGTATCCAATAATCTAAAAAGGGTGTCTATTTATTCGTAAGCCATTCCGTATCCATAGAAGAAACACTGTGGCATTAGGTATTGTATAATACAAGCAGGATAAAAAATGGCAACAACAAGCGCTAAATCACAATCGGGTAAAAAAGCCTTACAAGAAGTGACCCGCCGTATCGTCCGCGTTGCAAAGCCATCGCGCTTGCTTCTGTTTGGGTCGGCAGTTTCCGGGCGAATGACGAAAGACAGCGATCTGGATATCCTGGTCGTAGTCCCTGGCCCGGTACACCACCGCCAGATGGCTCAAAAAATCTATCGTAGTTTACGTGGGGTCGGGGTAGCCGTGGATGTAGTTATAGCTACTGAGGATGAACTTCAAAACTATGGACATCGAGCAGGAACAATTCTAAAACCAGCACTCCGTGAGGGGCGTATTATTTATGAGGCCTGAAGATTCGACCGATCCACAGGCATGGTTACTTCGAGCAAAGAGTAATCTCAATCTGGCTGAAAAAGGCGAAAGACTAAAAGTTTCAACTCATCTATTTTCATAAATTGCTGTTATTTTCAACAATTTTTCTTCTTGCGGGTTGTAATCCTTCAAGTCCGACACAATCCGTGAGAGAATATACTGAGTATCAAGTACTCTCAGTACAAGAACTATTCCCCGATGCATTTGCATCAGCGCAAAAATGGATGGATGATGCTTATTTGAATAGCGTATCCCAGTTTTTTGCCCCCGCGACAGATACAGACGTAATATTTGTGTCTTTCACATTTCGATCTCACACATTTCCAAACAAATACTTCAGTTATGACTACACTATTAGGGGTAGTATAGAAACGGAGCAATGGGAAGGTGAATTCGAAATATCGAGACCATCTGGTATTGAAATAAATCCAGAAACACTACCCTTTGATAGCCTTGAAGCTTTCAAAATAATGTACGATGAATTGGGAAAAGATTTCTATCAACATTGCCAACAAGAGAGTTGGCCATTAGTATTAACTTTAGAGCAAT
This sequence comes from Anaerolineales bacterium, assembly GCA_050115035.1. GTDB lineage: Bacteria > Chloroflexota > Anaerolineae > Anaerolineales > Villigracilaceae > JAABUE01. The sequence continues at coordinate 9,186 of JASFRG010000138.1, read as the reverse complement.
GGCCACCCACCTCAGGAAATGGCGAACTTACATGGAATATCTCTTTTTCATGCAATGTGCCTGAAAAAATGAATGCAATTTTTATCGATGCCAAATCAGGTGAAGTTTTAGAAATTAGGAAATAGGCTAAAGAGATATCCACACTGGCTAACCCAGCGGCGCTCGTCCTACAAAAGGGAGTGAAATAATGCAACATAAACACAGATTTCTGCAAGTCTGATCTGCGGTTGTTCGTCAAGTCGATGGGAGATCTCTGGAAACAAGAGTGCTTGTGCAAAGATGCCTATCAACTACTTATGAAAGTGGGGTTATAATTTCATCGAGAAGAATCATGAAGATTGCAGAGCTCAAAAAAACAAAGCGAAAGCTTTATCAAATCGCTGCCAGGCACGGCATATCCAGGATTTATGTGTTTGGTTCTGTGGCGCGTGGGGAAGGCACAGATGTCAGCGATGTTGATTTCCTCATCGAAATGAATGAGGATGTTTCAGCGCTTGGTGTAGGCGCGTTTCAATATGAAGTGGAACAACTATTAGGAATTCATATCGATGTAATTCCGACCTTTGCCCTGGAAAAAGTGGACGATCAGGATTTCATTCGCTCTGTGCAAGCGGATGCTGTCGCCTTATGAATGATAGAAAAAAGCTGAGCGACATTCTGGATGCGATCACAGCAACTGAAGCATACTCAGTATCCAGTTATGAAGAATTCCTTGAGGATACCAAAACCCAGGATGCCATCCTGTACAATCTGATCATCATTGGGGAAGCAGCGAATCAGATTTCGGATGATTTTCAAGAGCGACACAACAATATCCCTTGGTCAGCTATGATTGGTACAAGAAATATCATTGTCCACGGCTATGATCAAGTGAAACTGGAGATTGTATGGAAAATCCTTCAACGTGATTTGGAACATTTGAAAACCGAAGTCTCGAAGGTTTTGACAGCTTGATATCGTAATGTCTACCCTCTCTAAAACAAGGCCCTCTATGCGAGGGCTTTTGATTTAGAACGACTACTCTAATGGACCTATCCGCATCAACCACCATCATCATTTCAATTGCGGTTTTTGCCGCGGCTTTTTCCTTCTCGATCGCCGGGCATACGGGCGCGTCCGCATACCTGGCGATTTTTGGATTGCTGGGCCTAACACCAAATGAGATCAAACCATCTGTCTTATCCCTTAACATCGTGGTTGGGATTGTGGCGGTCTATAAATTTTCTCGTTCCGGGCACTTCTCCTGGCGGCTGATCTGGCCATTTATCCTGACCTCCATCCCGTTCTCGTACCTGGGCGGATTGATCACTTTGCCCACACCGATTTACCGTATTCTGGTTGGGATAGTACTGGTTTATGCTGCCTTACGGATGCTGTTCGATGTGCCCGCGAAGAATGGGACTCTCTGGGACTTTCCGCCCATCTGGCTGTCGCTGCTGCTCGGGGCTGGGATCGGATTTACAGGCGGCCTGATCGGGATGGGCGGCGGCATCTTACTCAGCCCGATCCTGCTCCTGACCAATTGGGCTAGTCCGCAACTTACGGCGGGTACCATTGCGGTCTTTGTGCTGGTGAATTCCATTTCGGGTCTGCTTGGACATTGGTCCGTTTCGCTGCATTTGCCGTCTCAATTGCCTATCTGGGGTGTGGTGGCGCTGGTCGGTGGCTGGATTGGTGCCGAGATCGGCAGCCGCAGGCTGTCCGCGAATTTCCTGCGGCGGATGCTGGGACTGATTCTGTTGATTTCCGGTTCGCGGATGTTTTTTCTTTAAGCGTGTATTAAGGTCAAATAACAAACATAGAGTAGAATTCTCGTACCGCATCAAACAAGATATTTTGCGGCACAAGTGACGAGGTGATTGTGAAAAAATATATATTTTTATATGCAAACTTGCTTGGGATTGCAGGTATTGTTGTTGCGCTCGACCAATGGACAAAATGGCTGGTACGCGAAAATATTCCCTTTGCCACACAATGGCTGCCAGAAGGGTTGCAATGGCTGATGCCTTACGCACGATTTGTCTATTGGCATAACACCGGCGCGGCATTCGGTATGTTCCAGAATGGTGCTATTATTTTTACGATATTGGCGTTTGTTGTCATCGGGGCAATCTTGATCTATTACCCGCAAATTGCCTCCGAAGGCTGGTTATTTCGCCTGGCATTGAGTTTGCAATTGGCTGGAGCAACCGGAAATTTGATCGACCGCCTTTTCCACGATGGGAAAGTGACAGACTTTATTTCGGTTGGAAATTTCCCGGTATTCAACGTGGCCGATTCGTCCATAACCATTGGAACAGCGCTGCTCATCCTGGGGGTGTGGCTCATTGAACGCAAGCAGAGACAGGCTCAAGATGAGTCTGATGCGCAGGATAATCTTAGTGGAGAACAGATCGCGTTATCCGAGGAATAGTGACAATGCCAGACCGGCGCGAAATCTTTAAGTTTCAGAAGGAGCAGGATGAACGGCTGGATCATTATCTGGTCGAATGCCTGCCCGAGTTTTCGCGTTCGCGTTTGCAGGGGCTGATCAAAGACGGATTTGTGCTCGTCGATAACTTTCCGGCAAAAAAAGCCGGGCAAAAGCTGGAATCGGGTTCGCAAGTGGAAGTACGCATTCCACCACCTGTGCCAACCGATTTGGTGGGGGAAGACATTCCGCTCGATATCATTTTCGAGAATGACGATTTGCTGGTTGTGAACAAGCCGGCTGGTATGGTGGTACATCCTTCTGCCGGGCACGATACCGGTACGCTGGTGCATGCTGTCCTGGGATACGAACCGGATATCGAGGGCATTGGTGGTGAGGAACGTCCGGGCGTTGTCCACCGCCTCGATAAAGAGACCTCTGGCCTGATACTGCTGGCGAAGAACGACTACGCTCATCGTTGGCTCCAAAACCAGTTCCGAACCCGTAAGGTTAATAAAACCTATCTGGCGCTGGTAGACGGTGCGCCCCCAACTCCCAGCGGACGTGTGGAAGCGCCTGTCGGGCGTGATCCCAGCCACCGTAAGAAGATGGCCATTATGCCGCCGGGCAAGGGCCGTGAGGCGGTTTCTGAATATGTCACTTTGGAGTCTTTCAAAGAACACACACTTTTGGAGTTTCACCCCCACACAGGAAGGACTCACCAGATCAGGCTGCACTGTATGTTCCTGGGTTGTCCAATTGTGGGGGATAAGGTCTACGGACATCGCAAGCAATCAATTGAGATCGACCGGCATTTTTTACATGCTGCGAAACTCAAGATTATTCTGCCAGGGGAAAAAGCCTCAAGAATGTTTGAAGCACAGTTGCCGGAAGATTTGCAGAATATTTTAGATTTTTTACGCTGAATGAGTACTAATGGAAAAGTACATTGACCTCCGTTCTGACACCGTCACCAAACCCACGCCCGAGATGCGAGAAGCGATGGCGAAGGCCGAAGTCGGCGACGATGTGTATGGAGATGATCCAACCGTCAATCGTCTGCAAGAGATGGCTGCCGAAATGACCGGCCACGAGGCGGCGTTATTCGTCCCTTCCGGAACGATGGGGAATCTGGCGGCGGTGCTGGCGCACTGTCAGCGTGGGGATGAAGTCATTTTGGGGAAGGACGCGCATACTTTTCGCTATGAGGCAGGTGGGATTTCCGTGTTGGGTGGAGTGCATTCCTGCCAGTTACCCAACCAACCGGACGGTTCGATCGCATTGGATGATATCGCGGGCGCTATTCGTTATGATGATCCGCACCAACCGATTACGCGGTTAATTGCCCTGGAGAATACACATAACCGCTGTGGTGGGACGGTTCAGTCTGTAGCATATACACGTCAGGTGGTGGAGTTTGCGCATGAACGTGGTTTGAAGGTGCATCTGGATGGGGCGCGTGTGTTCAATGCGGCAGCGGCGCTGGGTGTGCCAGTGAAGGAATTGACCGGTGTTGTCGATTCAGCCACGTTTTGTTTGAGTAAGGGATTGACTGCCCCGGTGGGGTCGGTTTTGTGTGGGTCGCAGGAATTCATCAATCAGGCGCACCGCGCACGCAAGATTTTAGGTGGAGGGATGCGTCAGGCCGGGGTTCTGGCAGCGGCGGGGATCGTGGCGCTGGAAAAAATGGTAACCCGCCTGGGCGAGGATCATGTCCGGGCGCGCATGCTGGCTGAAGGTCTGAGTGAGAACCGTGGCCTGGTCCTGGATGCGGGCACGCCTGCAACGAATATGGTCTTCATGAACCTGGCCGAGGATGTGGTATTGTCTGCCAAAGAGGTGGCAGAGAAAATGAAGGCGCATAAGGTACTGGTTGGGGTAGCAGGTGCGCGGCGTTTTCGTCTTGTGACGCATTATTGGATCGACGCTGATGGAGTGGAGAAGGCGATCAATGCTTTCCGCGAGGTTCTCGAACAATAGTTTTTCTCGCAAAATGAGAATGCCCGGTGTAATTTCACGCACCGGGCATTCTTTTTGTGGATTGGATAGTTTTCCAATGGGATGGATCTGGCTCGATCTGGTTGCGGCCACGCTCCTTGGCTTTGTAAAGGCGTTTATCTGCTAAATAAATGAGACGGTCGATTTCTTTTGCTTCATCTGGAAAGACGGAAATCCCCTGGCTGACGGTGGGAGCGGGGAGTTGGTCATATTCTGAATCATCCAGTACCAAGTTGAGCATTGTTTCCTGTATCCGCATTGCGACTTGATGAGCTTCAAGTCCTTTCGCACCAGGTAAGGCGATGCCAAACTCTTCTCCCCCCCAGCGTCCAACAAAATCGCCTTTTTTGATATTTTTTTGGATCGTTTCGCATAACGTTTTTAGAACCATGTCGCCGACTTGGTGTCCAAACGAATCGTTGTAGCTTTTGAAGAAATCAATATCCAGCATGATCAAGCTTAGCACCTGCCCGGCAGGCCGGGCTTCCTCGATGTGTTCCTGAAGCGACTGGAGAAAGTAGCGGTGGTTATAGGTGCCGGTGAGACTATCCAGGCGAGATTGCTCTTCTACTTGCTTATGATGAACTGTGTTGTCAAGGGCAAGGGCGGCGTGTTGTGCCATATTCGAGAGTAATTCCATATCCGTGTGACTGAAAGCATTTGCTTTGTATGATGAAACAGCCAGCAGGCCACGAATATGGACTGTGTTCATAGGGACACCGATCCAGGAATTACTCAGCTTGTCTTTTCCAATAATTTTTCTTTCAATATTGGGGATTGGGATGCCGTTGCGTATATCTGCCAGGAATAAGCTTGACTTGTTTTTAATCACCCAACCTGCCAGTGTGTTTTCAAGTGGAATTTTTACATCCGAAAAAAACTCACCATCATCATATAACAAGTCCAACCGGATTGCGCCATTTTCTACAAGACCGACAAAATACGAATCCGCTGTGATAGCTTTCTGAAGCGCTGCATTCAGCAACGATAGGACTTGATTGGTTTCAAGGGATGAATTGATTTGCTGGCTAAAGAGGTTAATAGATTCTAGGCTACGAATATGATTTTGGGTAACCTGGCGTAGACGTAATATGGTTTCAGTAACAGCTATAGACGCAAGAATGGGTAATATATGAACCGACCAACCTAAGAAACCGGAAATGGGACTTTGGTGTATAAGTATGTAAGAAAGCCCACTAAGCACAATTAAGAGATAGGTAGGGCCACGACCGGAAAGAATTGAGATCGATATCACGGTTAAGATGATGAGTATGCTGTAATAGGTGTGATGGGCTTCATCCAGCACGAGTGCTAGGAGACTCAATCCAATCCCACTGATAGCGGCATTTGCCCAGATGTAAAACCTACGGTATTTTTGCAGGCGCGGAGCAATTAAAACGATTTGTAAGATAATGTATACGCTTCCTCCAAGACCTACTCCAAAGGTTACCAAACGATCGTTGGATGAAGATTGATTTCCTAAAACCAGGTCCAAGACGATTGCCAGGAATATAAACGCTGCCGCAATGGCTGAGGGATATACAAAGACAGCATCCTCCTGATATTTAATAAGTTTTCTAAGGGATTCCTGGAGCCTCATGCGATCCACTCCTCCAGTTTGTTCTTTTCCCACATACGTTCAAAAGCGCTGACAATTTCCGGATCGAATAAGATGCCCGATTTTTCCTTTACATAGGCAAGAGCTTCATTGACGGGGATGTGTTCGCGATAAGGACGATCGCTGATGAGCGCATCGAAAGCATCTGCAACTGCAAAAATGCGAGCCTGTAATGGGATGTCTTCTCCACTCAACCCAACTGGGTATCCGCTTCCATCCCAACGCTCGTGGTGGTAACGGATAATTGGTAAGGTATCCTGCAAAAAAGGTATGTCTTCAATGATGCGTGCGCCAATATCCGGGTGATAGCGCATGGCTTCCCATTCATCCGGTAACAGGCTGGAAGGCTTGTGTAAGATCGTGTCACTGACACCTATTTTCCCTATGTCGTGTAGGAGGGCTCCTCGTTCGATTGCCTTTAATTCGTTTGCATTCAGGCCTACCTCTGCTGCTAATAAACAGGCCAGTTCACTGACGCGTGTGCTGTGTCCTTCCGTCTCACGGTCGCGCGCGTCCAGGGCGGACATTAGCGCGGTGAGCGTCCGATCATAGGCAAATTCCAATTCGTCGTAGGCAGCTTCGATCGCTTTAGCCTGTTGTTGTGATTCGATCAGCAGAATGGAGCGTTCCAGTGCAAGAATAGCCTGATTCGCCAGAGTCTGCATGTTAGAAGCGTGATGTGAGAAATAGTCCCGTATATTGGGGACATTCAGCCAGAGCACACCGTATTTTCTAAGGGGGGTTTGTAAAGGGAAGCAGATTGTCGCTGTGACTTGATCCGAAGTCACTTGAACAATTTGCCCCGATTCCATGGTTTGCTGAATCAAGTCCATCGGGTGTCGACTGCCAGAATGCGCGCCTCCTTCGTCGATTTCCACCTCTGTCTCAATTTGTTGGCTTTTTGTAAACAAAACTATACCCGCGACAGTTGTGTGGGCAACTTTCGCCGCAGTTTCGGCAATATGCTGCGCAGCCTGTTGCAGTCCTTCCGCCTGAATGATTTTTACGCTCAAGTTGAAAAGCTGTGTTGTTGTGCTGAGGGTATTGCGTAACTCTTGATATAACCAGGTAGCTTCAACTGCAGTTGCTGCCTGGGAAGATAACAGTTCGGCCAGTGATTCATCGTTTTCGCTGAAGAAAATTTCGCCTTGTTTGCCAAAAGCTAGGATGGCGCCAATGCTCAGTCGATGCAAACGAATGGGAATTGATAGCAAGCTCCTCAACCCATTGTGGTCGATTTCGATATGTGAAGACTTGCGATATTTACGCACATCCCGGATGCGAAATGATTCGCGAGCATTTAAGGCTGTTTGGATTGTTGTGTTTTTTGTCGGATTATGAGCCAATGAATTTAATAAGCGTGGTGCGTGACCAGCAGAAGCTGTGTTTGAAAAATTGCCTTCCTGATCCAAAAGGGTGACATAGATAAAACGAGCTTGCAGGGTATCGCGGGCGATCGTAGCGATTTCCTGAATCGTGGTTTGTGATTCAAAAAGTGGTGAGAGTGAAATCCCTGCTTTGATTAGGTCGGTAAGCCTTTGATGGTAGCTGGATCGTTCCCAGGCTCGAAGCAATTCAGTTGCAATCATCTCTGCCAGATGAACATCGTGACTGGTAAATGCATTGATTTTGTCGTCAGCAACTTCGAGAACTGCTTTCACATGTCCGTGGTAGATGAGAGGTATGGAAATGATGGATTTGGCCTGTGATGTTTCCGGCTTGAAGAAGTCCGGGTCCAGCGCTGCGTCATTTGCAATTTGAGTTTTTCGCAGGCGTAGGGTTCGGCCAAGTAGGCCTTTTGAGATACTTTGGCGATAGCCTGACGGCAAAAATGCACCAGCAGAGGCCATAATTGAAAACTCACGTCGATCGATTTCATTTTCGAACACAGCTACATGTTTGCAGTTTAGCGCGCGTTGTAATAAGTTGACTGCCAGTTGCGCAGCTACGGGTTGGTCTAATTGCGACTCCAGTTGATGGCTGAGTTCTGCCAGAAGATTTAGTTGGGCGCTGCGTTTTTTTTCGTTATCGAGTTGGTGTCCAAGCGACGAAATTTGTTCTGCTTGTATATCAATTTTCGTATGTAAATTGCGTGAGGGAGAAGCAAAGGTGTGGAACGAACGGGAAAGCCATTGGCTCCAACCGCTAAAAGGGGATTTGACAAATTCCTTTTCATCAAAATCGGGATTCGATAACTCTGCTCTTAATCGGTTAATGGTTAAAACGATGATCATGTTTCCGTACAGGGTGAATCCCTTGGCGACGAACATAGCAACAAAGGAGAAATCTTGATTACTGATAGGCAAACCGGATTCTACAAATGTGCTATTTTGGAACAACGGACCCTGTGAGTTGTACCCAACGAGAAACAGGGCAATCAAAATCAGAAATTCGGCTACACTTGCAATGCGTACAACTCTGCGGCCGATAAAATCATCGGATGGTAAACGAAGTTTGTTCCATGAGCCCAAATCGATGATCAAAGGCAATACAGCAAAGCCAAACGAAATAAAAACAATGTTGAATTCCGCAGCCAGTGAGAAAATTACCACGCCAAGCATCCATGGGATAGCTGCAAACTTCGAAAGCACTCGCGCTATGCTTTTTGATGGCAGGTAAAAAGATATGATACCCACCAGACCACCAATTACGAAAACAACCCCCAAGGGGATTTTCAGTACATCCAGACCAGCATAGGCGCTAAAATCGATCAACCTGAACAGGAGCATAATTCCGCTGACCAAATTTAGCGCTGCATAGCCCAGAACGAAAATGTTACGCTCGCTTTCTTCGTCCTCTGCGCGATAAAAGAGTAAATACAGTTGCGCCCCCACCATTGTAGTCAGTGCAACGCCTTCGATAAAATATCTCGCTCGAAAGTTCAGGAAACTCAGAATGACAAGACAAATTATTACAGAAAAATCAACGATTTGTTGATTATTCTTTTGATGTATAACGAATATTGATATCTGATTCAAGAGCCCAACGAAATAAAAGCTCAATCCGAGCAAAATTAACGTAACAGCCGATAGACCCTCGGTTACCAATCCGAGACGGTTGGGAATGAAAAGAAATCCCAACGCGATCAAAGAGAGGGTAAGGGTGGATAAAAATCTGAATATATTCTCAAATCTACGAAATGAAGTTGGCATACTTCGTT
>JASFRG010000137.1:0-13696 GCA_050115035.1 Anaerolineales bacterium | reverse complement strand
TTTCAACACTGAACTGCTGAATGCCTGGGAAATGGGGAATTTGCTGGACATGGCCGAGGTCATCACGGCTTCGGCGCTTAACCGTAAAGAAAGCCGCGGCGGTCATGCGCGCGATGACTACCCCGAACGTGACGATGAGAATTGGCTGAAACACACCCTGGTATGGAAAACGGATGGTAAGCTTAAGATCGGATATAAACCGGTTGTGATGACGCGTTTCGAGCCCAAAAAGAGAGTTTATTAGTGAGGCAGACATGGAAGAAGTAACGCTGAAAATTTTCCGCTACAATCCCGAAAAAGACCAGAAGTTCCATTACGAGAGCTACACACTCGAGGCTGAACCAACTGACCGTGTACTCGACCTTTTAGAAAAGGTTAAGGCCTATAACGACGGAACTCTCTCCTTCCGCCGCTCGTGTGCGCACGGTGTGTGCGGCTCGGATGCCATGCGCGTCAACGGACGCAACATGCTGGCCTGCAAAGTGCTGGTCAAAGATGTAGGCAATAAGATCACGATCGAGCCCCTGCTCGGGTTGAAGGTCATTAAAGACCTGATCGTAGACATGGAACCCTTCTTCGACAATTACAAGAAAATCCTGCCCTACTTCATCAACGAGAGCCCCATCCCTGAAGACGGCAAAGAACGCATCCAATCGCAGGAGGAGCGGGCCCGCTTCGATGACACCACCAAGTGCATCCTGTGCGCAGCCTGCACTACCTCCTGCCCGACCTTCTGGGGCAGCGACGATTATCTCGGCCCGGCGGCTTTGGTCACTGCGCACCGTTTCATTTTCGACAGCCGTGACAAAGAAGCTGCTGACCGCCTGCAGGTTGTGTCCGAAACATCCGGCCTGGCACGCTGTCATACGGTCTTCAACTGTACGATGGCCTGCCCGCGCGAGATCGAAATCACGGTGGCGATCGGTGAACTAAAGATGGCGACGATTACGGGGAAGTTGGATTAACAGACCGTAGACAATAGACGGAAGACCGAGGTGAGCGCCTCGGTCTTTTTTTGATTCTAAAGTCATTGCGAACGGCTCTAGCCGGTGTGGCAATCTCCCACTTTTTACCAGATATAATCCACCCATGAAACCCTGGAAAACCAAATCACGCAAAACTGTCCTGGACGATAAGCCCTGGCTGACTGTTGAGCATCACACCGTTGAACTCCCGGATGGCCGGGTCATCCCCGACTGGCCCTGGATCATCACACCCGACTACATTAACGTGGTTGCTGTGACCGTGGATGAGCGCTTCATTTGCTTCCGTCAGGTCAAATACGGCATCCAGGGAGATACATTGGCTGTCGTGGGAGGCTACATCGAGGAAGGTGAAGAGCCTTTGGCGGCTGCCAAACGCGAATTACTGGAAGAGACCGGTTATGAAGCCCCGGACTGGATATCGTTAGGCAGCTACCTGGTCGACCCCAATCGCGACATCGCTACCGGTCATCTTTTTCTTGCACGAAATGCACGCCATGTCACTCCCCGCAACGCGGACGATCTCGAAGAGCAGGAACTGCTCCTGCTCACACGCGAGGAAATCGAACATGCAATAGACGTGGGGGAGATCAAAGTGCTGGCCTGGGCAGCGGCCGTCGCTTTTGCGTTAAGGTATTTGTAGAAACTTGATGCCTGCTTATTTTCTCTCAGATTAGACTGTGTTAAGAGAAGAAAATCCTCCATATTTTCTCCACAATGATATGCTACTATTGGAATTGCAAGACATATCATAAAAGGTAATCATATCCGGTCGGCATTATCGATGACCTGATAAGGAGATAGATCAATGGACAAGAAAAAAACCACCTGGCTTGTGGTTGGAGTGATTGTTTTGCTTGCAGCCACGGTGAGCGCATTCGTGATGGTTCAGCCTACAGCGAAAGAAATCCTCATAGAAACGCTTGAGACCACCAAAACGATCGATGATGCGCATGCGGTAGTGGATATCGTCCTGGATAGCCCTGAAAAAAAAGCTTCTGCGACCGTTGAAGTTTGGGGTCGGCATGAGGAAGATGGTCCTGGCGCTTTTCGGCTAGAAGTGCTGGAAACTGACAAAGAAGAAGTTGTTGGAGGAGTAGTTGTCAGCGACGGCCAGACCCTATGGGCTTATTCCCCGGCCAAAGGCAAAGTGTTCGTAGGTACGGTCGAAGAGGCTAAGGCGGCCATGCAAGAGAAACAGCCCATGCGTGACGAATTCGATAGGGAGGAGTTCGATCACCCGGAGAACGCGGAAGAGGCTGTCGATAAGTTATTGGAATATTTCGAAGTTGGAAGAACAGGCAGCGAGAGTCTTCCCAGTGGGGATGCTTATCAACTCGAACTGAAACCAATCCCGGAGCAAATGCCGGAGGAATATACTGCCGTTGGCGGTCTCGTTTATCTGTGGATCGATAAAAGCCGCAGCGTTCCGTTGGCCGCATCCTACACAGGTGGGAGCATGGGCGAGGCCAACATTACTGCAGTAGAGCTCGAGGTCAATAAAGGTGTGGACGAAGCGCTCTTCAAGTTTGAGATTCCGGAAGGCGTAGAAGTTGTAAGCATTGCAGACATGAAACCCGAGTCGCTCACACTGGACGAAGCAACTGCCTCCGCGGAATTCGATATTCTCACCCCCGATGTCACTCCCGAAGGCTCGACCCTGGTGGACGTGCTCGATGTGCAGGGAACCATCGTACAACGCTACAACCTGTCAGATGGTGGCTCCTTCTCCATCGCGCAGGGAGAATCTGATGAGACACCGAAACCGTCCACCGAGGAGCAGGCCGTTGAGGTCCGGGGAGTCGCGGGCAGTTTATTTGCTTCCGAAGACGGAGATCGAGTACTGTTGACCTGGTCGGAAGGAGGACAGCATTTCTACATCGCTGGCGACCTGACCCCAGACCAGGCGCTTGCCATCGCTAATTCTTTGAAGTAATGGCCGCAGGCATACAACTGGTTGAGGTCTGTCGCCATTTCGAACTTGGCAACACAGACGTAAAAGCGCTCGATAACATCAACCTAGAAATCGACCAGGGCGAGTTCGTTGCCCTGGTCGGTCCTTCTGGGTCGGGCAAGTCGACATTGCTGAATCTGCTGGGTGGGCTTGACCGCCCGACCAGCGGCGAAATCAACATCCGGGGTCTGGCGCTGCAAGATGCTGCAGAAAGAGAACTGACCGCCCACCGACGCCATAATGTCGGCTTTGTTTTCCAATCTTTCAACCTGTTACCCACACTCACTGCCCTGGAAAACGTAGCGCTGCCATTGATGATCAGTGGTGTCCCGTTGAGAGAACGGCATGAACGGGCGGCGGATTTGCTCGAGCGGGTTGGCCTTAAACACCGTTTGAATCACCGCCCGACAGAGTTGTCCGGCGGGGAACAGCAACGGGCGGCGATTGCGCGCGCGCTGGTCAACAACCCACAATTAATCCTGGCAGACGAACCGACCGGCAATCTGGATTCATCCACAGGCGCTGAAGTCATGCATCTGCTGCAGGCGCTCAACACGGAAAGCGGTGTAACCTTGATTGTGGTCACGCATGACCCGGAAGTGGCAGCTTATGCAGACCGGATTGTGCATCTGCGCGATGGGGACATTGCAAAAATAGAAACTACGGTAGACATATCCGAAAAGGCACAAGATAAAGTTGTCACCGATTCGCAACCGGAATTGGCTTTGAACGGAGGCCTATCTTTCCGCGATCTGGTGCGGACGGCTTTTGAAAACCTGCGCCGCCGGCCAGTGCGCAACATCCTGACTGCGGCTGGTGTGCTGATTGGCATCGTCACACTGGTGGCGATGGTTTCGTTTGGGGTCGGCGTGCAGGAGGAGGTCAATCGCAATTTCGCAGCGCTTGGGCTGGAAAATGTGTTTGTTTCCCCGACCTTCCCCGAAGAAGAGGATGCCTTCGATCCGTTTGGGTTTTCCGTACCCGAAAATCCCCTGACTCCGGAAATCGCAGACGCGTTCAGAGACATGCCCGAAGTGGAATCCGTGACGCCGGTTTTGAACCTGCCATCCAATATGGAGATCAGCCTGTCCTATGATGAACAAGCGCTCCCGGTCAGATTATCGGGCGGGTTCGGGAACAGGTCGAGAGGTCCGGGAATGCCCGCGCCTCCGGAAATGCTGGCAGGAGATCCATTGGGCGAAGGCGATACCCAAGGTCTGACCCTGATCGAAGGTCTGGCCGATCAATTGCTCGAAGGTACTACTATTGGGTACGAAGACCTGGTCGGTCGAACCGTCACATTGACCGTCCGCCTGCCGCGCGGTGAAACAAATGATTTCACAGTGCAGATCGTCGGAGTGGAGGCTGGTCGAGGTTCTAATTCCATTGACCTGGGCATCCGCGAACGGACAGAGATCAAAGCTTGGTGGTACGGACGACCAGACACCTTACACAAAGACGGTTATGACATGCTGGTCGTGCGCGCAACTGACCAGTTGACCGTATCGGATGTGGTAGAGACGGCTGAGAACATGAACCTGGAAGCGCAATCTCTTGGGACCATCCTTGAACTGGCCAATCGCGTTTTAACCATCATGCAAGCCTTGCTTGGGTCGGTGGGAGGCCTGGCGCTGTTGGTAGCGACCCTGGGTGTTGCCAATACCATGATGATGGCCATCTACGAACGCACGCGCGAGATCGGGGTGCTCAAAGCATTGGGCGCGACCAACCGTGAGGTGCGCCGCATGTTCACTGCGGATGCTGTGCTGTTAGGCATCATCGGCGGAATCGTGGGCGTTATCCTGGGAACATTGTTAGGGCGTTTGGTCGATTGGATCGGACATCTTTATCTGGAATCCCAAGGCGTGCTGGGAATTGGCCAGATGTCGATCGTACCCCCCTGGCTGGCGATTGGCGCTCTGGTCTTTGCCGGTTTCATCGGCGTGTTAGGCGGGCTTTATCCGGCTGCGCGGGCTGCGCGCCTTGACCCGGTGGTGGCGCTGAAACATGAGTGACTTTAGATGTTAGACTTTAGATTTCGGATACAAGACCGAGGTGAGAGCCTCGGTTTTTTTGTACAGCCTCTTTGTATTACAACACTTTTTCTCTATAATGGAATTGTAGAGAAAGGTTTTCCATGTCCTGGCAAGATCAATTGAAAGGTGATTCGTTATCCTGGCTGTTGGAATCCGACTCACCAGGTACCCGTTATCTGGCCTTGCGTGATTTGGTAGATGATGCAGATGAAGCGGAAATCGATGCAGCACGAGAAACAACCCATAGAGAAGGTCCGATCAGGACCATTCTGGAAAATATGAGCGCTGAAGGCTTCTGGGCAAAAGAGGGGCCCGGATATAACCCCAAGTATCGTTCCACCGTCTGGGCGCTGATCATGCTGGCGCAACTGGGCGCTTCCGCAAAAATGGATGAGCGTATCGCGCTGGCATGTTCGTATTTTTTAGATCATGCGCTCGCAGATGGCGGACAAATCTCAATGTCAGGGTCTCCCTCCGGGACTGCCGATTGCCTGCAGGGCAACATGTGCTGGGCATTGACCGCACTCGGCTACGACGACCCGCGCCTCAACCCCGCCTACGAATGGATGGCCCGCACCGTGACCGGCGAAGGGCTGGCTCCCAATACCGATCAGAAAGCACCCCTGCGATACTACGCCGGCAAATGCGGACCAGTCTTCGCCTGCGGTTCGAACAATAAGCTGCCCTGCGCCTGGGGCGGAGCCAAGGTCATGCTGGCTTTCGGGGTTCTTCCAAAAGAACGAAGAACACCTTTGATCGAGGAAGCCATCCAGCAGGGAGTGGACTTCCTCCTAAGCGTTGACCCGGCCGAGGCGACTTATCCCAACGGCTTCAGCGATAAGCCCAGCGGCAACTGGTGGAAGTTCGGTTTTCCAGTCTTCTACATCACAGATCTGTTACAGGTTGTTGAGGCGTTGGTTGGGCTGGACTATGCCGACGATCCGCGCCTGGAAAATGCACTCACCCTTATCCGCAAGAAACAGGATGCCAACGGTCGCTGGCCCTTAGAATACAGTTACACCGGAAAGACCTGGGTGGATTATGGGCTAAAGAAAAAGCCCAACAAGTGGGTTACATTGCGGACTCTACGCGTGTTGAAGGCTACTATTTAGCTACCTTTTGTCACGGGAGAAAATATGCAAGTCGAACAACTCAACGAAAGACTGTACAAATTCGAATTATCTCGCACGGGTTTCAACGTTAATATGATAGCCAGCATTGGCAGGGATGGAGTCTTACTGGTCGATACCGGCTGGGAAGCGACCGCTGAAGAAGTGAAAGCGAATATCGATGAACTGAGTGATGACATCCTCAAATTGATCATCATCACACATCCCCATCTTGATCACATCGGTGGCAGGCATCTCCTGGGTGAAAACGCCACATTGATTTCTCACAAACATACCCAAGACGAATTGGCCGGAAAATACTACGCGCTGGGCCCGCTCCCCGGACAGGAATTGCCCACCATCCTGATCGATGATGAACTATCCCTGCATTTCAATGGAGAAGAGATCAGAATTATGCCAGCGCCCGGGCACACCAGCAGTGACATGGTCGTAAATTTCGTCGATTCGAGTGTCGTCCATATGGGAGACCTGCTTTTCTCAGAATCGTTCCCCGTCCTGTTCCCGGCATGGGGAGGGGATGCGGATCATTTCCTCGCAACCCTCAAAAGATTGACCGATGTACTCCCAGCCGATGTAAAGCTCATCGCCGGGCATGGACGTGATTGCAGCCTGGAGGATCTGAAGGCCTATCATCAGATGGCAGTAGACACGATAGGTTTGATCAGACAGGGAATGTCGGATGGGAAAACTGTCAAAGAGTTGGTCGAGGAAGATATCCTGAAGGATTGGGAGAATTTGAACAGCGATACCATATCCGGTAAAGATTGGATCGCGCAAGTCTTCGAGAGTCTCTCTGGCGGGGCAAAACCATCCATTTCAAAACCACTGACCCATACGATTATGGAAGATGGCATTCAAGCAGCGATCGGGCAATATCACGAATTAAAAAAGACTCAACCAAATGCTTTCAACTTCAATGAATATGAGTTAAATATGCTGGGCTACCAACTGCTCTGGCGCGATATGAACGAAGCTGCCATCGAAATGCACAAATTGAATGTCCAGGCCTATCCTGATTCCTCCAACCCTTATGACAGCCTGGCCGATGCTTACGAGGCCAACGGCGATGTAGAGCTTGCTATCAAAGCGTATGAGAAAGCGCTGGAACGAGAACCCGAATTGTCTTCTGCGATTGAGGGGTTGGAGAGGCTAAAGCCTAAAGACAAAAAAGCCTAACCTTCTCTAGGCGGCGAGAGCATCTATGCAAGAGGTATATTCATTTGCTGGGGATATTCAGCTTTTACGATCTCGATAAATTGACGCGCCAGAAATGAGGTGTGTCTTTTGGCATGGGTCGCGGCCGCAATTTTGCGCTGTGGGGGGGAGTCTCTTACGGGGCGATACACAATCTGGCCGGAATGATCGCTGATCGCAAGCGCGCGGGGAACCAGTGAAACGCCCAACCCCAGCGCCACACAGTTTTGAACGGTGGTCAACTGGGAAGTATGACAGACGATGTTCAAATCCAGATCCTTCTGGTAACAAAAAGACTGCACCTGTTCTCCCAGGCAGTGCACCTCGCTGAGTGCGATAAAGGGGAAGTTATCCAACTCTTTTACCTGGATCGAAGCCCGCGAGCTGACGTCATATTTTTGTGTCGAAGCTACCAGCAGAGGCTCGGTCAGCAGTTCCTCGGTGCGAATAAGTTTGTTGCTGATTGGCAGGCTGGTGATGCCTACATCCAGCTCGGCATCGATGAGCTTCCGGAGCAACTCATCTGTCAGCCCTTCGTGGACCTCCAGGGTGGCGTTAGGGTAATCCTGGCTGAACCTGCGGATGACGCGCGGGAGAACGAAGGGTGCCACCGTGGGGATGAAGCCAACCGCGAGAGTGCCGTATCCTTCCTGAATTTCAGCCTGGATACCTACTTTGATGTTTTGCAATTCTTCGAGGATAGCATGGGCTCTTGGGAGTAGTTGTCGGCCCACATCCGTCAGGGCTACTTTTCGGCCAAGGCGGTCGAAGAGCGGATGCCCGATTTCCTTTTCCAGTTTCATGATCTGCTGGCTGAGAGAAGGCTGGGCTACATTGCAGCGCTCGGCTGCCCGGCTGAACCCGCCTATTTCCGCGACGGCAACAAAATATTCCAGTTGGTGAATTTCCATGTTGATTTCCTCGTAAGCTTGTTCTGGATGCATTTGAACTGCATCCAGCTCGCACTTCGTCCCGATGTCCTTCGGGAGTACAATTGCTCGCGAACATAGGTAAATTACTATTTGATATTTTCCTGGCGCAAAATATTGTCGGTAACTAATACTATAGTTACTAACTATAGATAAGATAGTCAATTGATATTTTACAACTATATGATTTTTTTGTACAATAAGATTCCTGGGATATAGTAAAAAATAGAATATAACAAAAGAAAGTCCCAAATGGCAGCAAAACTCGCTGTTATTCACTGTTCAGTAAGTTTCAAACAACAAAAGGAGAAAAAGTATGGCTGGCAATGGAAAGAAACCCACACCCCCATCTGGTCGTGGCACCTCGAATCGTGACTGGTGGCCGAATCAGCTAAATCTTAAGATTCTGCACCAGCATTCTTCCAAATCGAATCCGATGGGCGAGGATTTCAATTACGTGGAAGAGTTCAAGAAACTGGACTTTGAAGCCCTGAAAAATGACCTGGCTAAATTGATGACCGACTCGCAGGATTGGTGGCCGGCGGATTACGGTCACTACGGCGGTCTCTTCATCCGCATGGCCTGGCACAGCGCCGGGACCTACCGCCTGGGCGACGGACGCGGCGGCGGTGGGGCCGGCAACCAGCGCTTCGCGCCTCTCAATAGTTGGCCCGACAACGTCAACCTCGACAAGGCGCGCCGGCTGCTCTGGCCGATCAAGCAGAAATACGGCAACAAGATTTCCTGGGCTGACCTGATGATCCTGGCTGGCAACGTCGCGATGGAAACGATGGGCTTCAAGACCTTCGGCTTCGCGGGCGGGCGTGAAGACATCTGGGAGCCGGAAGAGGACACATACTGGGGCTCCGAAGAGGAATGGCTGGCAACAAGCGACAAGCCCAACAGCCGTTACTCCGGTGAGCGCGATCTCGAAAATCCCCTGGCGGCCGTACAGATGGGACTGATCTACGTCAACCCGGAAGGCCCGGATGGCGACCCCGATCCGGTCGCATCCGGGGTAGACGTCCGCGAGACCTTCGGGCGCATGGCGATGAACGATTATGAGACCGTCGCGCTCGTCGCTGGCGGGCACACCTTCGGCAAGGCACACGGCGCGGGTGATCCGGCCCTGGTCGGGCCTGAGCCCGAAGCGGCTGGACTGGCAGAGATGGGTCTGGGCTGGAAAAGTAAGTTTGGCAGCGGCATGGGCGGCGATACGATCGGCGGCGGTCCCGAAGGCGCCTGGAAGCCGAATCCCACCACATGGGACATGGGCTATCTGAAGACGCTGTTCAAATACGATTGGGAAAAGGTCAAAAGCCCCGCTGGCGCCTGGCAGTGGCTGGCTAAAGACGTGGACGAAGAGGACATGGTGGTCGACGCGCACGACCCGTCGAAGAAGCACCGTCCGATGATGACCACGGCAGACCTGTCGCTGAAAATGGACCCGGTCTACGAGCCCATCGCGCGGCACTTCCTCGAGAATCCCGATGAGTTCGCGGAAGCTTACGCGCGCGCCTGGTTCAAGCTGACCCACCGCGACATGGGACCCAAGTCCCGCTATCTCGGTCCAGAAGTCCCGCAGGAAGACCTGCTCTGGCAGGACCCCATCCCCGCAGTCGATCATGAACTGGTCGATGAGAAAGACGTCGCCGATCTCAAAGCCAAAATCCTGGATTCGGGTCTGACGATCCCTGAACTTGTTTATACGGCCTGGGCTTCGGCATCCACCTTCCGCGGATCCGACATGCGCGGCGGCGCGAACGGCGCCCGCATCCGTCTGGAACCCCAGAAGGATTGGGAAGTCAACCAGCCGCAGCAGCTTGCAAAAGTACTGAAGACGCTCGAAGGTATTCAGAAGGAATTCAACAGCGCGCAGTCCGGGGACAAGAAAGTCTCGCTGGCTGACCTGATCGTCCTGGGAGGCTGCGCAGCCGTCGAGAAAGCTGCGAAAGATGCAGGCTTCGACGTGACCGTTCCCTTCTCACCGGGTCGCATGGACGCCTCGGCAAAGCAAACCGACGTGGAGGCTTTCGCTGTGCTCGAACCGTATGCGGACGGCTTCCGTAACTACCAGAGGGCCAAAT
The DNA here is from genome assembly GCA_050115035.1 of Anaerolineales bacterium. Lineage (GTDB taxonomy): Bacteria > Chloroflexota > Anaerolineae > Anaerolineales > Villigracilaceae > JAABUE01. The sequence goes on along the minus strand of JASFRG010000137.1, from coordinate 3,383 downwards.
ACGCGGTTTCCGCCGAAGAACTGCTGGTCGACAAGGCCCAACTGCTAACGCTGACTGCGCCCGAGATGACGGCCCTGGTGGGCGGCATGCGCGTCCTGGGCGCCAACTACGGCGGCAGCAAGCACGGCGTCTTCACCGACCGCCCAGGTGAGTTGACCAACGATTTCTTCGTCAACCTGCTCGACATGGGCACCGAGTGGAAGCCCGTCAATGAAGACGAAGATGAATTCGAGGGCCATAACCGCGCAACCGGCCAAAAGAAGTGGACCGGCACCCGCGTGGACCTGATCTTTGGTTCCAACTCCCAACTGCGCGCTCTGGCGGAAGTCTATGCCCAGGACGACTCGCAGGAGAAGTTCGTTCATGACTTCGTGGCAGCCTGGAACAAGGTCATGAACGCGGATCGCTTTGATCTGATGTAACCGAACGCTGATAGGAACCTAAGATATAAGACAAGAGCGGTGCTCCAAAAAATGGAGCACCGCCTTTTATTTTCTAGTTGTTGCCGGTGGTCGAGTACCGTGAAACAGAGTATCGCCCGTCCTGGCGTTCCGGACCAGGGAGACCACCAATTTCAAGAGTCCTTTTGCCATTTTGGTCTCGACACTGTACCTGCGTTCGGTGCAAGTGTACGGCGGAAAAACACCGCCTACTCGACCAACGGAGCGCACTTTTACAACCTGTTTAGAGTTCTTCTACTGCCGGGATGATTTCCTTCCCAAAGGTTTCAAGCGGCGTAATTTCGTAAACATCCGGCATGTTGAATATCGCGTGGGTGAAGCCCAACTCAGAAAGATTCTTGATACGACTGAGAACACTATCGACCGTATCTTTCCCGGAGAGATGTACAGTTCCGAGTGAAGTCTTCTCTACGGTAGTGTAATCGCGTCCCAGCGTTTCGCAATGTCCTTTGAGCGTGTCGAGCGTTTTTTGCATTTTTTCCGTACCAGCCCTTTCAAAGATATTGCAGGCATCCGCATACTGAGCCACCATACGCAGGGTCTTCTTCGGACCGGTACCGCCGATCAGGATGCGCGGGTGCGGCTTTGAGAGCGGACGGGGATTATTGGTGATCGCCGGAGCAGAAACATGCGTCCCCTCGAAAGAGGCTTCATCACCCTTCCAGAGAGCATGCGCCAATTTCAGATTGTCCTCCAATAGCTCGAAGCGCTCCGAGGTTGAAGGATAAGGGATCCCAAAACCCTTTGATTCTTCTTCATACCATCCCGCACCGATGCCGAAATAAGCACGACCACCGGAGAGGATATCGAGCGTGTTGCCCATCTTCATCAGAACGGAGGGATGGCGATAATGGACGCCTGCTACCAGCACACCCAGATAAGCCTTTTCAGTGAGACCGGCAAAATAACCGAGCGTGGTATAGGCCTCCATCATCGGGTCAGTATAGGCTTCCCCGAACAAGCCTTTGATCTGATAGTAATGATCCATGACCCAGAAGCTATAAAAACCGGCTTCTTCTGCGGTGGTGACGATTTCTTTCAGTTTAGGTCGGATCGCGGCTGTGCCGCCGGGATACTTGAAAGACGGGATTTGTATTCCAATGTACATTGTTATCCTCCTACCTTAATATTGTTTATCAGATAGTGTAACACCTGGAGTTAGCTTCAAGTCAAGGTTCTTTTAAATTTACATATCCCGCTTTCGCAGTGGAGCTTTTTTCCTTATAATAAGAATAACGTTCTCCAAACTATTAAAGGTGGTCTTATGTCCTTCACCCTCGTCAACTACTCCCAACAAGACCCGGCCTGGAAATCGGTCAAGATCGGCTCCAGCAGCGAGACCATCGGCCACGTCGGTTGTGCGCTCACGGGTGTCGCCATGCTAGTTAGCGGGCACGGCTACCCCGAAACGCCCAAGACGCTCAACGCCAAGCTCAAGTCTCGCGGCGGCTACGTGGATGCGGCCATCATTTGGGGCGCGGTCACCAATCTCTATCCGCAGGTGGTTTACCGTAACCTGGTGCTGTGCCGCGATACCGCCGCGCCGCTCTCCCAAATCGACGCATATCTCGCCAAAGGCCAGCCCGTGCTGGTCGAGGTCGATAGCTCGCCCAAGGCCGGTCTGCAAACCCACTGGGTGGTGCTCTACAAAAAGCAAGGTGACGATTACCTGATGCTCGACCCCTGGCCGCATCCGACCGAGAGCGGACAGGAAGTGACTCTCTCCTCGCGCTACAGCCACGGCAAACCGCTCAAGAAGAGCATCTCCACCGTTGTCTTCTTCGAATGCCTGCAAAGCGGGATGGGCGACTCCGGGGATACCGCCTCGACGGAACCATCCACACCCACCGAGCCGGGAACCTACGTCCGGATTCCTGTTAGCGTGGAAGCCGGGCTGCGCCTCCGTTCCGCACCGACCACTGCTTCCGCCACCGTAGCCATCGAGCCGCCAGGAGCAAATCTATGTATGCTCGAACCCGTGGGAGTCGCCACGCCAAAGATCGGCGTCTACGACCACTGGCTTCACATCCGCGATGAAGCCGGGCGCGAGGGCTACGTCGCTGCCTGGTATGTTGAAGAGGGGGTGACGGTCCCCCCTGTCGAAGGCGAGGAGGAACCAACTGAACCAGAGCCAGTTCCAGAGCCTGCTCCGGTTACGCCACCTGAACCTGAGCCAAAGCCTGAACCAGTAGAAGAACCGCAACCTGAAAGCAAAGCGCTGACCCTCTACGTTTCCCATTCCGTAGGCGAAGCCGGCCTGCGTCTGCGCAAGACAGCCAGCCTGGGCGGCGCATTGGTAACCGTCCTGAAAGCCGGGACATCCTTGACCGTACTCGAACCCTCCGATAAGGCCCGCGCCAAGATCGGGGAAGAGGGCAAATGGATTCACGTCTCCGACCCCAAACGATTACAGGGCTACGTAGCCGCAAATTTCGTTGAATTGGAAGCCACCCTCACCTCTGAAATGCCCGAAACTTCCACCACATCTGAAACCGAAGCTTTTACAGTCTACGTTACTCCTGCCGCTTCCGCCGGGTTGCGAATGCGAGAGAAACCAAACACAAACTCAGACACGTTGATGATCCTGCCCACCGGGAGCGAGTTGAAAGTTACAGAAGGCAATGCCAAAATGGTGGGCGTGTACGGTAAATGGCTCAAGGTGCGCGAGAACGGTGGAACGGAAGGCTACGTGGCCGCCTGGTATGTGCGCAAATAATGATAGTCTGAATGAGACCACAAAGCACCAAAGGCACAAAACCATGAATTTCCTTTGTGTCTTGGAGGCTTTTTTGCGTAGAGCCTATCCGTAAAATGCCATAGCGAACAAAATATGAGCGCAAGCGAACTTGATCAAAGCCATCCAGTTTTCATCTTTTTTGCACCAACGTACGCGAATACTGCGGCGTTTTCCCAGCCAACTGA
>JASFRG010000136.1:0-13776 GCA_050115035.1 Anaerolineales bacterium | reverse complement strand
ATTTTTCTCAAATAGCATTATCATCGGAATTTTGACGAAAATCACGGTACTACAGTGTCTACAAAAGGGTTTTTCAATCAAAAACACAGCAGAATAACCCTGTTTAGAAGGCAAATCTGATGAATTGACGATAAAAAGTCCTTCAAAAAGGCAATCTGAACTCTCGTTTTGGTTCAAAAGGATAAAACTCTACAGATTCACGCTGATTCACAGTAATTATTTGCAAATAACACATACAAAGGAAATAACTTCACACCAATGTTTTCCTATCAAAAGATGCAGTGGAGAACGAAGGCTTTTTCCATAAGGAACTCAGGCTGGCGCTGGATACCGCTGAAGAAAAACCAGAAGGCACGATATTCATTATCCCCGTCCGGCTGGACATTTGCGATGTACCATTTCGTTTGAATCAATACCAGTACGTGGATTATTTCGGTGACGATTTACAAAAGGAGCGGGTTTATAAAAATCTATTAGCTTCTCTGAGGCTGCGGGCTGAGGGGCTTGAGATCAAATTACCGTAGACTTTGCAAATCTAAAAAGCTCTCAAGGCAACCAGCCCTGAGAGCTTTTTTGTTTCGATCATGCCAGCGTTACGTTGTTTTAATGGTGATTTTCTTGCTCCTGGCTTCCTGTGCTTTTGGAAGCCTCAGTCGTAACACGCCATCACTCACCACAGCCTCGATTTTATCCCGGTCGATTTCATCTGAAAGGCGGAAGCTGCGTTGGTAGTCGCCTTCCTCATATTCAGCGTATGCGATTTCGAAACCACTGGGTATGGCTGGCTCAACAAAGGCGGTGATGGATAGTTCGTTCTTTTCTAACGTGATATCAACCGTCTTCTCATTTGCACCAGGGATGTCAGCCAGAACGATGATCTCTTTTTCGGTTTCGTAAATATCTGTTCTGGGAACGAAGGTGCGGCGTGAGCGCGTACGTTCCATTTCATCAGCAGGAGTTTCTTCCTGTTTCTGGACTTCCATTGCTTGATCTTTCTTAGCCATAGAAACACCTCCACATTACTTGCTCTTAATTGTGATTTTCTTCGGCTTGTCCACCTCTGCGCGCGGCAAGCTGATCATCAAGATGCCATTATTGAAGTTGGCTTCTGCCTTCTTCGTGTCTACCATGAAGGGCAGCTGGATCGTGCGGCTGAAAGAGCCGTAACTCCTTTCTCGACGATGATAACGCGCATCTCTAACACCCTCATCCGGTTTGCGCTCGCCGGAGATGGAAAGCGCGTCTCCGGTCACATCGATGTCGATGTTGTCGGGGTTGATTCCGGGCATCTCAGCACTGATGAGTTGCCCATTTTCATTTATCCAGATATTGATGGCCGGATAGCTTGGAGCAGTGAACACGCGCTCTTTGTTGCTTGTATCAAAGAGGCGGTTCATCTCGCGCTGGAGTTGATCCATTTCCTGCCATATACTGGGTCTTCGAAATCGTCGGTACATAGCTAATACCTCCTTAGACTGGGAATTTGGCTTTCAAAATTTTCACTTTTGAGTATAAAAAGCGGTTGTAAAAAATAAATATTTCGAACGTTAGAAAAACGTTAAAGTTTGTAAGTTGGTTGTTGTTTTAGGGTTTCACAAACAATAAGCCACAGCCCACTCCGCCGTGGCGGGCTGGGGCTAAATCTTATCAACTACCAAATTTGCTAATTGCTCTTGGAAGCGGCCTCGATGATCTGCTGGATACGCGGGACCATACTGGACGGATCGGGATGCAGCCCTTCGACCAGCAGCGCGCTATCGTAGATTTGCTCAATAAGCATGCTTTGTAAATCCGTATTTGTATCCATTCCAACCAGATTCTTCAAAATCGTATGCGACGGATTCAACTCCAGGATTTTCTTGGGAACCTCATATTCCTGCCCTAAGAATTTATACACGCGCTGCATCTCCGGGTTTAGGCTTCCTTCCGGGTCTACCAGCCGCGCCACAGATTGTGACAGACGCTTACTGGCACGCACATCCTCAACGCGCTCACCGAGCACTTCCTTGAAGCGTTCGATCAGGGCATTAAAATCATCATCCGGGATATTCTGGGATTCTTCTTTTTCCTCAGTTTTTTCAGGCGTTTCGATGTCGGCTTGGGCAACATTCTTGAGTTCAAAGTCTTTGTATTTGCGCAAGCCCATCAGCATGAACGAATCCATCGGGTCGGTCAGCAGTAGCACTTCTGTGCCCTGTGACTGGAAGTAGTCCAGGTGCGGACTTAGCAGCACGGATTTGGGGTCTTCACCAACGATGTAATAAATCTCTTTTTGTCCGTCTTTCATGCGTTCAGCATAGTTTTCCAACGAGGACCATGTTTCAGGATTTAGATTGGTTTTGAAGCGCAGCAATGGCTGGATGCTCTCGACATCGATTGGATTGGCAGCGATGCCTTGTTTGAGATACACGCCAAACTCACTCCAGAATGTTTCGTACTTTTCTACTTCATCTTTGGCGAGTCTTTCCAGTTCCTTCATGACTTGACCGGTGACGATTTTTTTCAGACCCGGCATCAGGCCAACGGACTGGACTGTCTCGCGGGAAACATTCAGGGGCAAATCTTCTGAATCCACCACACCCTGCACAAAACGCAGATATTCAGGCAGTAAATCCTTGTTGTATTCATCGATCAAGATATTGCGCGAATACAATTTAATGCCGTCTTCTTTGCGCAGAGATAGCACGCCGCGCTCACCTTTTGCTGGAATGTATAAAAGCGCATAGAGTTGTACCGGCGCGTCTGTGATGGTGTGTATGTGGGTCAGCGGGTCTTCAAAATCTAGGGTCACTTGGCGGTAAAAATCCTTGTATTGTTCTTCGGTCACTTCTGACTTGGAAGTGCGCCATAGCGAGGTCTGTTTGTTGACCTGCTTCTCGTCGTCACCCACATAAATGGGAAAACCAATGTAGTCCGAATGCTTGTGGATAATGTTCTTCAGACGATATTCTTCAGCGAATTCCTTTGCATCCTCTTTCAGTTTGATCTCTATTTTCGTGCCGCGCTCATTCATCTCGGCAGGACTGACTTCGAAATTATCTTCGCCTGTCGCATACCAACTGACAGCTTTAGCGCGCGGTTTATAAGAACGCGAGGTGACTCGCACCCAGTCTGCTACCATGAAAATGGAATAAAAGCCGACCCCAAACTGTCCGATCACCTGGGTCAGGTCCACGTTTTTGTCTTTGGTTGCCTCGATGAAGTTACGCGCGCCCGATTGGGCGATGGTGCCCAGGTTCTGGATAATCTCGTCCTTGGTCATGCCGATGCCAGTATCCTGTATGGTAAGGGTAGCAGCCTCCTCGTCCGCCGTGATGCGGATGCACAGTTCAGCCTCGGGGTCCAGCACGTTCCGGTCCGTCAACATCTCGAAGCGGATGCGGTTGAGCGCGTCTGAAGCGTTCGAAAGCATTTCGCGCAGGAATACGTCCCGGTCTTTATATAGGGAATGGATCAGGATGTTGAGCAGTTGTTTTGTCTCGGCCTTGAAGGTGAAAGATTGTGCGTCGGTTTTGGTTGTGTCTGTCATGTATGCCTCCCGAAAAGGTACTACGCAGATATTATAAAATGCTCCGGTTATCCCGGAGCAATAAGCATTCCAGGATAACGGCGTATTGTGATCCTGTCAGATTACGAAGGCTATTATATCCTGTCCATATCAACGTACTGCATGATGATTATTAGAGGACTGTTAACGGATTTAAACTGTACTCTTACATTCTTTTTAAATATCTTTGACGATATTCATACACTCAATGATTATAGTTAATGATGTAAGTTCAAATGAAACTATTTTTGAAGGAGGTTCACTATGTCCAACTTAACTCGATGGGAGCCAATGCGCGAAATGATGACTTTGCGTGAGGCTATGGACCGGCTGTTCGATGATGCTTTCACGCGCCCGCTCAGCTTGAGTGGAGTCTCCACTTCACCCGCCATTGATATGTATCAGACTTCGGATGAGGTGGTCGTCAAGGCTGCTTTGCCCGGTCTAAAAGCAGATGATGTGGATATCACCGTGACCGGTGAAACGTTGACCCTGCGCGGTGAGTACAAGCAAGAAGATGAACAGAAGGAGACCAACTATCACGTCCGCGAACAACGATACGGTTCGTTCCACCGTTCGATCTTGCTGCCTACAGATGTGCAGGCTGGCAAAGCCAAGGCTGATTTCGAGAATGGTATTCTGACCATCACGATGCCAATCGCCGAAGAAGTCAAGCCAAAGTCCATCACCATCAAAGCAAAATAATTGGCTCTAAATAAAATACAAAACGGACGCGCCGTACGGCGCGTCTGTCATTTTAAGAAAAGCCTATCTCATAACCCATCTTTTTGAGTAAGGGTATAGATCAGCATCAATGTCAGGCCGAGGAACAAGGGTATCAGTCCTGCCAACATCCAGGGTCCCAGTCCAAGCGGGTAATTTGTTCCTGAACCTGAACCGACGAAAAATAAGCCGATCGTCAGCGCTGCGCCAAGTGTAGCGATGAGGATGCCCCATCGTAGGATGCTTTCGCTATTTTTCCTTTCTGGACGATTCAACCCTTTCTCTGCCAGAGCGATGTTTTCCCTATAACTCATATAACGCAAAAAAGCAAAGAAGCCGAAAATAATAGCCAGGGCTACCACCGCCCCAAAGCAGATAAAAATATCACTCATCACAATACCTTGTCGAAAGAAACTGGGCGTGGATTTTCTTCCACGCCCAGTTATTTTACTCGATGGCAGCGATGTTGATATCTCCGCTTTTGGTTTTCACCGTGAGTAAGTCGCCACCCCCGTTGATAGTGCCTTCTTGCTTGTTCTTTTCGAGGTTTCCTTCCAGGATGACCGTGATCGGGATTTCTGAACTGATAGTACCAAAATCGGTTTCAAGGCTCATCTTGAGTTCCGTGTCCGTTGGTATGAATAGATCAATTTGACCAAAATCCGAATTCACCGTGTGTGGCCCTTCACCCAGTGAGCCACTGAATTCAATTGTGCCACTTTGTGTATCAAGATCCAGTGTCGTTGATTCGGCATTCTTGATAATGATGCTCCCAAAATCCGTGTGGGCTTTCAAGCTGTTCTGTGCACCATCTACGTCAATGGAACCGCTGTTGGTATGAATGTCATAGGAGCCAGCCATGGCTTGAACCAATTCGATCTCACCGAAGTCATTTTGGATCTTCAATTCGCTCCTGATGTTGACTTTTGTGATTGACACTTTACCACTTTTAGTTCCAACATCCAGCGAGGCGGAAGAGCCGTTTTCATACGTTATGTTTCCAAAGTCAGAACTTGTCAACAGGTCGCCGGTAGCGCGGATGTTATTGAGTTCGATCGTCCCGCTGCTTGATGTGATGGAGATGTTCTTGCCGCTTAACTGATCTGCTGTTACCTGTCCAAATCCTGAATGGATATCGACATCCTGCCCCTCAGCTTTGACCGAATGGACTGCCAGCCTGCCGCTTTTGCTATTTGCAGATAACGCGCCTGTGATGTTTTCGGCACTGATAGCCCCAAAATCGTTCGTGATAATGGTATCTCCAATTATGCCCGATACGCTTACCTCGCCAAGACTTGTCTCAACATCTACGGACGTCTCGACAGGAACGCTGATCGTAAAATCCACCGTGTCTACGTGCTTGGTTTTGATTTTGTCAAGCTCATAGGATATTGTGATCGTATTGCCATCCTGGCTGATGTTATATTGGATATCTTGCAGGTCTTTTTCAGCCTGAGCCCGTGTGGGCGCGCTGCCGGTCTTGAGGACTTCAACCTCAACGGTGTCGCCGTCGCTCCCGGTCACAGTGATATTACCTGCACCATCATCTACGACAAGTCTGACCGTTCCCTCTTCCACTTTCAGGGTCTTGCTTTCCTCTGCAGTTACCGCTACATAGGTTTGTTCCAGTACAAAGGAACCAACATTTCGGACGGTAAAGAAAACTACGGCGCCAATACCTGCCAGCACGAACAGCAACGCCAGCACCAGTAACGTGATTACAATGGGTCTTTTCATTTTTTCTCTCCTAGATTTGTGTTATTCTCACTTCGTTTGACAGGTGATTCCCAAAAAAGTTTCACTTTCTCCCCGCAGGTTCTTGATGTCGATTAAAAAAAACTTGGCTGCTTGGCGGTTAAAAAAAAGTACGAACTTATTCTTAAGTGAAACATTTTTATCGTTTGCCTGTCTAACCCCTTGAGAGTCCTCATGTCAGATGCCGAAATCACCCTAATCCGACGCGCAAAAAAAGGTGACCACGATGCCTTTGCTGCATTGGTCAATGATCATCAACGCTATGTTTATAACCTTGCATTGCGTGTCCTGAAAGACGAAAACGAAGCGCTCGATCTGGCACAGGAGACTTTCATCCGCGCCTGGACGGCGCTCCCCAATTTCAGGATGCAGTCAAAGTTCCGCACCTGGTTGTACCGCATCACGACCAACCTTTGTTACAATCGCCTGCCCAACCTGCGCCGTTCTTTGAACGATTTGGGTGAAGAAGTCATAGAAGATATACCGAACCTCGATTCCAAATCTGTAAATCCGGCCAATAAATTCGAGAAACAGGAACTGCGGGAATATTTGCGACGAGCCGTAGAAGACCTGGATGAAAAGTATCGTCTGCTCATCACAATGCGATATCAAGATGAGCTTTCCTATGACGAGATCGCTTCGACGCTGAACCTGCCGCTTGGTACCGTTAAAACCGGCCTATTCCGCGCCAAAGAGCAATTGCGAAGAGCTTACGAAGCCTACGAGGAGGCTGCATGGACAACCGCTTAACCCCCGCACAAAAAGATGAATTGATCGAAAATACTTTGCGTGAGATGCCACTTGCACCGATGCCGCGAGATATCACCGCTGGCGTGATGAAGCATATCCAGACCGAGCCCGTTCCGCGCTTCCGCCTGACCTGGGCCGATTTTGGACTCAGTCTGATCATTACTCTGTGTATCCTGGCTGTTTGGATTGGACTTCAGAGTTTACCCCCACTCGTTTTGCTTCAACTACGCATTCAAGGCATTTTGATCTGGCAAAGGATCATTGTCAACGCGAACTGGCTGATCCCATCCATTAGTATTGCTATTGGATTTGGGTTGGGAATCATGGCGCTTATCAATCTCCGACAAATTCGCCGGGCTTAAAACCAAAAGGGATTCGGCAAAACCGAATCCCTTTTGGTTAAACTTCTTGATTTTTTACTCTGCAACCACTTCGCCTTCGATCACCGGCTCATCCGCTTTGAAAGTTAATCCTTCTTTGTCGCGATCAACCTTGACAGTTTCACCTTCATGGAACTCACCGGACAGGATCTTGAGCGCCAGCGGGTCTTGCAGCTCGCGTTGAATCGTCCGCTTGAGCGGACGGGCGCCAAAGTCCGGGTCGTAGCCGACCTCGGCCAAGTATTCGCGGGCAGCCTCAGTCACTTCGAGATGGAAACCCTTCTCGGCCAGTAAGCGGCTGACGCGCCGTAATTGAATATCCACGATGCCGGCCAGATGTTCCTTACGCAGCGGGTGGAAAACCACGATCTCATCCAGACGGTTCAGGAATTCGGGACGGAAGTGCCCTTGCAAAACGCTCACAATCTCGTCGCGCGTGACCGTTTTGCCACCTTCCCAGAGCTGGTTGCCCAGGTTGGAGGTCATGATCACAACCGTGTTGCGGAAGTCCACCGTGCGTCCCTGGCCATCGGTCAAGCGGCCATCGTCCAGCAGCTGCAGTAGCACATTGAAAACTTCGGTATGTGCCTTCTCGATCTCATCGAACAGCACCACGCTGTATGGACGTCGACGCACGGCTTCGGTCAACTGGCCACCTTCATCGTAGCCGACGTATCCTGGCGGTGCGCCGATCATACGGCTAACCGTGTGCTTCTCCTGATATTCAGACATATCGATGCGCACCATGGCACGCTCGTCGTCAAACAGGAAGTGCGCCAGCGAACGAGCCAACTCGGTCTTGCCGACGCCGGTTGGACCCAGGAAAATGAACGATCCCAGCGGCCGGTCGGGATCCTGCAGACCCGCGCGAGCGCGCCGTACGGCATTGGACACAACTTTTACAGCTTCGTCCTGTCCGATCACGCGCTGATGCAGGCGATCTTCCATGTGGATCAATTTTTCGGTTTCACCTTCCAGCAGCCTCGAGACGGGGATACCCGTCCAGCGGGCAACAATCGAAGCGATCTCTTCGGCGTCTACTTCTTCTTTGAGCAGGGCGTCATCGCCCTGTAATTCTTTGATGCGCTTTTCACCCTCGGCCAGCTTGGCTTCTAAGTCACGCAGAGAGCCATAGCGCAGGCGAGCGACTTTCTCCAGGTCATTGGCGCGTTCAGCGCGTTCGATCTCCAGGCGCGTTTCTTCGATCTGTTCCTTGGTTGCTTGCAGATCTTGGATGGCCGATTTCTCGGTATCCCAACGGGCATGCAATTCCTTGGACTCTTCTTTCAAGTCTGCAATTTCTTTTACGAGTTTAGACAGACGCTCTTTGGAGGCCTTGTCCTTTTCTTTCTTCAACGCTTCCCGCTCAATCTCGAGCTGCATGATGGCGCGGTCCACTTCGTCCAGCGCCTGCGGCTTGGAATCGATCTCAGTGCGCAGGCGGGCGGCAGCTTCGTCGATCAGGTCGATGGCCTTATCGGGCAGGTGCCGGTCCACGATGTAGCGGTTGGACAACGTCGCCGCGGCGATCACAGCCGGGTCGGTGATGCGCACGCCGTGATGGATTTCGTAGCGTTCCTTAAGACCGCGCAGGATGCTGATGGTATCCTCCACGCTCGGTTCTTCGACCAGCACCGGCTGGAAGCGGCGCTCCAATGCGGGATCTTTCTCGACGTACTTGCGATACTCGTCCAGCGTGGTGGCGCCGATCATGTGCAGTTCTCCGCGTGCCAGCATCGGTTTGAGCATGTTGCCGGCGTCCATCGAGCCCTCAGCCTTGCCCGCCCCGACGACGGTGTGCATCTCGTCAACGAACAGCAGGATTTCGCCCTCGGACTCGGTGATCTCTTTCAGGACCGCTTTAAGACGTTCCTCGAACTCGCCGCGGAACTTGGCCCCGGCGATGAGCGCGCCTATGTCCAATTGGACCAGACGTTTCTTCTTCAGACCCTCGGGCACGTCTCCGTTAACGATGCGTTGTGCCAGCCCCTCAGCGATAGCCGTCTTGCCGACGCCCGGTTCACCGATTAATGCAGGGTTGTTCTTGGTGCGCCGCGACAGGATCTGTATCACACGGCGAATTTCCTCGTCACGGCCAATGACCGGGTCGAGCTTGCCCTGACGTGCTAGTGCAGTCATATCGCGCCCATACTTTTCGAGGGACTGGTAAGTGCTCTCTGGGTTCTCGGATGTGACGCGCTGCGAGCCTCGCACGGTCTTGAGCGCGGACAGAATCGCATCTTTGGTCAGGCCATATTGTGACAGACGTTTGCCTTCAGGCGAATCTGTTAGCCCGAGCAGGATGTGCTCGGTGGAGACATAATCGTCCTGCATGCCTTTGGCGTAGCGTTCGGCGGCCTGGAGCGCATCCGCGGCGGGACGAGATAGGCCGACGTCCATGTTCGCGCCGCTGATCTTCGGCCGGTTATTCAACTCTTTCTGTAATTCATCACGAATAGCCAGCGGCGATCCGGCTACTTTAGTCACGATAGCTGGCACAACACCCTGGTCCTGCTGAAGCAAGGCCAGCAGCAGGTGTGTTGGCTCAATAGCCTGGTGATTCAAATCCTGCGCCAGGCGTTGAGCGGCCAGGATGGCTTCTTGTGATTTCTGAGTATATTTATCGAGGTTCATGGGATCCTCCCATACGAATTAGTTATCATTAGGACTTTTCAGGTTCCAAAAATCCATCGAAAAAGGGGAGGCGGGCGATCGCCCGCCTCCCCTTTTTCGGGCTTCTCCGTTTCAACTGCATTATTCCTAATGGTAATAATTCTAATAGCCAGATGTATGAGGGGAGTTAATGAAATGTCAAAAAAACGTTGGAGAAATCAGTTCGACCATTTGGACGGCAGATTCCCTATCCCCACTTCAAAATTGTCAACCCTGAAATGAGACGAAGTAGACCGATCAGGAGTAGTGCCGCACCCAGACCAACCCAACGGCCTAGCAGAGGTCCACTCAGCGAACCGATCAAAATGGAGGCGTTGAGGATGACGTTGTACCATGCCAGATGAGCGGGGCGATCCTCGATGGGAATCTCTTCCAGCAGGTAATTGGCATAGGAGCCGATCAACATGGCGTAGTTCAACCCACCTAATAGGGAGGTCCAATAGAAATCGACCGGGGTTTGCGAGAGCGCCAACAGAAGGGGATAGATTGCTAATCCGGCTACACTGATGCCTGTCACTATTTTATGGCCGAAATCCTGTATCACCTTGCTGAGACGCATCGAGCCGAGCAGGACGGTAAGATAGTATAGTGCTGACCCGATACCAAGCTGGTCATCTGTCAGGTGTAGTTGGCGCACCTGGAAAAGTGGGAAAATAGGCGCTGCCAGGTATTGAGCTACATGGAAACCGAGGAAAATCAACAGCGTATTGCGATAAGGTGTTTTCCAAATATCAAAGCGTAGTACGGTTCGGAGTTGTTGCCGGGGAGATAATGCTTGTTTAATGGGAGCAGGTATTGGCCTGGGTGGAAGCGTAGTGGATGTCGCTTGCAGGGGTTTGATGAAATAAAGGTGGAAACTGCTCATCGCCGCACCCAAAAATCCAATCCCAAAAACGATTTGATATCCCGTTGGGAAGGGTAAACTTTCCAAAATAAAACCGCTCCCCAGAGAGGAGAGCATAATGGCAATGGCGAAGGCTACATTGCGCACACCGGCTACGTGCGCGCGCCAGGGTGGTGGCACAGAGGCTGCAAACAAGGCATTAAACCCAATCGTGAGTGGCGTGAGCGGGACGGCCATCAACAGCGCGATGACGATCAAAGTCCAGACCTGGCCCTGCTCGTTGAATAGCCAAGGCAGTGGTACCCACAGCAGGTACCCTAACCGGTACCAAACGGATGCGCGAAAGACGGCTGGATTGAGTTCTTGTTTTTCTAACCAACGACCAGTTGGGATAGCCAGTACAAGACTCACAACAGCGGCCATAGAACTCAGCAGGCCAATCTGCAGACCGGTTGCTCCTAGCCGCGTGGCATATACGCTCAAAAAATTGACCGCCGAACCACTCAGGATACCAAACCAGCCAATGTCCATATACAGGTGGATGAAATTTGGACGGTATTCGCCTGGAATTGTGGGGGGATAGAAAAAACGCCGGATGACGTACACGCGCGCGATTATACCCTTGGAGCTTTTTTTCTCACAGACATTTTCGTTGCAGATTTCTGTAAGAAAAATAATGCGCCAGACAATGTGTATGGCGCATTTTGAGCCTGTATTACTTTGTGTATTGGAACTTACATATGCAAGATGTCTGTTTACTTTTTTGCTTTACTTTTTGCCGCTTTGATCAATCCCAGGAACAGCGGGTGCGGTCGCATCGGGCGTGATAAAAACTCCGGATGGAACTGGCTGCCAACCATGTAGGGATGATTGGCGATTTCGGCAATTTCCACTAACTTGCCATCAGGAGACATACCGGAGAAAACCATACCGGCTTTCTCGAATTCTGCTTTGAAATTATTGTTGAACTCAAAGCGGTGACGATGCCGTTCGTCCACCTGTGAGACACAGTAAGCGTTGGCAGCCTTAGTCCCTTTTTGGAGCTGACACGGGTAGAGTCCGAGGCGCATAGTGCCGCCCATATCGGTGATAGATCGTTGCTCAAGCATCAGGTCGATGATGGGAGCCTCCGTCCCGCGGTCGAATTCTGAGGAGTTGGCATCTTCGTGGTCGAGCACGTTGCGGGCAAACTCGATGCACATGACCTGCATTCCCAGGCATAGCCCAAGGTATGGCACCTTCTTCTCGCGCGCATAGCGTGCAGCCATGACTTTACCTTCGATGCCGCGCGATCCGAAACCGCCGGGTACCAGGATGGCGTCCGCATTCTGCAGGATTTCCCAGCCCCTGTTCTTTTCCAGATCGGCGGAGTGCACCCAGTCGATTTCGACCTCCACGCTTTGGGACAACGCGGCATGCTTAAGCGCTTCACGCACCGACATATAGGCGTCATGCAGTTCGACATATTTACCTACCAGCGCTACTTTGATTGTTGGCTTGGGTGCGCGAACTTCCTTGACTAATTTTCTCCAGGGTTTCCAATTGGGTTTTTTTGTGGATTTCAAATGCAGGCTTTTGACCACGTAATCCGCAACGCCGGATTCTTCTACCAGCAGCGGCACTTCGTAGAGCACATCTGTGGTCATCATAGGCACAACGGCTTCTTTTTCCACATCACAGAACAATGCGATTTTGTCGCGGATTTCAGCCTCGATGGGATGATCGCAGCGCGCGATAATCATATTGGGTGAGATACCGATCGAGCGTAAGGCAGCCACCGAATGTTGGGTAGGCTTGGTCTTGATCTCGCCGGTCGCACCGATGTATGGCAGCCAGGTGACGTGGATGAAGAACGTGTTCTCGCGTCCGACTTCATTACGCATTTGACGGAGGGCTTCCATGAACGGTTGCGATTCTATGTCGCCAACCGTCCCGCCAATCTCTACCAAGATAATCTCTGCGCCGGTCTCTTTCCCTACCAGTCCGATGCGGCGTTTGATTTCATTCGTGATGTGCGGGATGACCTGGATGGTGCCGCCCAGATAGTCCCCATGCCGTTCTTTCTTTATGATTTCAGCGTACACTTGTCCGGCAGTGAAGTTGCTGACCCGCCCCAATCGGATGTCGATGAAACGTTCGTAGTGACCGAGGTCCAGATCGGTTTCTGCGCCGTCATCCAACACGTAGACTTCGCCGTGTTGATACGGGCTCATCGTTCCGGGATCAACGTTGATATACGGGTCGAGCTTTTGAACGGCTACCGAAAAACCGCGTTCTTTGAGCAGCAGACCCAATGCTGCCGCGGTCACTCCCTTTCCGACCGATGAGACCACACCGCCTGTAAAGAAGATATATTTTGGAGTCATAAATCACCTCGTGATTAGACCCTAAAGATTTTTCAGACCTTTAGGGTCTTGGTAGATTAAGAGAAACGGGGAGGGCGGTTGAGCCCTCCCCGTTGGGAGTTGAAATCTGATTTGAATAGATGATTTTACGCTGGTTCATCCCACCAGTTTGACCAGGTCTTCTGCAGCCCGGCGCATTTCGAGAAAGATCAAACCCAGTTTGGCATCATGACGCGCCATAGCAGTCAATACAGCTTCTTCGCCAACGGATGTCAAAACGATAGAACCCGCATCACCTTTGATATAGACTTGCTCAAGAGTACCGCGCCCCAACTCGCTTGAAATGCGCTCACCCAAACTTAGCATAGCAGCCGACATAGCTGAGACACGATCTTCCTCAACACCCTGTTGAAGGGCAGAGGCCATGATCAATCCGTCCACCGAAACGATAGCAGAGGCTTCAATGTCGGGGGCAGCAGCTTGCATGGTTCGCAAGCGTTCTACCATTTGATCAGCGCGGGATTTTGTCATTGTGAGGTTCTCCTCAAAGAAAATCAAATTCTGCCTCAGTTTACCATAAAATCGAGGCTTGCAAGGTTGCCAGTACTTTTAGGTTCGATAGAAATCGAAAATTTGCAGCGGTGAAGAAGGGAAGGTTTTTCGCACAAGATTTTTCGCAAATGGGGTAAGGTTGAGGGATGGAGACACTCAAAAGCCAAAAGACGGACTTGATAGATGAAGATCAAGAGCAAGAGGCGC
>JASFRG010000135.1:0-13860 GCA_050115035.1 Anaerolineales bacterium | reverse complement strand
CAGATGACAATTGGAAGGCAGTCAATAGCCTTCCGGCTTTGCCATTCCTGGACAGCGAATATCTGCCGTTTTTTTGTGGTTGTTTTTTAGGTTCAATCGCCATTTTTGGCGAAACTAAAGCTTCTTAATGGAGCATCAGTTTATTTTCATCACACATTCCGAAGGGGAAAATGTTCGACCACTGTCCAGCTTGAAATAGGCATTTCTGCCGAGGCTTGAACCAGGGAGAGATGTCGCGTTTCGAACTCGATCCCAGGAATTTCACCCAGGGTTTGGATCATCTCGCGTTTGGCCTCGACGGGCAAGTCACCATAGGCCAGGCTAAGGTGAGGAAAATAGAATTGCTCTGCATAATCAAATAGCTGGCTGGTTTTCGAAAAAGCCTCCATTAACGCTGGCGTCTCGTCCGCCTTCAAAAACAAACAACGGAAATACTCATCCAGGTATTGGGGCTGGCTGGCGAGATGGATTCGAAACGGGAGCAGGTTATGGGCCAAGTCACGCAGCGTGGAGGGTTTGGGGAAAGGGATACCGGCCAGGAGGGTGACATGCGGTTTGAACTTCGGCAGGTCGTATGCGCGGCTGAGTTTGGCGATATAACTGTCCGTCAGAGTGTAAGCAGCACCCTCCGGCATGATCCAGAGCGCGTACGAATCGTTTTCGGGCATGGCTGGCCTATTAGCAGGTATCCCGATCATAACGTACCCCCAAACGGGAACTGTTCGATCATCTTCCAGCTTGAAACCGGCAACTCTGGTGAGGCATTGAACAGGGTCAGTCGGCGCACTTCGAATTCGATCTCCGGAACATCCCCCAATTCTTGAGCCATCTTGCGTTTGGTTTGGAGATTGAAGCCACTATAAGCCAGGCTCAAGTGTGGGAAATAAGCTTCTCCAATAGAGACGAACCTCTCCCTGACACTAGAAAATACGTCCATCAATTCCGGTGTTTCGTGCGCAGTCAAATGTAAACTTCGGAAGTACGCATCCGGATATTCCACCTTGTTATCAAGACGGACGCGAAATGGGGTCAGGCCCCCGGCAAATTCACACATCTCCGGTATTTCTGGTGAGTGAATATCGCTCAGAACCGTAATGTGCGGTTCAAACTTAGGCAGATGATAAATGTCACTGAGCTTGTCAATATAGCCTTTGGTTAGTGCATACGCATCGTCCTCTGGGATAATCCAGAGTGCGTAGGAATCCCTATCAAACATGAACGGTGAAGCCCTCCAAATTTTTGATACATTTCCTGAAATTATTATGCCTGGAAGCAAACCACTTCGGTGGTCTCGATCAATGTCTGGCTTTTTTCTAGACTCAACACGCCCTCGTGAATGAATTCTCAAATCTGGTTGTTGAGCGCGTTAATATTCCCAAGAACGCTTGAATTAGCCTTGATTATTTTTGAAGATATTATGCACGAGAGGAGATGGAAAGTCAACAGGATTGATATATCCGAATCATTGTTTATACCCGTATCAGATATCCACGAACCAAATCTGAAAATCAGGGTTTATAGCATGAGCATTCAAAATCCATTCCTGCTCTCCTACAGTGTTCCTTTCGAGGCAGAGATGTTGTAGATGGCGCTATGGGCTGAAAGTTAAGATAAGGAAATTTCACTTAATCACGATGTAGTTGTGTAACATCGGGCAGAAAATTTTCTATTTCCTGGAACGTTATTGATACACAATACGCCCGTCGAATACAGTCATCACAACCTTTGTGGCATGTAGTTGTTCAGGGGGTATCTCAAATATGTCTTGATTTAGAACAATCAAATCAGCCAGCTTTCCAGGAGTCAAACTGCCTTGAACGGTCTCCTGACCAGTAGCGATGGCCGCGCCCATCGTGTATCCCCAGACGGCTTCTGCAACCGATAGTTTTTGAGATGGATACCAGCCACCTTCCGGTTTCCCTTCCCGTGTCTGGCGGGTGACCGCTGCATGAATGCCCCAAAATGGATTCGGGGAGGCCACCGGGCAATCCGAGCCCAGAGCGAGCACAGTGCCCGCATCCAGCAGATCACGGAAAGCATAGGCCCAGCGAGCCCGTGAACCGCAAGCCTTATCGACCATTTGCATGTCATCTGTAAGATGCAGCGGTTGGACAGAAGCAATCAGACCCAGCGGTCCCAGTCGTTTCAAGTCTTCGGGATGACTGTGTTGCACATGTTCGATGCGATGCGGAATGCGAGGTTTTGTACCGGTTTCCTGCGCCACAATCACTTCGGTATAAACATCCAGCAACTCGCGGATGGCTCGGTCCCCAATAGCATGAATAGCAGTTGAGATGCCAGCTTTGTGCGCTTTTGAAATTGCCTCTGCCATCTGGCTCATAGGCGTAAGCGGCAAGCCTGTACCGGCATCATCGAAAGACTCCAGCATCCAGGCGGTGCGCGGACCTGTGGCACCATCAGAGAAGAATTTGGCCGGGCCAATGCGCAGAAAGTCATCCCCGAAGCCGGTTTGCAGCCCCAAAGTAATCGCTTCATTGAGCAGTTCGCCGGGGATTAGCACCCAAGCGCGCAGGTTGAGTTCGTTTGCTGCCCGCAATCGCTGCCAGGCTCGCAAAGCTGGAGGTCCGTCTTCACCACCCATGATGCGGAAATCGTGCACACTCGTCAGCCCGAGTCGATGCACCTTTGACATCGCTCTACGCATGGCTTCGTCGGTTTGCGCGTCGATATGCGGCGGCATGACATCGCGAACCAGGTTGATGGCTAACTCGCGCAGGATGCCCGTCGGTTGGCCGGATCCGTCCCGCTCGATGACGCCCATATCCGGGTCCGGTGTGGCGGCGGTGATTCCTGCAGCTTTTAATGCGGCTGAATTGACCCAGGCCAGATGCAAATCGGTGCGCCACAAGATGGTGGGGTGATTGGGCGCGACTTTGTCCAGATCGAGGCGGGTGGGCAACTTAGGGTCAGGCCAGCGATCCTGGTTCCAGCCCTGCCCGACGATCCACGTTCCAGGCTTAGCCTTCGTAGCAGACTCTTTTACACGTTCCAGCACTTCATCCAGCGAAGCGGCATCTTCCAGTGTAAGTCCTTGGAGAAGTAAAGCCCATTCATAAAAATGGATATGGCTGTCGGTCAGACCGGGCAAAACACGGCGGCCTTCCAGATCCACCACTTTTGTTTCAGAAGTTGCCAATGCTCGAATATCCGTATCATCCCCTACCGCCAGGATTCTCCCATCTCGTAATGCTATTGCATTGGCTTGAGGAACTTCAAGGTCTTGCGTGTGCAATTTACCGTTGTAAAGAATAAGATCAGACAAAGTGTGCTCCTATGTTTATGGGATTGGCTTTAAAAATGGGTTCGAAATACTTTTCATCACAGAGCACACAGAGAAAAAACTCTGTGCTCTGTGGTGAGATAAATGAGCCCACACGATTATCCACTTACTGTCAGTGATTATACTTTTGTGTTGCCTTTTGAACGACCGCTCGCAACTCTTTCTGAACACCTTCTGGTAATGGCTCAGGTTTGTGCTCGGCCAGGATTTGATCAACGCGTTTTGCCGCGCGTTCCCCCAGGTCACCCCCACCCTTGTTCTGCCAACCTGAATAATTTTCACGTTCGATCAGGGTTGGATACCAGCGTGAGCGATAATGCTTCAGTGTATGTTTGGTATTGAGAAAATCTCCATCGGGACCGACTTCATAGATGACATCCAATGCCAGGGTTTCATCGTCAATTCTGACTTCTTCCACAGCGGTTTGAATCCAATCGATCAGTTCATCACAAATGGCCAGTTGGGCCAGCGAACCGGTCAGGCCGGATTCGAGATAGCCCAGGTCATGCACGAGATGGCTGCCAGCCAGGATGTTGCTCATCAGAGTCAGCGCCGCCTCGATGCCAGCCTGCTGATCGACGACTTTCGAGTCGCTAAAGCCACCAAAGGCGAACATAGGCAAACCGTAATGATGGGCCAATTCCTGGGCGATGAACTGCTTTTCGGGCTCAGTATAGGGGCTGACCGTGGTGCGCATGTCCAGGGCGCTGGCTCCCCAGCCTGAAGTGATGAAGGGCGTGCCTTCCCTGTTTAGTTGGGAGAGCACCAACCCGACCAGGCTCCCCGCATGCCAGATGGCCATATTCCCGGCCAGGGTAACAGGGGCTGTGACTCCACCCAGTGCTACCGGGATATAAGTTGCCGGCAGGCCTTTCCCAGAAAGAAACAGTAATTTTTGCAACGCTTCCTCGTTGTGCTGCAGCGCGTTGGTCACATTTATGTAACAGGCCGCCAACGGACGTTCCTGCAAATTCTGCTCACCGCCCACAACGATTTCAGCCATTTCGACCGCGTCTTCACAACCGGCCAGATCCGTGGTCACATAGATGATCGGTTTGGAGGTGTGGTTGAGCATGGCCTCCATTTGATAGCGATCGGCTACCATAGTGGGAACGTCCGTGGGCAGGAACATGCACATCACAAAGTCGATGTTGGAGAGCGCATCGCACAGGGTCATGCCCTCGACCACATCGTTCAGCAGGGGCTTGCGCCGTTCTCCGGTACGATGGTCGATGATATTCAAACAGTCCGAGCCGGTGCCGAAAAACGATCGTCGTCCCTTCAAGGGGATTACTGGTTCACCTTTTCGATTGTACAGGGTGACCTGATCGGGCAGCGTGCTCAGGGCACCCTCGACCAGTTTCGGCGGGGTTTGTACGAGATTCCCTTCGGAGACACGTGCCCCGCCACTCTTTAGCAGAGCAACTGCGGGCGGGTGGTGGAGGCGGACGCCAGTCCGGTCAAGAATTTCCAGCGCGGCTTCATGCAGCTTCTGGCATTGTTCGTCCGACAGACGTCGATAAGGGGTTCCAACTGTAGGTATTTTCATAGTTCACGCCTGGATTAGAAATCCCTCGGGAAAAGGGTCTTCTGGGGTAAGAACAAAATTTTGCAGGCCGATAATATGCGCGGCTCCGCTGATTTCCGGAATGATGGCCGGCAGGCTTTCACCAGTTTTTGGATTCTTTATCGAAGATTCGCGCACGATGTGCGCATCGAACGTTGTCCCCAGCAGGCCCTCGTTAACAAATGTCTCCCCAACCTCTAACTGTTCCCGTTTGTGGAGCAGGGCCAGCTTGGCACAGGTACCGGTGCCACACGGCGAACGGTCTACATGCCCCTCGCCCAGGACGACAAAATTCTTTCCGCGCCCCTCATTGTGCCCACGGGGATCGAAAAACTCGACCACGTCGATGGTGTTGATGTATTCCCTTTGCGGATGCTGCACTTCGAGCTGTGCATTGCCGGCCTCGATGATATCCATCCCCAGGCGCGCCAACTGCGGGGCATTATCAACGGACAGGTCCAGATCAATCTGATCCGCTGAAACCATCACGAAAAAGCCGCCGGTGAACGAGACATCTACCCGGATGCCACCCAGATTGGGCACTTGCAAGGGCTGGTCGAGAAGAAAAGCGAACGCAATTTCAGGGCGGATCGCAACCGACTCGACTCGGAACCTGCGGCCGTCTGGAGAAATATTTTTCCGCACCTGAGCGACTGTCTCCCACGAACCGGAGGGCGTATCGACCACCACGCGTGTCTCGGGGATGGCAGCCTCCAGCAGTCCCAGCTCGATCATGGCACTGACAGCGGCAATCGTGGCGTGCCCGCACAGGTATGGATAACGGCGAGCGTCCATGTAAACCAGACCGAAAGCCGCATCTTTGCTTTCCGGTTCGACAAGGATAGATGCGAACATATCGCGATGCCCGCGCGGTTCTCGGGTGGTCAGCAAACGGATCTGGTCCAGGTTTTCAGATAAGTACAAACGTTTGTCGTTGGTGGTCTGTCCGGAGAGCGGAGGCAAGCCCCCCACCACCAGACGAGCCGGTTCTCCGCCCACATGTGAATCGATACACAGCAGCGTGTCATCGAAGGTCTGGTGAAATGCTGCTTCGAAGTTTGTATTTAGCATAGTTTCTATATCAATCCCACAGGGCTTTTTTCAAGTCAGTGAAATCCTCTGCACGACCGTCCACCCTGTTTTTTCCCAGTTCCAACACATACACATAATCAGCGATCTTGAGCGCCTGACGGATTTCCTGATCGACAAGGATGATGGTCAACCCATCCCGGTCGCGCAAATCGACCAGCATTTGATAGACCTCGGCAGACAGCATCTTGGCCAGGCCTGCAGTGGGCTCATCCACCAGAATAACCTTGGGATCGGTCATCAACGTGCGGCCCACTTCGACCATACGCTGCATACCGCCTGATAACAGCCCGGCATCGTCATTTTTTCGGTCACGCAACATTGGAAAGCGTTTGTAATTTTCTTCAACTTTTGCTTCTACGCGTTCTTTGTCCTGACGAAATGTCCAGGCGCCGAGTTCCAGGTTATCTTCCACCGACATGAACGGGAACACGCTGGAGTGCTGGGGAATATAGGATATTCCCTGCGTGATCAATTGATGTGACGGAATGCCGGTGATCTCTTTACCATCCAGCAATATTTTCCCGGCGCGCGGTTTCAGGAATCCGTAGATGGCCTTCAAAAGCGTGGATTTTCCAACGCCATTGGCACCCAACACCGTAACAATCTGGGCCTCTTCTGCTTTTAGAGAAACTCCCTGGAGGATGTCGAGGTCCTTGTAATAGCCTACATACATATCTTTTATCTCAATCATCTTCATCTTCTCCCAGATAAGCCTCGATTACTTGTGGGTCTTCTTTGACTACCTTTGGATCTCCATCTGCTAACAGCTCACCAAAGTTGAGCACGACCAGCCGTTTGCTAAGCGTAAAAATGGAAGACATATCGTGGCTGATGATAATAAAGGTCTTCCCCTGCGCATGAACCGTATGGATGTATTCAAAAATAGTTTCCATCAACTTCGGATGCACGCCTGCAAACGGTTCATCTAACAGCAGAATATCCGGGTCAGTCATCAAGAGTTGAGCGAGTTCTAACAGTTTTTGCTGTCCGCCGGATAAGCTGCGCGCATAATCGTTTCGCAAATGATCCATGGCCAGTAAGTTCAGCACCTCACGAGCTCTCTCCATTTCTTCACTTCGGTTTGCATCTGCTGAGACAGCTAAAGCCGGAACGAGCATGTTTTCCATGACAGTCATGCGTCGGAATGCGCGTGTCACCTGGAAAGTGCGTCCGATGCCGCGTTTCGTGACTTCATTGGGCTTCAGATTTGTAATATTTTTGCCGTCGAGGAATAGCTTCCCTTTAGATGGCTTGTAAAACCCGGTAATCGTGTTGACAAACGTACTTTTTCCGGCGCCGTTTGGACCGATGACTCCGATCAGTTCATTGTCAGCGATAGACAAGGTAACATCGTTTAAGGCCTGAATCCCGCCGAAATGTTTCGAAATGTTTTTGATTTCAAGCTTCATCGGATGCCTCCTCTGCTATCGCGTGAGGATCTTCGTCGCGCAACTCTGCCTTCGGAGCTGTTCCAAGCAAACGTTGGATCAACGGAGCAATTAACCCGTCCCTTGCAAAGCGCAACGTGATAATCAACAGGGCACCAAAGATGACTAAGCGCCAGGCTCCAAACTCACGCAAAATCTCCAAACTGACCTGGATGATGACGCCGCCAATGGCAGCCGCGATCAAGCTCTCCACACCACCGACAATCGCCATCGCGATGACCAATCCCATCTGGGGGATGATCATGATGTTGGGTGTCAGCAGAGTGATGTAGTGTGCGAAGAAACCGCCAGCTAGGCCTGCAAACAGGCTGGTAACGACAAAGGTCAAAACCTTGTAGCGGACCACATCCACGCCTCGAGCAGCGGCTGCTTCCTCATCCTCTCGAATAGCACGCAAGAACAAGCCAATTCGGGAATTCGCTATCCAGTACATAAAAATCAGACAAACAACCAGCAACGCCAACATGATGTAGTAATAAGGTACGCGGGAAATAATCTCTTCCCCCAACAGCGGAGGCACACTCAAGCCCTGGTCACCACGTGTGATATCAGACTCACCATTCAGGACCATACGCAGAATCTCTGAGAAAGCGATGGTGAACAAAGCCAGGTACGAAGCTTTGAAACGCAAAACCAGCGCGCCGATGGCCAATCCCCATAAGCCAGCCATGAGCGTGCCCAGGATGATACCTGTCAGCGGAGAAGTGTTGAAGTAATTGGCCAGCAATCCGGTAGTATATGCGCCGATCGCCATAAAAGCCATATGACCGAACGAGAATTGACCGGCATATCCTGCCAGAAGCGCCCAACTGGCAGCCAACAGTGCGTAGAAATAGGCGATGATGATTACATGCAGCCAGTACGTTTCCAGGAAAAGGGGAATTAGCATAGCCACCAGCAGGAGTACGCCTGCCAGAATCCAACTAAAAGAGAATTTGAAAAAGCCGTTGCTTTTCATGATTCCCTCCTTCCAAAGAAGCCTGTCGGCTTGAAGAGCAACACCAGCGCGAATATGATCAATCCGAATGACGTTTTGTACGTCAGCCCGCGACTGGGATCAGGGAAATATCCGGCACCCAGACTTTCTACGATTCCGATCAAAACGCCCCCCAGGATGCTTCCAGGGATTGAACCCATCCCCCCTAAAACGATGATCACATACGAGCGGATAGAGGGTACCGCGCCGACATTGGGGACAATAGAAAAGCTGGGGGCCAGTAAAGCTCCGGCAACGGCAGCCAGCCCAACGCCGAGCGCGAAAGCAATGGTGTTCATGCGTAAGGGGTTGATCCCCACGACAGCGGCCGCATCCTTGTTTTGACTGACAGCCTGCAAGGCTTTGCCTATCCAAGTTTTGTTGATAAGTAGAAGTAATAACGCCAGCAGAGCCAGGGAGAGCACACTGGCAGTCAGGCGGTCTGCGCTGACCCTGACAATGCCTAGGTTGACAGAACCTTCAAAGAATGATGGCGGTCGGTGTGGATAAGGTCCAAAAACGGCCAAAGCCAGGTTTTGTAAAAAGAATGATAGACCAAAGGTGATCAAGACAGCATATTCAGGCGGACGTTCAATTCGTCCAAGGTGCATAGGACGCAGGAAGAAATATTCAAAAACCAGGCCGATTACTGAAACAAGCAATCCGCTTAAAAGAACAGCGATAAACGGGTTGAGACCGGTAAGTAATGTCAGTAGAAAGTATGAGAAATACCCGCCCAGCATATAGAATTCGCCATGCGCGAAGTTGATTACATTGAGGATTGAAAAAATGAGCGTCAATCCCAATGCCATAAGCGCATATATGATTCCCATGATTACCCCGGTTGTGGTTAAAGCCAGAAAATAATCCATTAGGTCTCCTCCAATTGGGTATTTGTAAAAAAGGTCAAAAAAAATAATCTTCCGGCTGGTAGCCGGAAGATTATTTTTAGGATTATTTACGGGGAAGTGTAAACGGGCCCATTTGCGCGCTCTAGCGGGAATACTACAGGGGCATCACCAGCAGATTGATCGACTTCCGTGTACTGGATGATATAAGTATTCGGCGTAGGCCATTGGTGCCACATCCAACCGGGTTGGTCACTGGGTACGGGGTTGTCTGCAGTGTACTCGAACCAGAAGTCACCCATCACACCAGTGTACTCAATATTTTCCAGAGAATCGATGATGGCCTGTGAGTCAGTTGAACCGGCATCTTCGATAGCATTTAGCAGCAAATAAGTGGCATCATAAGCCGCCATCGCTGAACCACCGGGAGTTTGTTTGTAGCGTTCTTCATAGTCAGCGATGAAGGTCCCGGTCTTTTCGTTCCAGAGCGACTCGGGCAAGCCGACATATGTGAAGAATGCATACTGGCCGCAGTCGCCCACGTTCTCCCAGAACTCGGGATACTGCGAGTCGACACTGGCGTAGTAAGCAGTCTCAGCAGTTGGGGCAAGGCCCAAGTCACAGGCCTGGCGCAGCATGCGGCTGTTGCCAATCCCGGTGATCACGCCAGCCAGCATATCCGGCGGATCTTGCTGGATGCGCTGCAGGATAGGTGTAAAGTCTTCGGTGTCGGCATCAGCAAAATAGACCTCGACATCCGTGATGCCCTTGTCAGCCAGTTGATCGACCCAGGCTTCTGATTGCAAGTGACCGTAGTCGGAATCCTCGACCACAAAGACGATCTTTTCCCACCCGACTTCCGCAATATAGTTAACGGCGATGCTGCTGTAGAAGTCGATGGATGGCGCAATGCGGAAAATCTCAGGATACCCGCTGGAAGTGATCTCATCTGCCCAGGTTTCAGCCTGCACGAAGGGAACGCCATATTTATGCGCCACTTCGATTTCGGTCAGACCCACACCACTGTGATACTCACCGGTGAGAGCGACAACTTTATTTTGTGTGATCAATCTTTCGACAACAGCTGTACCACGTTCAGGCAATCCTTCTGTATCCCCAAAAATAAGTTCTACCTGTTTTCCAAGGACCCCGCCAGCGTCATTGATTTCATCGACTGCCATTTCGGTGGCGTTACGCATTTCTGTGCCAGCCTGGAATGATCCGGGAGCTGAGAGCGGTCCAACCCCGCCAATCAAAATTGTGTCCCCTTCGGGCATCGCTTCGGCAGGTTCCTCCTCCATTACTTCAGGTGCTTCAGCAGTGACGACAACCTCCACCTCCTGAGTTACTACCACAGTTTCGACAACTGGTTCTGAAGCTTGTGGTGCACAACCCGCAACGAGCACGACAACCAGGAGTGCGGCCAGCACTCCAAATAACCGATTTCTTCTTAACATCGTTCCTCCTTTGATAATGATCCAATACAACCCCTGAGCACATCCCCCATTTTTAATAATTCAATCGTTTTCTCCTTTCCGAATAAAATTTCTATTCGTCGTTGGTTGTTTCGAATATAAGTTCAGCCAGGTTATTCCAGGCCTCCTCTACAGCTTCCGTAGCTACCTGCCTGGCTAACTCACCATCACCGGCTTCCAAGGCTTCTACAAGACGAGTATGTTGAAAGCGGTCACGCTCTCCCCACTTGAGACGAGTCTCTAAACCAATTTCTGTTTTCACTGTATGGCTATATAGCATCAAAGGATCGATCCAGTCTAAAATCTGATTCAGAACTCGCATGAGGAAACGACGTTCACTGGCTTCAATAAAAATTTCATGGAATCTCCGGTTCGCCTCGCGCGCCCTTGGAACTGATTCCGGATCATTGTTTACGATCGTTTCTTGAAGAATCTCCTTCATTTCTTGCAGGGCTTCATTTGAGATTCTTTTTGCAGCGCTTTTTGCAGCCATTCCTTCCAGAACGGCTCGCATTGCATAAATATCTTCTAATTCTGCAGGTGAAAGCCTGGCGACATGAACGCCCTTATAGGGGATGCGATTGGCCAACCCCTCACCAACGAGTTGGTTGAGGGCATCTCTGACAGTCACCTGGCTGACATTAAGTTCCTCCGCCAGACCTTCCTGACGAAGCCATTCACCAGGTTCGAGTTCACCTTCAAGAATTGCTTTTCGCAATGCACGAAAAACGCCCTCGGCAAGGCTTTCTCTGGTATGTTGCAAGACAATTGGTTTTCTATTGGGCATTTTTAGATGGTTAATAGCTTTGAATTAACGATTATCGATAATCGTTAATTTACTTTATCAAATTTACCCCACTTTGTCAACAAATTTCACTACTAAATTCAAGAGTATCGAACACTTGGTGAAACTACAGGCAAGGATAATGATCTCTCAATTGGAATCCCCACACTTCCCCAATTTTCCCAAATCATAACAAAAACCGCTCGACATCATCTGTTGGCGGTCTTTTTTTGTCGGATGCCCCCACGTTGATCTGTTCCGAACCACATCCTTCCCTGAAATCAGGGGAAAATATGACACGATATGGTTACCTTTTCGCGAATCTTAGCCGCAAGCGCAAAAATCGTCAAGGAACGCCAGTGTTACTTATTTGATCAAAATTACATTGGCAAAACTCAATTGAGCTAAAAACAAGATTCGTTTTGAAACCGGACATATCTTTTGTCGACATACTTCATTATAGGGTTGGTGGAACGTGTACCAATCCTACTTTAATCCCCCAATCCATGTCGTAAGGCTATGACGGCTGCCTGAGTACGATCATTGACACCCAGCTTGGTAAAAATCCCACTGACGTAATTACGCACGGTCCCTTCGGTGAGAAACAGTTGCGCGGCTATATCGGCGTTCGATAGCCCATTTGCCAGCAAGCGTAGCACCTCCCGTTCTCGTGGACTGAGCGTTTCGGCCACCGTTGTATCATGGACGATTGTGGAATCTGCAACGTGCGTAATCAGCTTGCCCGCCACAGTCGGATCAACATACGTTTGCCCGGCGGCTGTCCCTTCGATGGCCTGGATCAGACCCGCCCGCGGCGTATCCTTCAGGAGATAGCCTGTCGCGCCAGCGCGGATCGCGTCGAACACCCATTCGTCTGCATCGTAGGTGGTCAGCGCAAGCACGCGAACATCCGGGTATTTTTCATGGATCATGCGAGTTGCCTGGATACCGTTCACCCCCGGCATGTTCAGATCCATCAGGACCAGATCAGGTAGGTGTTTCTCAACCATCTCCACCGCCTGTGCGCCGTCGCCCGCCGCTCCAACGACTTCGATTTCGGGCGCTGTGCTTAGAATGGCATGCAGTCCCTCACGCACGACGTCCTGGTCGTCACAGATCAAAACGCGTATCATATCTCCACCTCCAGTGTAGGCAACACCAATTTCACCTTTGTGCCATGCTCCAACTGACTGCCGACCTCAAGCCGGCCGCCAAAGATCTCGGCGCGCTCGCGCAGGCCTTTCAGTCCATAGCGTGCGCCTTCCACTGCAACAGAATCAAACCCGCGCCCATCGTCAGCGACTGTGAGCGTTAATAGACCGTTTTCACGCTTGAGGGCAACCCGAAGCGACCTGGCATCCGCATGGCGCGCTACGTTGGTCAGGGCTTCTTGCGCCACACGAAAGATACATTGTTCAACCTCAAGCGAGAGATTTTCCAGATGATCCCCTACTTCCAGGTCCAATTCGAGATTCGCGCGGGCTGCCACCGATTTCGCCAGATCGCGGATTGCCAGGGCAAGCCCCAAATCTTCCAGGGGACTCGCCCGCAGCGCTTGCAGGGCGCGGCGTGCCTCGGTGAGACCGGTGCGTGTGGCGCGTAGCGCCTGTTCCAGGATTCGGCGCGCCTCCGCTGAGTTCACCTCCCACAGAGACTGCACTGCTTCCAACTGCACCGTGACAGCGCTCAACGAGTGCGCCAACGTGTCGTGCAGTTCGCGCGCCAGGCGGTTACGCTCCTGACTGGCGGCAAGCTGTTCGGTGGTGGCAGCGTACTGCGCCAATTTGCGATTTGCCTCCGTCAGTACCGCTCTCTGCTGGCGGTGGCGATCGACCAGCCACTGCACCCCCACTGCTACAAGTGTGACGGAGCCTGCGCGGGTAGCCAGAAGAAAAAGCGCAAGCGCGTGAAATGAAGTTCCAGGCGTCACAAAAGGCAAACTCAAAACCCCATCCCCGATACAAAGCCCTAGAGAGGTCCAAAGCACCGCCGCACGTGAATATTGCCAGGCTACCAGCAGGGTGATTACCTGAATGCTAAACCACAATTTCACGATCAACATCAGCACGACCAACTCTTGTTGTTCTGCTGCAGTGAACAAGTAGAGGGTCAAAAATTTTTCCAGGATTAAATTGATCGAGGCAATGGCAAGGTATAAAAGAAAAAAAACGCGTCCCAGTCTGTTCCGCCACCACGGTATCCACGTGTATATCACCAAAAATAAAGGGATCGTCAGGGTCACCCAGAGCCGTGTGCACGCAAAAGATGTCAGAAAAAGGGAACCTGAGGTAGGATTGAGTTTTTCCGAAACCAGTTCTACCGGAGGCTCCCCCATGAACTATAACACTGAAACGATCAATCAAATGGCA
>JASFRG010000134.1:0-13928 GCA_050115035.1 Anaerolineales bacterium | reverse complement strand
TCGTAATCCATGGTACCTCCCAAAGATATAAAGATTATGTATTCTAAACCCGATTCAACACTGATCATCCATCCTGCAAATTGAAATGATCGATGGGCTCTCTCTCCTCAACGGGCTTTTATCCCAATCGCCATATTGTTCCAAAATACAAAAACCGTTCCGTTCAAGCAAAGCATTCAATTCTTGCGGGAACGTATAACGAATGGCAATATGGGAAACACGTTCCTTGTTCTCCCCTGCCTCCTGCCAGCGGCGATAGAGGCGATAAACCAGCACCTGTGCCACATGGTCATATTCTCGAGTCTCCATAATGCGGACCCGAAATCCCTTATCGTTAGTGTAGGTCATCCACTCTTCTTCGTTGAGGTTCGTCGTCATCTCCTGCCAGTCGGGATTGCGCGTCTCGAAGGCAAAAACTCCGTTCTCGCTCAAGTGCCTGCGGATGCTTTGCAATAACGACTGTTGGTCTGCATTGTTCAAGAACGCCTGAAAGGCATTGCCTGTCATATTGATGAAGTTGAACTTCTCACCCAGGTCAAAGTTGCGAGCGTCCCCCTCAAACCAGCGAACCGACAATCCCAATTG
This sequence comes from Anaerolineales bacterium, assembly GCA_050115035.1. Taxonomy (GTDB): domain Bacteria; phylum Chloroflexota; class Anaerolineae; order Anaerolineales; family Villigracilaceae; genus JAABUE01. The sequence continues at coordinate 13,343 of JASFRG010000134.1, read as the reverse complement.
TTGCGACTTATGTTTTGCATGTGCCAGCATCCCGGGCACGATGTCCATACCTGTGATAGAGAGTTCCTGTAGTGCAAGCGGAATAGCAACCAATCCAGTGCCGCAGGCAACTTCAAGCACATTACCGCCAACCTGCCTGGCCAGATCAATATAGAACTGATGCGATGGATGGTCCCCGCCCACCTCCAGGTCATAGTTGACCGGGTCAAAAAACTCGCCAAGATAGTCATCTTCGATAGTGAAGTTTGCCATGTGTTTCTACAGTGTCAATTTTTCCATATGATACAGGAACTCTTTCAAGACCACAGGCACAATATGGATATATTCATCCCGTATAGAGGCATCCATGCGAGTGATACTTTGATGCCAGGCCAGCGTTTTGACGATTGAGGCGACAGGTTTTGAAAGCGCATATCCCTTTTTCAATTCTTCCCTTGAAGCAAACTTCTCAAACGGTTCCAGGTAGCGATCCAACAATTTCGCCATGTTTGGTGTAAAGACATAATCATCCAATTCAAGCGCAATTTCGATACTGACGAAAAAGGTGCGCAGCGAAACGAATGGATGGGTGACATCCGCATCACCCCAATCGAAGAAGGTGATACGCCCATCCTTGATGAGGACATTGCCATCGTGGAAGTCTCCGTGATTGAGCGATTCAGGAATGCCATGTGCAGACAGCCTGGCGCAGATTCCTTCAAAGCGTGGCTTCATGTTTTGTAATTGATGGAATTCGTCAGAAGTCAATCCTTTTTCCTGACCGATAAGCAGGCTTTCCTCATCCGCCAGTAACTGGGAATAAAGTCGAGGCAGAGCAGCAAGGCGATGATCCGGTATTCCCAAAGCCAAAATCTCATCCACATGTTTGACAAGCCCGATTTGCAATTTAGCATAACGTGTGATGACCGGTTTCCACGGTTCAATATCCTGTGTCGGTCGAATGGAAGCCCGCAACTGTCCGCCACCATCGCGCATTAGCATCCAGCCACTTGCGGTATCAACGGCGATCAGTTCGGGCATGTCTTGGGGATACCATTCCATGAGTTTTTTAGTCAGAGCGATCTCATACATTGTCTCTGGTGCGGTGGCTTTGAAGAATAATATGCCTTCATTTGACGGAACACGCATCACTGTCGACCAATGATATACATGAGGCTGCTCAATCTTGCCTGTGAGTTGGATGAAGTTGTGTTCAGCTTGTGAGCGAATCCATTGGTGGGCACCTTTTTGCCAATCGTGGTCGCGCCACCTGAGTTGGGATTTGTTTGTCATATGAAAATTTTTTGTATCCGTAAATAACCTGACAGGTCTCAGCGGGCCTTTACCCTATTGCATCCTGCAAATACGATCTACTCAATAGATAGGCATCTCTGGAAGACCTGTCAGGTTTGGTTTCGCTGGAATCGGTATTTACGCAAAAAGCACAATCGTTATCTTCAAAAGAGTAAACTTACTTGAAAATTATAAAGGGGAAAAAACAAAGCCCGGAAGTAAAAATCCGGGCAATAAATTCAGTATCTTTGTGATCGTTGTCGTGAGCTATGACTTCGACAACTTGATGGTCACGTCCGTGGGCAGGGCTAGTTGAGCTTCGATCTCAACTGCTTTGATGATCCCCACCGGCACGGGACAAGCCGCGTGCGTGCAGTGTTTGTGTCCCGCTTCGTGGATGGTTGGCATGGCACGTTTGAACGAGATCTGCTCATACGGACTGACTTCTTTTAACTCTTCAGCCATCCTTCGCATGGCCGGGCACTCGCTGGTGATGTTCAACTTGACAGTTTTCCCGTTCATGCTTGCTTCGACTTCGGTGTTGTATCCGCAGTTGCCTGCGAAAATTTCTGCTTTAGCCATGTTCATACTCCTAAAATAAGCGTTTTTGTTTAGATGCAAAACTGCAAAAAATGTTTCATTCGCGTTACTAGCGAATAAATTGCCCTATTCTATCAAACTTTTGACCTGGTATTTCGCCTTACAAGCCAGAAAGCTGCAACAAGCAGAAGTAATCCGCTACCATCGAAGGCAATAAAGCGAATGATGGATGTGCTCAACAAGGCATGCCCTTCCGGCAGCATAAACAAGATCAGGCTTTCCCCCACCAGACCGATGAACTGCATCACTAATGCAATCCCTAATGCCAGTCGATATTTGCGGGGGTTCCAGAGCGCTACCAGATAAGGCACGTTCCACATCACGAACAGGATTCCGGTTCCACGCACGGCGGCTGCGCCGGGAACACCGCTCAGCTCGAAGCCAGGTGCGAAGCGTTCTGGCCACAAGATGAAGACCAGCGCAGCCTGTAAATTCCAGGCGGTAACGATGGCAATTAGCAAGCGAGAGAGCCAGATACGGGATTTTTCGGTCACTCCGTCATCTCATCCAGTAAATTCAATAACTTTTCCCCAATAGCAGTGCGGCTGAAATGTGCTTCCAGATAGGCGCGCCCTTTCAAGCCCATCTCGCGAGCTTTTTCTTTGTCTGTTGCCAGCGCGCGAATAGCATCCGCCAGCGCAGATGGATTTCCCGGTTCGGCAAAAAATCCACATCCCGCCATCTCGACCACCTCGCGGATCACCCCGTCAATCGCCAGCACCACCGGGCGTCCTGCTGCCATGTAATCGAAAACCTTGTTTGGATAGGTGGTCTTGTACTCATCCAACGGTTTCAATATCGCGATGCAGGCATCCGCTGCAGCCAATGCATCCGGCATCTCCGACTTTGGTACTGACGGGGCGAAGGTCACATCGGTCAATCCCAATTCGTCCGCCTGCGCTTGCAGATTAGCTTTTTCTTTGCCGTCGCCTAACAGCACGATCTGAATATCTGTGTCTTCCACTATCTTCGCCGCTTCCAGCACCACACCTAAGTCATTCGACATGCCATGCGCGCCTGCATACAGCGCGACGAATTTACTTTCTAAATTATGGAATCGACGAAACATTATGCCCTTATCAGATGGATCGAACATAGATGGGTCGGATCCGTTGGGAACCAGTTCCACCCGCCTCCCCCCTCGGACTTCAACATGCTCCTGATATCCCGGGCTATTGACCATCACCCGGTCCGCGTGACGGTAAAGGAAACGCTCCAGCCACTCCGACATACGAATCAGAATCGGATTGGTCAGCACACCTACCGCAATCGCGAATTTCGGCCACAGATCCCGCACTTCGAACAGGAACTTGGCGCCTTTCAATCTCGCCAAGGCCCAGGCTGTCACACCCTGAAAAATCGGCGGCGACGTACCCCACACCAGGTCCACGTCCTTGACGCCCAGTCCCAGCCAGAAAGACGAGAGCATGAAAGAAACAAATGCGATAACACGATGCACAAAGGATTTGTGATGAGCGGAATACACAGAAGCACGGAGAATTGTTACATTATCATTCTCTCCCCCCATTTTTTTCGAAAATAGGGGGAGCCGGAGGGGGGCCTTATCTCCAGTAATATAGCTCACCGGTGATGCAATCACTGTCACCTGGTGTCCATGTGTGGACAGTAAACGCGCGAATTCGTGATGACGCGTCCCTCCTGGTTCGTTCAGGGAAGCGAAGGCTTGGTGGATAATGAGGATATGCATATCTGAGGGTGGACCATGGGCGGTGGACCGGGAGCGTAACGACGGTCGACGGTCCACAGTCAATGGTCATCTCGAATGAACCATGAACACGACCGGCTCCTCCGGCCAACCGAAATCTACAGACTGCAGAACCAGGTCCACAACTTCGGTAGGATAGACATTTTCATGTTCTGGCAATTCCGCAATTGGCATCCAAACAGGAATGTAGACACCTTGAGCGGGATTATCGGGATCAGCATCGGTATATTCTTCGCCAGTGCCTGTCCCAAACTCACCGTTGAGGCGCTCTGTCAAAAAATAATGTTGTGTACTTAACCCAAAATGGATCAAAGCCAATTCACGCCTTACGGTTACGCGCAATCCGGTTTCTTCCTCCATCTCACGTACGGCGGCTTGCTCAGGCGTTTCCCCTTCATCGACCCCACCGCCGGGAAACACAAAGTAATGTTTGTTATCACGATAGCGCTCGATTAATGCGACTTTATCATCTTTGATCAGTACTGCACCTGCTCTAATTCTCATGAGGAAAAATAAACTCCGTTGTGATTTGCGTTGTCCCTTCAGATTGTACTTCGAAAGCCAAGGAAAGCGCCGGATGTTTCTCTCCGTATGTGGGAGAAACCCAACCTTCGAAAGGTTTTACATCACGCACGCCATAAAGTACTTCACCTGCTCGAACGATAGAGATCAGAGATTGGAGATTAGAGGACTGTGGGTCGAATCGCAAAATAAGAAGAACCTTGCCCTGTGAAGATTTAAGACTAATCTCTACTTGCTGCTCTCTATTCTCTACTTTACACTCCCAATCTGGCAGCAACCAGTGTAAGCAATAAGTATGTGACTCTTTAGAAGTCAGCCTGTCTTCTACTACCCAACGCTCATCGGCATAGACTGTCACCCGACGCTCATGACGTATCCCCCGGTAGCCCTTGTGGTAACTCAGCACCTGACCAAGCACTGCTTCATCGGTGACCACCACGCTTTTGGCGTAAGCCGGGAACCAGTCCAGGGTCATGAAGCGCCCCCCGCGTGTCATCTGGTCATGGCCGTCGACAGTTACAGTGTTATGGACAAAACTCGTCACAAGCGGATTGTCCCAGGGTGGGTCGGCATTGTAGAGGTAAGTGCCTGCATCCTGAGCGACGTTCAAACCGCGCCACCACAGATCGAGATGCAACTGATCCATGTGACCAAGGCGGGATGGGAACGTTGATGTCCGTAAGTAAGCCCAGGAGTCACGTCCACGGAGTTGGTCGGCCAAGTACAAGCTCGGCTCATAGGCCTTTTCGTGAGCATCCAACCCCAACCATGACGACATCTCATCCCATACGCCGCCCGGCATTTGGAAGCGCAGGAAGGCTCTGGCCGCAGCCTGCACCGTTGGCCGGAAGTCGTTAAACGGGGTTCCGGCCAGTGGCAGGATCAATGCGCCGTCATTGGCACCCAGGTTTGGGGTCCGGCCCGAAGCGGGATCGAGCATCGAGAACAGCCAGTGTGTCGCCCTTCCCAGCGACCGCAGCGTCAAAGCCGACCAATTCACATCCTTGATAGCATGCACCCACAATGCCATTTGAAGCATCACACGATGATAGTTGGTGCTGTGCTGGATATACTCGCCGTAGTCACTGATCTGACGCCGGAAAGCCCAGTTGAGCCAGCGCCAACCCAGCGCGCGCCATCTGGATGCGCGAGGATGATCGGGCAAGGCTAACCCGGCCGTATAAAGACCGGCTGCTTCTGTGACAAGATGATTGTTGTTTTGCGCACGCGCATAGGGGAGCGTGGGCAGGATGCGGGCAGCATGGGCAGCGATAGATCCGGCAAGGAGCGCGCGTCTTTCCACGCTCGAAGCTGCTGCCGTTCCCTCGACACCACTGGCCGGGTTTTCGAAAACCCGGCCTGCCCAAACGAAGGCCATCAACCGGATAGCGACCTCTTGCCCGTTCATCCAATGTGGTCCCAGGTTTGGAGGGTTTCCAGCGGTAAATGTTTCGAAGTATTTCCAAAAGGTTTCAGCGTAGGTCTCATTTAGAGTCAGATGATAGGCGCGGCCAAGGACATAAGCCCAGCCAAAGCGAGCCGGTTCCCAAATGAATTTGATGTCGTTATAAGGAGAGATGAAAGAGGAAAGAGATATTTTGCCGGTTTCGTAATGTGTCCAGTGTTGGAGAGGTTGATCAAATGTGAGTTTGATTTCAGCAGATCCGCCGCCAAACATGCGGAACTTCCCTGCAACAATCTCGTCTGCTTCGGTGACAAGAGCGCGCTGACCTTCTTCACCGAGAATTTCAGCAAGTTTAGCTTGGTCGGGTAGCGTAAAGAGGCCGCGGATAGCCAGGGGCGTGCCGTTGACTTCGGTTTGCAGTCTATGGGTTTCGGTCAGAAGCTGATATTGTCCCGTCCTCAACCCGATCTTGTACAATCCGTACATAGCTACCTGAGATAATCCCACCTGGCGGGCAATCTTAATAGCACGTCGCAACCCTGAAAGCACCATGTCTTAGAGATTACGCTCCAGATATGCCATTGCAAAAAATAAGGCGCTAATATGTAGTGCCTGTGGCAGACCACCTTCCTTTGCCACGGAAATCAATTCATCGAACGACATCAGAGAAACTTCGATTTCCTCGGTTTCATCCAAATGCTGTCCCCCTGCTTTTTCCACATCCAGCGCCAGGAAGGAATACGTCAAATTGTTGTGCGTGGCGGGATTTGGATAAGCCTTTCCAACTTCGATGAAGCGTTCGCCTGTGTATCCGGTTTCTTCCAATAATTCTCTTTGCGCTGTCTGTACGGGATTTTCATCTTCTTCATCCATAAGGCCTGCTGGGATTTCCAACATCACCTGCCCCACGCCATGTCGATATTGTGTGACCAGAACAACTTCGCGTGCCTTCGTCAGTGCAATTACATTGACCCATGTTCCACATTCGAGCACATAGGGTTCGAAAATACTTCCGTTTGGCACTTTGCATTGATCGATGCGCAGTGCCACGTTTTTCGTTTTGTAGAGATACTTTGAATTCAAAATCTTCCAGGGTTTGAGCGACATATGCTTACATGTCCTTTATTTCGATGACTATCTGTGTATCCGTTTCGTAAACATTTCAATCACAGGTTTGATGGGCGGATTAAGATTATCTTGGATATCTTTCACGGCAAACCAACCCCATTCTGTATGTTCATTGTTGAGTTGGATTTCGTCAGTGAAATCGCAGCTCAAATATACAGTTGATTCTACAGTGATGAATTTCGTTTTATTTCTGAATGTTATTCAATAATTCAATAGAGCTTCGAACAATTTCAAGCCTGACCCAGGCCATAAAGAAAGTCAATCCCAAAACTATGTCTAGGCCAGTAATCAGATATACGGATCTACCGTTTAGACCAGCTACCAAGCCAACTGCCAAAGTAGCTAGGATTATCACAATAAATATCCCGCCTAAGATAGTCACATTCCAACGCCTTGATTTTTGACGAATTTCCAAAATAGACAGATAGTTTTGGATACGCTCTGAGATTTCCATAGAATATCTCCTTAAAATCCAATCTTCTTTCCAGAACTGCGCAGAGACTCCACGGCTGAAAAGCTGGCCTTCGTCACACTGATTAATTGCTCATAAGGAATCGGCGGCTCGCCACCTTCGCGGATCGCCTTCGCAAAATGCACCCACTCATCCTTCCAACCCTTATCCTGCGCTCCTTTGACCGTTTTCCGACGGCCATCGTGAACCATCTCCAGTGAGCGGAAGTCATCTAAGACAGCAATCTTTCCGCCACAGAAAACCTCGACGCGCTCCTTGGGGAAGGATTTATCTCCGTTGGCAAGATAGTCCACTACACCGACCGAGCCATCCGAAAAAGTGAAAGTCATCGATACATTGTCTTCGCGATATTTGCCATTGTCGGGCAAAGCCACCGCGCTGACACTGACCGGTGCTGCGCCAACCAGGAAGGCGATGAAATCGATAAAATGGCAGCCCTCGCCGATGATGCGTCCACCGCCAATCTCGGGATCTTGGGTCCAGTGATTCAAGGGAAGATACCCGGCGTTAACACGATAATGAGCGTAGAGCGGCTCAGTGCGATGTGTGAAGTGCGACGCCAGTTGTACAGCTAAGGGGGCGAAGCGACGATTGTAGCCAACAGAGGTTAGAGATCGGAGATTGGACTTTAGAAGTTCGGTAATTTGGTCAAGTTGTTCTGTATTAATGGCTAGAGGCTTTTCAACCATGACATGCTTGCCCGTGCTCAAAGCTTTGACTACCAAATCCGCGTGGGTATTGTGCCGGGTCAGGATGGCAACCGTATTGATGTTGGAATCATTGATGATTTCGTCTTCGCTGGAGGCCGCATATGCGAATCCGAATTTCTTGGCGGCATGCTGGGCGTGCAATCCGCCTGCGGAGGCGATGCCAACCAGGTCAACGCCGTCCACTTTCTTGATGGCAGGCAGCAAAGTCGCATTGGCAAAAAGACCAGCCCCTAAAACACCGAGTCTGACCAAATTCCCGGTACCGAAAGATGATTGATGAAAGACAACCCTTCTTTCCTCTTTCTTCTCCCCTTCCGGATATGTCAGTAACACCCCCAAAAACGGCTCATTCTTCTTCCCTGTAATGACATCATACGCTTCAGTGGCTTTTTCAATAGGAAAACGATGCGTAATGAGCGGATCGATCTGTAATTTGCCATTCGCCAGCAAATCGACAATTGCCTCGAAGTTACGGCCCTCCGTCCAGCGCACGTAGCCAATCGGGTAATCCTTGCCACCTTCTTCATATGAAGCGTCGTAGCGGCCGGGACCGTAGGAGCGTGAGTTGATGAAGGATATTTCCTTCTCGTAATAAATCTTGCGGGGAAAATCCAACCCCACCGCGCCGGTAGCAACCACTCGCCCACGGTCGCGCACGATCTGTCCAGCCAGTTCAACAGGATCATTGGAAGAGGTATCCGCACAAATGATGATCACGTCGAAGCCGCGGTTGGCGGTAAAGTTCTGGGCGTAATCTTCGGCCCCGTCGCGGAGGCAGGCTTGAAGTCCGAGGGACGAAGCGAGGTCGATGCGTTTGGGATCGATGTCAATACCCAGCACATGGCATCCTGCCGCGGCTGCGATCTGTCCCGTCAATAATCCGAGCAGTCCCATCCCGATCACCGCCACCGTTTCGCCAAGCTGTGGCTCGGCCAGTCGGAAGCCATGCAAAGCAATCGCGCCCAGCGTTGTGAAGGCCGCTGACTCAAAATCGACCCTCTCAGGCAGCGGCGTGAGCAGGTTCCGAGGCACAATCGCATACTCGGCATGCGCGGCATAACCACCGCCTGCGCAAGCCACACGCTGACCGACCTTGAACCCGTCCATATCTTCGCCGAGTTCAACGATGGTCCCCGCAGACGAATATCCTAACGCCATAGGCTGATCAAGACGGTCGAATGCAGCCCGGGCAGTTGCCAGCAGTCCTTCACGCCTGGCTTTGTCGATGACTTGACGGACGAGATCGGGACGCGAACGCGCCTTGCCAACCAGCGATTTCTCGGCAAATTCGACCACCATGCGTTCGGTTCCAGCGGACACCAGGCTTGCTTCCGTTTTGACGAGCGCCATACCCGCTTTCGGCTTTGGCACAGGGACATCTTCAACGACAGCTTTGCCATCGCGCATATTTTGGAGGAGTTGTTTCATAAGTCTGTTGAGGAGATACTTTGGAGAATGGATTTGTCGTGGAATAGTATAACGCAAATATTTCGGGAGTGAGGTTAAGCAAAATGAGGAAGAAAGTCATGTTTTCAGTTAAGGAAAAACTTAATTATTGACAGTCAACATAGCAAAATGCTATTCTATGTTTAACAATACCCACCAGCCAGCATGGCTAGTACCACAAAGCTAAAAGTTGTAGGAATTTGCTGTTATCAATTTGTACAGTTTTAAGCAACCCTGCATTCTTTATAGTTGCGGTACTGGTTTTGTAACTTGGCAACTCATAGAAGGAGGTTCAACTCATGCTCGGAGGCTATGCAAATAAAATCGGCTTTGTTGACCTGACCGCAGGCAAGGTCGAGTATGACGATGCGCCAGAAGAATGGAAACTCAAGTATCTTGGTGCACGGGGATTGGGCGTCAAATATGTATATGAAAATGGTCCGGAGGTAGACCCGCTCTCCCCCGACAACATCTTATGTTTCATGAATGGTCCACTGACCGGTTCAGAATTCAACATGACCGGTCGCATGGCGATCGTTACCAAATCGCCGTTGACCGGCACGGTGACCGACAGCCATCACGGCGGTTGGAGCGCGGCACGCCTGCGCTGGGCTGGCTTCGACGGTTTGATCTTCAAGGGTAAATCTGAGAAGCCCGTCTACGCCTATGTGACCCAAGATAAAGTGGAATTACTGGACGCATCGGAAGTATGGGGAATGGGCGTACACGATACGGTCAAATTTTTCCAGGATAAATATGGAAAAGACAGGAAAGAACTGAGTGTAATCGCGATCGGCCCGGCGGGAGAAAACCAGGTGAAGTTCGCTTGCTGGATCAACGAAAACGACCGCGCCAGTGGACGCGGCGGTACAGGCTGTGTTGGTGGCAGCAAGAATTTGAAAGCCGTTGTCATTGACGCCAGGAAGAATATCGTCAAGGCATCCGACCGTGATGTTTGTATCCCTGTACGCGAAAAGGCGCTCAAAGAAATTATGGATGAGCGCGTTGTCACTTCTCCACGCAAGGGCGGGCTTTCGGTCTACGGCACCAATGTATTGATGAACATGACAAACGTCATCGGCGGTTTGCCAACCAAAAACAGCCAGTTCACTGCGTACGAAGATGCAGAAAAGATCAGCGGCGAATATGTCAACGACAATTTGCTCGTAGACAATCCCACCTGCCACGCCTGCCCTGTGGCCTGCAAGAAGGAAGTCGAAGTAAAAGACGGCCCGTACAAGGGCTTGCATATGGAATCGGTTGAGTATGAACCGTCTTGGTCAGTCGGTGCCAACTGTGGCAATAACGATGCCCGCCTGGTCGCCAAGATGATCGATCTGGCCAATGACTATGGTTTCGATGCCATTGAAATTGGTCACCCACTCTCAGTCTGGATGGAGGCCAGCGAGAAAGGTTACACCAACGGCGAAGGCAAGCTGGAATGGGGCGACCCAGATGGCATGACCGAAGCTGCAAGAATGGTGGCTTTCCGTGATGGACTGGGCAATGTCATGGCTGAGGGCGCAGATGCCACCGCCAAACATTTTGGACATCCAGAACTGGCGATGACCTGCAAAGGTCAAGGTGTGCCCGCCTATGATCCGCGCGGTATCAAGGGTATGGGGCTTGGCTACGCCACCTCCAACCGCGGTGCCTGCCATCTCCGTGGCTATACTCCGGCTGCCGAAGTAGTTGGTAATGTCCTAGGCCCATCAGAAGTTGCGGATCCGCTAGAGTGGAAGGGCAAAGGTGAGATGGTTATCATCTTCCAGAACGTTCATACTATGACCGACTGCTTGGATGTCTGTAAGTTTGCCACATTTGCCGAATCACTGGATTCGTTTGCACAGCAATACGAGGTCATGACAGGTGTCTCCTCCAGCCCTGAACATTTGCTCAAAGTTGGTGAACGCGTCTATAACTTGGAGCGCCACTACAATAACCTAGCTGGTTTCGGCGAAGGCAGCGACACATTACCAGACCGCTTCACCAAGGAACCCTCCACAATGGGTGGCAGTAAGGGTCAGGTTTGTGAGCTGGACGATATGCTCGTAGAATATTACGAAAAACGTGGCTGGGAGAACGGCGTTGTGCCTGAATCCAAGTTGAAGGAACTGGAGATCATCTGATACTTCAGAACCTTATACACTTAACCATGTAACAAAAAAGGCGACCTTTGAATTGGTCGCCTTTTTTTGTTATCTACCCTCCTCCCACAGCAGGGAAGACATTTACTGTATCCTCAGGCATGATCCTCGTTAGAAATTGATCATCCATGAATTGCACATCGCGTCCATTGATAAAGAAATGCACATGCCCGTACATTCTCCCCTCTTCGTTCAACAACTCTTTTTCCATCAGAGGAAATCGTTCTATGATTGCATCAAGTAGTTCCTGGGCAGTAACACCGTGGTCCACATCGAATTCAATAGCCTTTCCGCCAGCAATATCACGTAAGGTAGCATAAAAATTGACGATCATCTGCCACTCCTATTTTTAAAATTCGAATCGCGGAGTACTTCCACATTCATCCGTCCACTGGCAATGGGCGAGAAAAAACTGACAATAGAGTCTGATTTAAGGGGAGTATCAATCCCCGTTGGCATTAAGCGCGGATTGCGTCCATCTACATATACAGGTACATCCTGGCGCAAGTCACCATTTGAGTCTAATAAATGAAATTCAGTATCTGGATATAGTTCAACCAAATAGGCAACCAATTTACGAAACGAGTCAACTTTAGGATCATCCACATTCAAAGAGGATATTCCAATTACGGTTCGCATATTAGCATAGAAACGTGCTTGCATGGGAGCAGTATAACAAAAAATCCCCCATTTTCAAAAACAAATTACCCTACGGGCATTGAACAATCCCCTGTGCCCACAGACAACCTCCACAAACAGGAAATTCTACGTTACCTAAACAGTCCTCGACATTTTCTTCTGAAAAGTCACAACCACCGCAGAACGTGCAAGGGGCAAAGACGAAATTGTGCAGTCGTTCGCGATAAGCCACATAATCGGGAGCAAACCAAAGGTCCGAGAGCGAATGTTCGCTCACATTGCCAATGATATGCTTTTTAGAAAGGCGCGGTTTGTCATGCAAGAAACTGGTGTGCGTGTGCATCAACGGCCAGCACGGGCTGACATCTCCGGTCCAGGCAATCGACATGGTTCCGCTTTCGACAAAAGTGCATACATCATTTGCACCACCCCAGTTATTACCAGCAAAGCTGACGTTACATCCGCTGTTGAAAGCTTCTGTCAAAGCGGCTTGAGTTTCTTCGTTGAAATCAATTTTAGGCAGGCTGAGTTTTGGCAGGACAGGAGAGGGCAGGTAAGCAATGTTGCGCATGGTACGTGTGTAAAGACGTTCTTCCTGTAATTCAGCTGTTACAGGTTGAACGTTGCTTACAGAATAGTATCTTGCACCAAAGGCATGGCCCATTTTGATAATCTTTGGCAGGTCGTTGATATTGCGTTTCATAGCAACAAACGCAACCCCAATCTCAGGTATTGGAAAATGCCCACCCTTTCTCATTTTAAACAGACGCTTCAAATTATCAATAATTTTAGGTAGTTCTGCCCCCATGCGTACATCCGCATAACTCTCTGGGGAAGCGCCGTCAATAGAGACCCAGAGCATGTCCAGACCAGCGTCGATCAATTCCTGTGATTTCTTCTCCGTCAGGGTTGTACCATTGGTGATCAGTTCCACCTTGACTCCCAGCGATTTGACTTCCGCGATCCAATCTATAGTTTTAGGATGGAAAAGTGGTTCACCAATACCGCCAAAGTACACATCGGGAATGGGATCGAGCTTCTTCAGACTTTCCATGATGGTAGTGAAGGTTTCATCGCTCATGCGCCCCATAGGTTGATCCCAGGCGTTGCGAAAGCAGGTGATGCAATCCAGGTTGCATTCCACCGTAGGTTCAATGTAGACCTTGGTGAGGTGCGTCACCGGCCTGTGCATACGGACAAAGTTCTCGCCTTCGTCCAGACGGACTTTGGTGCCAGGCAAAATGCCGTATTTGGCTGCCACGTCAGGCGGCAGGAT
>JASFRG010000133.1:0-13948 GCA_050115035.1 Anaerolineales bacterium | reverse complement strand
CATTTCGAGATCCGAACACACAATCGCTTGATTGATGTACTCGATCCTGACTCGAAAACCATCGATATGCTGATGCGCCTCAACCTGCCTGCGGGTGTGGACATCGAGATAAAAATCTAATCATTTGGAACTAAACAGGTCTGACTTGTTCGACCGTCAGACCTGTTAGTATGGTAAGACAGCACAGGGAAAGAATTTGTCTGTGTGTGGACGCAAAAAAACTCACGCGTCGCGCCGGACCGGTTGACTGCTCTGTGTGGAGATGATGCAGCCTAAGCCCAGGCTGACAGTCTCGACATTACTTTTTGAAGGAGAAAACTGAGCATGTTAAAAGGGCTTATTGGAAAGAAGATCGGTATGACCCAGATCTTCGATGAACAAGGTGTCGCTCATCCTGTGACACTCATCGAAGCTGGGCCATGTTATGTTACGCAGATCCGTCAGCCTGCGAAGGAAGGATACTCGGCGGTTCAGCTCGGTTTTGGTGAAATCAATCCCAAACGCCTGACGGGCGGAGAACTGGGACATCTCAAAGCCAATGAAATCCCCCCAATGCGTTTTTTGCGCGAATTCCGTATCAAGAATCCGGAAATTAATGTGGGTGAGAAAGTCACGGTAGAAGCTTTTGCTGTTGGCGAACGTGTGGACGTAATTGGTACCAGCAAAGGTAAAGGTTTTGCCGGTGGTGTCAAGCGATATGGTTTTGGCGGTGGACCGAAAACGCATGGTCAGTCAGATCGTCATCGTGCACCCGGTTCGCGTGGTTCAGGTACGACACCAGGCCGTGTTTATAAAGGCTCGCGTAGCCCAGGTCATATGGGTAATAAGCGTGTAACGGCATCTGCCCTGAAGGTCATCCTTGTTGACGTCGAGCGAAATCTGCTTGGCGTACGAGGCGCTGTTCCCGGTCCCAAGGGCGGTCTGATTATGGTTAAAGAGGCGCGCAAGCAGAAGGCGCTGTGATTGGAGTATGAAAGCGATGAAAGTAGACGTTTTCGATATGAAAGGCAAGAAGGTAAAGCAGGTTGACTTACCTGTGACTGTCTTCGAGGCGCCGATTAATGTTGATTTGATGCACCAGGCCTATGTCCGCCAGATGGCGAATGCGCGCCTTGGAACGCATAAGACCAAAACTCGAAGTGAGGTAGCCGGTGGAGGCCGCAAACCGTGGCGTCAAAAGGGAACTGGCCGTGCTCGTCAAGGTTCTATTCGCGCTGTGCAGTGGACAGGTGGTGGCCGTGCCCATACCCCTCGTCCGCGCAGTTACGAGCAGGCTATGCCCAAGAAAATGCGCCGCGCGGCGCTTCGATCGGCGCTTTCTGCCAAAGCAGCGGAAGCGGGCATTGTTGTCGTCGACGATGTGACGTTGTCTGAACCGAAGACGCGGTTGATGGCTGAAGCTTTGGATAAACTTGTGGGAGAGGCCAGTGTCCTGGTCTTGATGGCTGAAAAAGATCAGTCATACGATACAGTCATGCGTTCCGCTGACAATTTGGTTGCAGCCAAGGTCTTGTTAGCCAGTTACCTGAATATCCGAGATCTACTTGGATACGACAAGGTGATTTTACCGCTCAAGGCTCTTGAAGCTTTGGAAGCACACCTCGGATAGGAGAAGAAGCATGAATACGATTTATGATGTGCTTGTTCGCCCGTTGATCACAGAGAAGTCCAGTTATCAGTCTAGTAGCCTTAACCAATATTCCTTTGTGGTAGATGGTAAAGCAACCAAGACTATGGTGAAGGACGCAGTTGAAACACTGTTTGATGTTGATGTGGTACGCGTGAATATTATTAATGCCCCTGCCAAGCGCGGACGTCGCGCTCGCAGCCGCCGTCTTTTAGTACGCCGTCCTGGTTTTAAGAAGGCAATTATTACCCTGGCTGAAGGGGAAACCCTAGAGATATTTGAAGGGGTGCAGTAATGCCCGTAAAAAAGTATAAACCGGTAACCCCTGGTCAACGTGGAATGACCGGGCATACCTTTGAAGAAATTACCAAGTCCAAGCCGGAACGCTCATTATTGTTGCCGCTTCGCAAGCGAGGTGGCCGCAATACCCACGGTCGTGTGACTGTTCGTCATCGTGGCGGTGGACATCGACGTGCAATCCGTGTTGTGGATTTCAAACGCAATAAGCACGATATCCCCGCGAAGGTGGCTGCGATTGAATATGATCCGAACCGCACGGCTCGTCTGGCTCTCTTGCACTATGCTGATGGTGAGAAACGCTATATCGTTGCACCGTTAGGTTTGCGTGTTGGTGATACCGTGATGTCTGGTCCAAATGCCGATATTCGCCCGGGTAATGCTTTGCCGATATCTAGCATTCCGGTTGGTACCACTATCCACAATATCGAGCTGCGCGAAGGTAAAGGCGGCCAATTGGTACGATCAGCAGGCAGTGCAGCTCAGTTACTGGCTAAAGAAGGCGACTTTGCACAAATCCGCATGCCTTCCACTGAGGTCCGTTTAATCCGACAGGTTTGCTATGCAACCGTAGGCCAGATTGGTAATGTTGACCACAGTAACATCAAACTAGGAAAGGCTGGTCGCAAACGCCATCTCGGTATTCGCCCGACTGTGCGCGGATCTGCGATGAGCCCACGCGACCATCCCCATGGTGGTGGTGAAGGTCGCCAGCCGATTGGTCTCCCCGGGCCGAAGAGCCCATGGGGTAAACCAACTTTAGGGTATAAGACCCGTCGTAACAAACAGACGGAAAAGTACATTGTGCGCCGACGTAGAAAAAAGAAGAACCGCTAGGCGCTGAGAGTTAATGAGGTAAGTAGATATGTCACGATCGTTGAAAAAGGGCCCGTTTATTGAGCCGAAACTGCTTCAGAAAATTGAGGCGATGAACCAGAAGAGTGAGAAGAAAGTCATCCGGACCTGGAGTCGCGCAAGTACGATCTTTCCGCAGATGGTTGGTCACACGATTGCCGTGCACGATGGCCGTCGTCATGTGCCTATTTACATCACAGAAAATATGGTTGGACACCGCCTGGGAGAATTTGCCCCAACGAGGACCTTCCGTGGTCACTTAGCGGAGAAGAAATAAGAGGAAACCATGCAGGATTTTCAAGCTAAGTTGCGATTTCTTCCTCTTTCGGCTCAAAAGGTTCGCTTGGTCATTGACCTGGTTCGTGGTAAGGATGTAGTCGAAGCTATGGAAATGTTGCGCTTCGTTCAAAAACGATCTGCGCAACCGGTTCGGAAATTATTGGCCTCCGCAGTGTCTAACGCTGAAGAAAATTATGGCATCAGTCGCGATGATTTGTACGTAGCTAAGATTTTTGCCGATGAGGCTCCTACCCGTCGTTGGCGTCGTTTTGGAGCTCGTGGCCGCTTTAAACCTATTCTGCGGCGGACATCACATGTTACTGTTGTTTTGCGTGAGCGCGGTCTGTAACCGGGCCTGGATAGGAAGAATTCAAAGGAGAGTTTATGGGACGTAAAGTTCATCCGGTAGGTATGCGCCTGGGCGTAAATGAGACCTGGCAAGGGCGTTGGTTTGCTGAGGGTGCTCAATATCGCGAACAGTTGCATCAGGACCTGGCTATTCGTAATTTATTGACGGGTATCCCTTCTAAAGGTGGAGCAGCTCATTCCGCTGACGTACGAAAGTTACGCGATGAGATGCCTGACGCAGTTTTGCAAAACCGTGCTGGTGTATCTCGTATTGAAATTGAGCGTTTCCCAGGCAAAATTCGTGTTGCAATTTACACTGCTAAACCCGGTGTTTTGATTGGCCGGAAAGGTGAATCAGTGAAAAAGATTCGTGCGGGTTTGGAAACCTTGATTGGGAAAAAGGTGGAGTTAGACATTAAAGAGATCGACTCCCCAGATCTGGATGCCAAGTTGGTAGCGATGAACATCGCGGATCAGTTAGAGCGTCGTATTAGCTATCGCCGCGCGATGAAACGCGCAATTCAGCAAGCGATGCGTTCTGGTGCGCAAGGGATCAAGATCATGGTCAGTGGTCGCTTGTCTGGCGCGGAAATGGCACGTACAGTCTGGTTGCGCGATGGGCGTGTGCCTTTGCAGACACTTCGTGCAAAGATTGATTTTTCCAACACAAGTGCAACCACTACCTACGGCGCAATTGGTGTTAAGGTCTGGATTTATAAGGGCGAGTCTATGCCTGAAGTGGAAGAAACTGTTGATACGACAGAAGGCGTGTACGTGAGCGAATAGGCCGCGCTGCCTGGTCGTATTTGAAAAGAGGTTAGTTGCTATGTTGATGCCAAAACGAGTTAAATGGCGCAAGCAAATGCGCGGTCGTATGAAAGGGAAGGCCTTGCGTGGTGCGGAGGTGTCATTCGGTGAGTTCGGGCTCCAGGCATTGGAGCCGGGCTGGATCACTGCCCGTCAAATTGAGGCTGCGCGCCGTGCTATGGTACGTGAAATGAAACGTCGTGGTAAGGTTTGGATTCGTATATTCCCGGCTAAACCTTATACACAGCGCGCTGCTGAATCCCGAATGGGTAAAGGCAAGGGAACTGTTGAATATTATGTTGCTACGGTGAAACCCGGACGTATTATGTTTGAAGTTGGTGGTTTGCCGGGTGATATCGCGATTTCGGCGTTGAAACATGCGCAGTATAAATTCCCGATCAAAACCAAGATCGTGGCACGTGATGATGAAGCAGGAGAGCAGGCATGAAGTCCAGTGAGATCCGTGCTCTAGGCTCGGAAGAAATTGTATCCAGGTTGGCGGATGCTCGTGAGGAATTGATGAAGCTCCGATTCCAGCAGGTAACCGGACAATTGACTGATACCAGTCGTTTACGTATCGTGCGCCGCGATATTGCCCGCATGGAGACGATCCTGCGTGAGCAGACTATTGAAGCAGAAGGTGAAGCATGAATAATCGTCGTCGTATGACTGGCTTCGTCACCAGTAACAAGATGACTAAGACGGTTGTGGTTGAGATTACGCGTACTTACCGTCACCCTTTATATAAAAAGGTTGTCCATTCCAGTAAGCGCGTCAAAGCGCATGATGAATTGGGATGTCAAATCGGTGATGAAGTCAAAATAGTTGCCTCAAAACCGATTTCGCGTGAGAAGCATTGGGTTGTTGAAAGCATCATTAAACGCGAAATTCGCACGGAAGATGCTGGTGTCGAAGTCACTGCTTCTGTTGACCTCGATGAGAGCGTTGGAGAATAAGCTATGATCCAGCAGGAATCCCGCCTTAAAGTAGCGGATAATTCAGGTGCTCGAGAACTGCTTGTTATCCAGGTAACCGGTGGTTCAAGGGTCAGATACGGTTCAATTGGCGACATTGTGATTGCCACCGTTAAATCGGCTACGCCGCAAGGTGCAGTCAGAAAGAGCGAAATCGTGCGAGCAGTAGTTGTGCGCGTTGCGAAAGAGTGGCGTCGTGAAGATGGCTCTTATATTCGCTTTGATGACAATGCCGCAGTTATTCTGGATACCGACGGAAAAAACCCGAAAGGGAGCCGCATTTTTGGCCCCGTGGCTCGCGAACTTCGTGAAAAGGGCTTTTTGAAGATCGTATCGCTGGCCCCGGAAGTTTTATAGGTCAGTTTGGGAGCGTAAAGAATGAAAGTGAAGATTCGCAAGGGCGATACTGTTGAAGTGATCAGCGGACGCCTTGAAGATAAAGAAAAACGCGGTGAAGTGATTAACGTGCTGCCCGATGAAGGACGTGTGGTGGTGCAGGGTGTCAACATTCGCACCAAGCACCAGGCTCAGGTCCAGACCCAGGCAGGACGACAGATCAACCCTGGCCGCATCCAGTTTGAAGGTAAGATGCACATTTCAAATGTGATGTTAGTATGCCCGAAGTGCGGAGAGCCTACACGCGTCAATGTACAACGCGATGAAGAGGGCGCTCATCGGGTATGCAAAAAATGCGAAGCTATTATTGATTAGCTTGTGGAGCATTGATTATGAATCGTATGCAAGAACAATATAAAAAAGATGTCGCACCGGCTCTGCTTAAATCGTTCGACTTCAAAAACGTGATGCAGATACCGCGCATCGAGAAAGTTGTCGTCAATATCGGTTTGGGCGAAGCCATGGCAGACCCCAAGGCGCTAGATGCGGCCGTTTCTGATCTGACGCAAATTACGGGTCAAAAACCAGTGACAACCCGGGCACGCAAGAGCGTTGCAGCCTTCAAATTACGAGAAGGCGTCATCATTGGTACCAAAGTGACCCTGCGTGGTCAACGCATGTGGGCCTTTCTGGACCGTTTGATGAATGTGGCACTGCCACGGGTTCGTGACTTCCGAGGCGTATCCCCGAATGCTTTTGATGGCCGCGGAAACTACACCTTGGGTTTGCGTGACCAGTTGATTTTCCCGGAAATCAACTATGACAAAATTGACAAACTGCGAGGCATGGAAGTTACGATCGTAACTTCGGCTGAAACTGATGACCAGGCACGTGTTTTGTTGCAGTTGCTTGGTATGCCTTTCAAGAAGGAAGCGTAAATATGGCGAAAAAATGTATGCAATATCGTGAGTTGAATCGACGTTATGCTGTCCGGGTTCGAAATCGGTGTCAACGCTGCGGTCGCCCGCGAGGGTATATGCGCCGTTTCGGGTTGTGCCGAATTTGCTTCCGTGAGCTGGCTTTGCAGGGGAAAATCCCCGGCGTGACGAAATCGTCCTGGTAGTCGGGTGGAGGTAAAAGCATGAGTTTTACGGATCCTATTTCTGATATGCTGACTCGCATCCGCAATGGTGTGATGGCGGGTCACTCGCAAGTGGCAATGCCCAGTTCCAAGATCAAAGCCGAAATAGCTAAGATTTTGAAGGATGAAGGCTTTATTGAGAATTTTGAAGTGGCAGAAGGTGAACAGGCTGGTTTCAAAGTTTTGCGTGTCAAGATCAAATATGTGGGCGAGCGTCGCGAGCGGCGTCCAGTTATCAGCGGTCTTGAGCGTGTTAGCAAACCCGGCCGTCGCATCTATACAAAGAAACAGGATATTCCCTGGGTGCTCTCTGGTATTGGTGTCGCGATCTTATCTACACCCAAGGGTGTTATGACAGGTCAGCGTGCCCGCCAGATGGGTGTCGGTGGCGAAATCCTTTGTAAAGTTTGGTAGGCAGGAGGTAAGAAGTGTCTCGAGTTGGACGCATGCCAGTGGAAGTCCCAAGTGGCGTGCAGGTAGATATCAAGGGCTCGAACGTTCACGTGAAAGGTCCCAAAGGTGAGATGAAGCGCACCTTTTCTCCGCTCATCGGAATTAGGATGGATGGAGATGTGATCACTGTTGAACGCAAGTCCGATGCTCCTGCAGAGCGCGCTTTGCATGGAACCACCCGTGCATTGATTGCAAATATGGTACATGGTGTCAGCACTGGCTTTGAAATTGTGTTGGAAGTGGAAGGTGTTGGGTATCGCGCCGAAGTGAGTGGTAAGAAGCTGGTGTTGAATGTAGGTTATTCTCACCCCGTTGAAATGGATCCTCCTGAGGGGATCAGTTTCGAGGCGGATTCCAAAACCCGTCAGATCAAGGTGCTTGGTTACGACAAGGAACAGGTTGGACAAGTTGCGGCTGATATCCGTAATGTACGTCCTCCGGAACCCTATCATGGCAAGGGCATTCGTTATGCGGGTGAATACATCCGTCGCAAAGCTGGTAAGGCTGGTAAAGGAGTTATGTAACCGATGGCAGCAAAGAATCGATCTGTTGCGCGCATACGTCGCCATGCTCGGGTACGTAAAAATCTTGCAGGTACCCCAGAGCGTCCGCGTCTGAATGTGTTTCGCAGCATAACTGAAATATATGCCCAGGTCATCGATGATCAGACCGGGCGTACGCTGGTTGCGGCTTCGTCTGTAGATGGTGAATTGCGCAAGAAAATGAAAGATTTAAACAAAACTGAACAGGCGAAACTGGTTGGTCAAGCTGTGGCTGACCGTGCTAAAAGTAAGGGCATCACATCTGTTGTTTTCGATCGCGGTGGTTTCCGTTATATGGGCCGCGTCAAGGCTCTTGCGGACGGCGCACGTGAAAACGGTCTACAGTTTTAGGCCAAGTGGAGAAGCGATATGGCGAATTATAAGAATTTAGATAAAGATCAATTCGAAGAACAGTTCGAAGAACGTGTAATCGAAATTGCCCGCGTTGCGAAAGTTGTTAAAGGCGGTCGCCGTTTCCAATTCCGCGTCACAATTGTGACCGGTGACAAACGTGGAAACATCGGCATGGGTATTGGTAAAGCCAATGCTGTGCCGGATGCGATGCGCAAGGCCTCCGAACGCGCTCGTAAAGATTTGCGGACTGTGAATCTGGCTGGGACGACGATCCCGCATGAAATTCTGGGAAAGATAGCTGGTGCGCGTGTCCTGCTCAAACCGGCTTCGCCTGGTACGGGTGTTATCGCCGCAGGTGGTGTACGCGCCGTGCTGGAAGTTGCTGGCGTGCGCGACATACTCACCAAGTCTATGGGCAGCGCTAATGTGCTGAATGTAGTTATGGCAACATTCGATGCGTTGGATAATTTAAAATCCCCGCAAGAGGAAGCTGCGCGCCGCGGAAAGAAAGTAGAAGACTTGTTACCTTTCTGGGAGCGGAGGAAGCAGAATGCCTAAGAAAACTAAATCTGGCAAGTCACTGCGCGTGACGTTGGTAAAAAGCCCGATTGGTTATTCCAAAGACCAGAAGGCAACCGTACGGGCGTTGGGACTGCGCCGGGTAAATCAGATTGTCGAGCACAACGATTCACCCGCTATACGCGGTATGCTCAACAAAGTTGTTCATTTGATCAAGGTCGAAGAGTAGGAATGTAATTATGAAACTACACGATCTCGCGCCCAATGAAGGCGCAAAGAAGAACCGCAAACGCGTCGGACGCGGCATTTCAGCTGGTCAGGGAAAAACAGCTGGTCGCGGTACCAAGGGACAAAAATCGCGCTCTGGCTCTGGTGGGCACCTGTACCGACAGGGCGGTAATCTGCCATTTTTCCGCCGCCTGCCGTTTATGCGTGGTAAGGGCTTCACGCCTCCCAATCAGATTGAATACAATGAAGTCAATCTAGATCAGTTGAGTGATGCCTTCAAAGCAGAAGCAGATGTTACTCCCGAGACTCTCGATGAGGTACGCTTGCTTCGTGATTCCGATAACCCGGTCGTTATCCTTGGGAGAGGTGATGTCGATGTTGCTCTCAAAGTGTGTGTCCATCGCGTAAGCGCGAGTGCCAAGGCTAAGATCGAAAAAGCCGGTGGAAGCGTTGAGATAATTGGTCAATCTTGAACGAGGAGAATTAAATGAAAACCACCTTTTCAGGATGGCGCTTTCTCTGGAAATCCCATGATATCCGCCGTAAGTTGCTGATCACACTGGGGCTGCTTGCTTTGTACCGTTTAGCGGCCAATGTACCTGCGCCTGGTGTAGATCTCACCGTCTTGGCAACTCTCAGTCAGAGTGCCTCGACGCAAGGTGGTTTTGTAGGGTTTCTGGATCTGCTTTCTGGTGGTACTGTTTCGAATTTCTCCATCCTAGCGATGGGTGTTTATCCATATATTACCGCCCAGATTATTTTGCAACTGCTGACGCCGATCATCCCTGCATTGCAACAACGTATGGAAGATGATCCACGCGAGGGCCGTAAGTGGATGGAAAAGTGGACGTATTATCTGGCTGTGCCGATGGCTGCTTTATCTGCAATTGGGCAGATCAACATCATGAACTCATTTGCACGGCAAATTGGTTTGCAAACTGTGCTACCTTTTGGATTCAGTGGAGAAGCTCTGCTTCCTTCACTGACAGCTTTGCTCGCCATGACTGCTGGAACCATGTTTGCGATTTGGCTGGGTGAGTTGATCTCCGAGTTCGGTATCCGTGGACAGGGTCTTTCTCTGGTCATCTTTGCAGGTATCGTAGCGCAAATCCCTCGCAATATCGGCATTATTATGTCCGATGAACAGAACCGCTGGTTCCTGTTGGCCTTTACAATTATAGTGATTATTGCAACGATCTTCGCAATTGTCTTTGTCCAGCAAGGGCGCCGCAATGTACCGGTGATGTATCCTGGCCGCCGCGTGGGCAATCGTATGTCCATGCCGGTTAAAGGCACGCTTCCGTTGATGGTTAACCTGGCGGGCATGATCCCGCTCATTTTTGCCAGTGCGTTGCTGCAGTTTCCGGCCATTGTTGCCAGCTATTTCCAGAATTCCCAAACCGAATGGGTACGAAACTTTGCTATAAACACGCAAAATTTCTTCAATCCAAGCGGCGTAAGTTCCTGGGGATACTGGTTGATCTATTTCCTGTTTGTAGTTGTGTTCGCCTTTTTCTACACGGACGTGTTGTTCGCGCAGCAAAATTATGGCGAAAACCTGAAACGCGTTGGTGCTCAGATTCCGGGTGTCAACCGTGGCCCGGCTACACAGAAGTATCTGACAAAAGTTCAGCGGCGCATTACCTTACCGGGTGCGCTCTTCCTAGGCCTTGTGGCGATCATGCCTTTCCTTTTGCAGTTGCTTGTACCAGCCACGTCAGGGAGTGCAGGCATCTTCCTGGTCTCATCGGCGGGGTTGCTGATTGTAGTTGGTGTGGTACGTGACACGTTTATGAACATCGATGCTGAACTTAAGATGCATGGCTATCAAGATTCACTATTAGTGCGCTAAGGAAAAAAGGAATGGCAACCTACATCGTGATGCTTGGCCCTCCGGGCGTT
Source organism: Anaerolineales bacterium (assembly GCA_050115035.1). Classification (GTDB taxonomy): domain Bacteria; phylum Chloroflexota; class Anaerolineae; order Anaerolineales; family Villigracilaceae; genus JAABUE01. The sequence continues at coordinate 3,286 of JASFRG010000133.1, read as the reverse complement.
GGAAAAGGAACGCAAGCAAAAATTCTGGCGGAGAAGACAGGTCTGGTACACGTATCGTCGGGTGACCTGTTCCGTGAAAATATAAAGAATCAGACCGAACTTGGCCGAGTTGCTCAATCGTACATGAACAAGGGCGAACTGGTGCCGGATGATGTGACGATAGCGATGGTCCGTGAGCGTCTCTCACGCTCAGACTGTCGGGCTGGTGCTATTCTCGATGGGTTTCCCCGCACCCCGGCACAGGCGGATGCGCTCAAGCAGATGCTGGCTGAATTTGGTGGTGACGTGGACTATGTTCCTTTTGTGAATGCGGATGAAGAAGTGCTTGTCACGCGTCTTTCCGGGCGTTGGACCTGCCGCGCCAATGGACATGTTTTCCATGCAACCTTCAACCCTCCGAAGGAACCTGGCGTTTGCGATCTGGACGGATCCGAGCTGTACCAGCGTGATGATGACAAGGTTGAAACTGTCAAGAACCGCATCCAGGTTTACAGAAAACAAACAGCTCCGCTTATCGAATATTATCACGAAGCTGGAAAACTGGTCGAGATCAATGGTGCACAACCGATTGAAAAGGTTACAACCGAACTGGTGAAGGCACTGGAAAAGTAGATTATAAAAAATGAGTTGGGAACGCCAGATACATGTAAAAAGTCCTGCTGAGTTGGAACGTATGCGCGAAGCGGGCAAAATCAATGCGACGGTTTTGGCGGCCGTCAAAGCACTTTTACAACCCGGTGTTACCACAGCCGACCTCAACGCGGCTGCTGAGGATGTGCTGCGGGAACACGGATGTATATCGCCGTTCAAGGGATACGGGTATCCACCGTTCCCGGCTTCAATCACGGTCAGTATCAATCAGGAATTGGTGCATGGTATTCCTCGCAAAAAACGTAAGCTTAAAGCAGGTGATATCGTCTCAATTGATTGCGGAACCGTGTTTAATGGTTTTGTGGGCGACTCAGCTTTTACTGCTGGTGTAGGAGAAATTTCCTCACAAGCCCAGGAACTCTTAGAAGTGACAGAAGGTGCCTTGCAGGCTGCCATCGATAAGATGCGGTCGGGCAATCGAACCGGAGATGTGTCGGCGGCGATACAACAATTTGTCGAAAGCCGTGGCTTTTACGTAACGCGCGAATATACTGGCCATGGTGTCGGGCGGCAGATGCATGAGGGCCCACAGGTCCCCAACTATGGGGTAGCTGGACGCGGTCTGCCTCTTCGTCCGGGAATGACTATCGCGCTTGAACCGATGGTTTTGGTAGGTACCTCTGCCACGCGCGTCTTATCTGACCAGTGGACTGTAGTCTCTGCTGACGGGTCGTTGACCGCTCACTTTGAACACAGTGTAGCAGTCACCGAAGGTGATCCTCTCATCCTGACTGTCCTTTAGTCCCAAAAAAGCATCAACGGTTTTGCTGGACGGATAAAAAATGAAAGAGTATAATAAAACCTTTGGCTGTATAGACAGCCTTGGATTAAGCAAGGAGATTTGAAATCATGAAAGTCTCACCATCCATTAGAAAACGCTGCGCCAAGTGCAGAATTGTACGGCGCAAAGGCAGATTGTATGTGATCTGCGAAAATCCTAAGCATAAGCAGCGACAAGGATAGTGTGAACTATGGCGAGAATTGAAGGCGTTGACCTGCCCCGCAATAAGCGGGTTGAAGTTGGCCTGACCTACCTTTATGGGATCGGGCCTGCGCGCGCGCGTCAGATTTTGGCAGAAACTGAAGTTAATCCTGACACCCGTGTCAAGGATTTGACAGAGGCAGATGCCGCTGCGTTGCGTGAATATATTTCGAAAAATTATATTGTTGAAGGTGACCTGCGTCGCTCTGTTCAGATGAACATCAAGCGCTTAATTGAGATCGGTTGTTATCGCGGACTGCGCCATCGTCGCAACCTTCCTGTACGCGGACAACGAACTCGTACAAATGCACGCAACCGCAAAGGCCCGAAGAAGACAGTAGCCGGTCGCGGACGTCGCCGTGGCGCGAAGAAATAAAGGTTAGAGAGGCAATATGGCTAAAAGTGTACGTTCTCAGCGTCGCTCTGGTGGCGCCAAAAAGGCGAAACGCAGCCTGTCATCTGGACAGGTGCATATCTTTGCATCATTCAATAACACCATTGTTACCGTGACCGATTTGCAGGGTAATACTGTGGCCTGGGGTAGTTCTGGCTCTGCCGGTTTTAAGGGGTCTCGAAAGAGCACACCCTTCGCCGCGCGCCTGGCTGCCGAGCAGGCAGTAAAGGCTGCTCAAAATCTGGGCATTCAAGAAGTAGAACTTTTTGTTAAAGGCCCTGGACCTGGTCGCGAAAATGCCATTCGTGCAGTGCAGGCCGCTGGTATGAAAGTGCGCTCGATCTCGGATATCACACCGGTACCTCATAATGGCTGCCGGCCTCCAAAAAAGCGCCGTGTATAGTTATGTTTGAGGTTAGATAATTATGTCAAAAAGACTTGGACCGGTATGTAAACTTTGCCGACGTGAAGGCGAAAAGTTATTCCTAAAAGGTGATCGTTGCTTCACACCTAAATGCTCATTTGAAAAACGTGACTTTGCCCCCGGGCAACACGGACGAATGATGAGCCGTGGCGGCGGTCGTAATCGCGGACGTGAGTCCGACTTTGCCCGGCAGTTGCGTGCTAAGCAACGCGCACGCCGTATCTATGGTTTGATGGAACGACAATTCCGTCGTTATTACAAGGTTTCTCTCAAACGTCGTGGTCTGACAGGCTTGAACCTGTTGCAGATTCTGGAATCCCGCCTGGACAACGTTATTTATCGTCTTGGCTTTTCATCCAGTCGCGCGCAGGCGCGTTTATTAGTTACCCACGGCCACTTTACAGTGAACGGCCGTCGAACGGATGTGCCTTCTATGTTGCTCAAAGATGGCGACGAGATCGCGATCCGTGAAGGCTCACAGGGATTGACCTACTTCAAAGAGTTGAATGCGTTTGCAGAATCGCGCACGCCGCCCGAATGGTTAACCCGGGATATCAAGGAGATGACGGGTGTTGTTCAGCGCCTGCCTGAGCGTGTTGAAATCGACGGTAGCTTGAACGAACAGCTCATCGTTGAGTATTACTCGCGACGTTAGTAAACTGAGTGCTGACCGCTGCACATTCAACGGTCAGCACATGTTCTGAAAATTAGGGAGAGGTGAACCGTGACGGGTATCACGAATATGGTTATGCCAAAGATCGAGCGTGACGCAGAAGCACGCAATTACGGCAAGTTTGTTATCAGTCCGCTGGAACGCGGATATGGTGTCACACTT
>JASFRG010000132.1:0-13957 GCA_050115035.1 Anaerolineales bacterium | reverse complement strand
TATTAATCAGTTTGTTCAGCGCCTGTAGCCCAGGTGCTGGAGAGGATGCTGCCAGAGAAGCCACGCTTGAAGCTATCAGTGCTTCTGTCCGTGGAACTGCAACTGTAGAGGCTGCTGGAAAAGAAAAACCCAATGCGCCTGTGGAAACTGCCCAGGCGGAAGCCACTATCCAAAGTCAAGCATTGGACGCAACCCAGGCTGCCCAGTCTGCTCTGAACGATGAAGCGCGGGCGGCAACGGCTACGGCTTTCGCGCCTTTCGTGGCGGAATTGCCAAAATATGGAGTCGACCCGTCTGAGGGACGCCCGGGATGGATTCATCCGCCGGTTTCTTTGGAAGTCGATGGCTACATGTCCTATGATTATGTAAACAACTTTATCGCCACTGTGGCGCAGGATTTTGTAGTTTCCTCTGATATTACGTGGAACACACAATACGGCACTTCAGGTTGCGGTTTTGTGCTGCGTTCGAATGGGAACAAGAATGCCCTGAGCCAGTATATGACCATCCTCACACGCGGCGCGAGTGGACATCTTTTGTTTGCAACTATGGTGGATGGAAATGTGGTCGGCGGCAGGGATATTTATGCCTACGGAATCGATCCAAACTTTAATTGGGAAAACAACGTAACAAATCGCTTGACAGTAGTTGGCCGGGGGAATAGATTTTCAGTTTATACGAATGACACTTTGATCGGTGAAATCGATCCCAGCGACCCTGTTTCTCTACCGGGTATTCCGCCCGTACCACAACAACCGCCTAACGTAGGTGATGCGGATGCGATGAGTCTTTACAGAAAGCAAGTGGCAGAACAGCAGGCTGTAGCTACCCAGATTACAGCCGATTATCAAGCTCGTCAGCGTGAAGCGAACAGTACAGATAAGCTTTTCGAGCGCGGATTTGTGGCGATGGTTGTGTTGAGTGAATCGGGGAAGAGTGAATGCACGTTCGATAATACCTGGTTGTGGTTGATCGAATAGATAATCAGTGGCAATGTTGTGGTAGATTTATTGAGAGTTATTTTGTTATGATAAACCAAGTTTTGCATTATTCAATTTTTTGGAGATAAGCGATGTCTAATACCTGGATTGGAAAAAGCCTGAGTGGGCGTTATCAATTGGAAGAGTTGCTGGGGCAGGGCGGTATGTCGGCGGTGTATAAAGCAACCGACCCAAATTTGAAGCGCGTGGTTGCGATAAAAATGATCCATGCGCATTTATCCAGTGACCCGGGCTTTGTCAGCCGCTTTGAAGAAGAAGCCGCGGCGGTGGCACAGTTACGGCACCCCAATATTATTCAGGTGTATGACTTCAACCACGATGAAGAGAGTGACGCCTATTACATGGTGTTGGAGTTCGTGCCTGGGGAGACGGTTCAACAACATTTGGAACGACTGAACGAGAGCGGCAGGAAACTGTCGAGCACCAAGGCGATGGAATATATGGCCGAAATCTGTGATGCGGTCGGTTACGCCCATCAGCGTGGCATGATCCATCGTGACATCAAACCGGCCAACCTGATGCTCAGCGTCAGCGGCCAGGCCATCCTGATGGATTTTGGGATTGCCAAGATCGTCGGGGGGCAGCGGCACACTGCTACAGGAGCGGTGGTTGGAACCGCGATGTATATGTCTCCGGAGCAGATCAAGGGAGAAAATCCTGATAATCGTTCGGACATCTATTCTTTGGGTGTGACCCTCTTCGAAATGGTCAGCGGTCAGCCTCCCTTCAAGGCTGATTCCGCGATGACCCTGATGATGATGCACGTCAACGACCCGGTCCCAGACCTTAGGAGTCTGAACCCGGATATGCCCAATGACCTTATAGCCATTATCAATAAAGCGCTTGCGAAGGATCCGGGCGACCGCTACCAATCCGCTGCCGAGATGACCGCTGCCCTGCGGAACGCATTGAGTAAAGCCAAAACAGATGCGGTTTCAACGCCAAAGTCATCTGGAGAAACCATGGTTGAAGAGCCAGTTTCGCCTTCGGGTGCAACCTTCGTTGAGCCACTTACTGATGAAGGTAATATAGGGGGAACCCTGGTAGAAGCTGATTTGCCTGAGGATACCTCGGCAGACCAGGGCGGGATGGATGCGGCAGGAGGAACTGTTGTAGAGACCCCACCTCCACAACCCGCACGCAAGGTCGAAAGCGTGAGCGAAACTGGTGGCGGTGGCGCGGCTAATGCAGGAACGGAGGCCAAGCCTATAGCCAGTGCACCTCCTCGTGAGCGTCCAAAATTTCTAGGATTATCTCTACCTGTCCTTGCTGGGGGAGGTCTCCTCTTATTGTGTTTAGCCGCTGGCGGAGTATTTGCGGCCAGCCAAATTTTTGGTGGAGGCCCGGGTGCTAACCCTGCAACCGCTACTGAGGAACCGGTTGTGGCTGTTGTGGATACCGAGGCTCCCACCGAAACGGCTGTCCCCGAGAATACTGCCACATTAGAACCTACCGCAATCCCGACGGAAACGCCAAGTCCACCCACACCTACGCCTGATACCCCGTACGTTGTTATTACTGATATTACGTTAGATAATAACTATTACTACGTGGTCGATTACGAAGTTCATAATTACCCAGCGGATTCACCGGGAATGCATGTTCATATGTTCTTTGATACGGTTCCACCGGATCAGGCAGGCTCGCCGGGATCCGGGCCCTGGAAGTTGACCTGGGGACAGTATGGTGACCCTCCGTTTATGCAATACGGTGAGTCAGACAGGCCAGCTGGTGCAAATCAAATGTGCGCCCTGGTTGCCAACCCCAACCACTCGGTGCAGGCCAACAGCGGGAATTGTGTGGATTTGCCCTGAGAAGAATAATTTTTTCGTAACATAAATTTTCCGAAGAAATGAGGAAATGATCTATGCATTCCTCTTTTCTTCGGAGTTTTCTCGAAACATCAAGCTACAATGGGGAATTGGATGTAAGAGAATTGTAAGATTTTCCCAATACTTTCATTACTATTATTTCTTAAAATTGATTTTGAGGGGAAAACCTTCCAGATGGAATCGGGAGAACGTTATAAGATTCTATTCGACACAAATAATTCCGTTCTTTCGATTTCTAATTATTAATTTTTAGAAAGGAGAAAGAATGCAACGCAAGAAAATGTTATTTAGTGTTTGTTTAGTGCTGATTCTGGCGCTGGTACCATTACTCAATGTTCAGGCTGGCAGGTCAAAGCAAATATATCTGGATTGGCACAAGGTAGTACCTTCTGGAACTGGGGATCCAAATGCGTATGGCGAAGCGACCATTAACGTAAACGCTGGTCGTGGACAGATTTGTTACGATATGAGGGTGTTGATTTACTTTATTACGTCTGAATGGCCTCCGACAAGTACAGGCATTTATAAGGCGCCAGCTGGTAAGAACGGTCCTTTAGTTGTGGATCTCGATCCTGCTTGGGGACCTCTAGGAGACACTACTGTTAATGGCTGTGTCAATATCAATAAAACATTAGCCCACGATATTCAGAAGCATCCCACGCAGTATTACATATTAGTAACGGATTCAAGCTATCCGGATGGCGCTGTGCGTGGTCAGTTGATCAAATAAGATTCCAGCACTTTAAACGAAAAACACGCTTCCAAAATTTTGGAAGCGTGTTTTTCGTTTAATCTAAGTAATAGTGGTTATCTTCGTCCGCCACGGCCACCACGACTACCGCCTCTGCGGTCGTTTCCACGTCCGCCGCGACTTCCGCCGGAACGCCCGCCGCGCGGTTTATCGTGTTCGCGGGCTTCCTCCGCGCTCCAGCCTTCCAGTACAGCCTGACGTGAAAGACGGATCTTGCCCATCGGGTCGATATCTGTGATCATGACGGTGATCTCATCGCCCATACCGACTACATCTTCAACCGACTTGACATGTTCAGAATCGAGCTGGGAAATATGCACCAGTCCGTCGGTGCCGGGCAGGATTTCAACGAACGCGCCGAAGGGTTCGATACGAACTACTTTGCCGGTGTAGATACGACCGATTTCAGGACTCTCGCCCAGCGCTTCGATGCGCTCAATGGCAATCTTTGCACCTCTCCCTTCAACAGCGGCGATGTAAACAGTGCCGTCCTCTTCGATGTCAATTTTGGTGCCGGTCTCCTCTTGCAGGGCGCGGATATTCTTGCCGCCGGGACCAATGAGCGCGCCGATTTTGTCAACCGGGATTTTGACAGTGGTGATGCGTGGAGCAGTATCTTTCAACTCAGCGCGCGGCTGAGGAATGGCTGCCAGCATAACGTCCAGAACTGCCATGCGCGCCACACGTGCCTGCTCCAGCGCTTCTTTCATGATATCAGCAGTCAGACCGCTGATCTTGATATCCATTTGCAGGGCAGTGATACCTTCGGCAGTGCCAGCAACTTTAAAGTCCATATCACCCAGGTGGTCTTCAGTGCCTTGGATATCGGTCAGCACTTTGTAGCGGCCCGTGTCATCCGTAATCAATCCCATGGCGATGCCCGCAACAGGGGCCTTGATGGGAACACCTGCATCCATGAGTGCCAGTGTGGATCCACAGACGGATGCCATAGAAGTCGAACCATTGGAAGACAGACATTCGGATACCAAACGCAGCGTGTAAGGGAAAGATTCCTCTGCTGGGATGACCGGTTCGAGCGCACGTTCTGCCAGCGCACCATGCCCGACCTCGCGCCTGCTCTGGCCACGAAGAGGCCGTACCTCACCGACAGAGTAGGGCGGGAAGTTATAGTGGTGCAAGTAACGTTTGGAGGTTGTCGGGCTAAGCGAATCGATTTCCTGGGCTTCACCCAAAGTTCCGAGCGTTGCCAGGGTCATGACCTGAGTTTCACCACGTGTGAATAAGCCAGAACCGTGTGCACGTGGGGATAGGTTGACTTCGGCCGACAACTCACGCAAGTCTTTCGGGCCGCGGCCATCAGGGCGTTTACCCATGCCTAAGATGCGTTCGCGGACGATGGTCCCTTCAGCTTGGTCAAAGGCTTCTCGTACAGAGGCAAGCGAAGGATAGTCCGCTGCATTGGCCCCTTCGGGAACGGTGCAGAACTCCTCGACGACTGCGTCCTTCATTTCGGTCATCCCACCGTAGAATTCCTTTTTGGTGAGCGGTTGATCCAGCAATTCATTCATCGGGCTGCTGACGCGGTCAAAGACTTTTTTGGCTAGATCCTCATTCGGTATGTTGAAGGTAGCTTCCCGTTTTTCTTTTCCAACCTCAGCCTGCATCTGGAATTGCAAGTCGATGATGGGCTGCATGGCCTGGTGGCCCAGTTCCAAGGCTTCCACCATGACATCTTCGGGAACCTCGTTCGCGCCACATTCCACCATCAAAATGGCATCGCGCGTTCCAGCAATGCGCAAATCCAGATCGGACGCATCGAGCTGCTCGAAAGTGGGGTTGACGATTAATTCTCCGTCAACGCGACCAACACGGACCGCTCCCACTGGTCCGTTCCAGGGAATATCTGAGATCATAACCGCAGTGGATGCGGCGTTGATTGCCAGGATATCCAGTGGGTGGATACGATCAGCTGAGATCGAAAACATAATGATCTGAACTTCGTTACGCATGCCGTTGGGAAAGAGCGGGCGCAATGGGCGGTCAGTGAGTCGAGCGGTGAGAATGGCTTCTGTGCCAGGTCGTCCTTCACGACGGAAGAACGAGCCCGGAATATTGCCGGTAGCATACAGACGCTCTTCAAAATCCACGCTGAGCGGGAAAAAGTCTATGCCTTCGCGTACACCTCCCATGGTGGCGGAAGCGAAAATGATACTTTCTCCAAGTTGGATTGTGAGTGCTCCACCGGCTTGCCCGGCCAGCTTACCGGTTTCAAATTTGATGGTTTCTGAGCCTACAGTGGCTTCAAAAGTTCTTACTTCGGGTTTCATATTTTTTTCTCCTGTTGTGGGCATGCGCTTCTATTGAAATGCAAAAAGCACGAAGATGTTTTCTTCGCTCGTTTAGCGATTTTGGTGATTCGACTTCAATATCAAATTGCGCAAGCCCCTTGACTATTATCCCGCCTGGTCAGGGACTGAAGAGCGACGGCAACTTCTCCGGTTATGGATGCCCCGCCTTGGCGGGGTTGCCAGCACTATTCAATTCCTGACAGCGGCTGTAAATGGTAGGGGCACGATGTGTTCGTGCCCCTACGGGTTAACGTGCTTGACTTACTTTCTACGCAGGTTTAGCTGCTCGGTCAAACTCAGGTAACGCGGGTAATCTCTCTTGCGAAGATATGCCAGTAGGCGGCGGCGCTGTCCAACCAGTTTGAGCAGACCACGACGACACGATTCGTCGTGCTTGTTGACACGCAGGTGATCGGTCAACTGGGTGATGCGCTTGGTCAAGATGGCTATTTGCACTTCGGGAGAACCGGTGTCACTTTCGTGACGGTGATAATCTTGAATGACCTTGGTTTTTACTTCCTTTGCGAGCGGCATGACGTATGCTTCCTTTCTCTAGAATTTGCAGGTCTCCGTGCCCACAGCCATACCCATGAGAGAGTGTAACCGTGTGACAGGACCAGTCACGGGGTGAGATTATACCAGAAAATAGCGCTACAACGGATTTTGTTTCACCTGCGGAAGAAGATAATCAACCAATTGTGATGCGGTTGCGCCCATTCGCTTTGCTCTGATACATTAACCGATCGGCGCGATCGACAACGGATTCGAGCGTGTCGCTATCACGCACCAGGGTGCCTCCGATTGAAATGGTAACAGACAATTTGCGTTTGTCGGGGAGTGTTATGTGGGACTGTCTGACCAGATTGAGCAGTTTTTCCCCGAGCGTCAGAAGCGCCTGTGCCTCGATGTTTTGTACGAGGATCAGAAATTCTTCTCCACCCCAGCGTCCCATCGTATCGGACTCCCGGATATTAGCCCGCAATGTCTGAGAAACCATGCGCAACACATTGTCACCCTGATTGTGTCCGAAGGTATCATTGAAATTTTTGAAATGGTCAATATCGCAAAATAATAACCCAAACGGTAATCGACTTTCATAAAAATCCATCAGGCTTACCTCAAGCCGTCTCTCCAAATGACGCCGGTTACCGATGGATGTGAGCGGGTCGAGTATGGCAGTTTGTTGAAGCTTTCGAATGCGACGTTCGGTATCTTCGGGCGAGACACCTTTGCTGAACGTCTCAACAGCTCCAATGATTTCCCCATTTTTATCCCGGATGGGCGTAGAGCGAACCTGCACGGGGACCCGATGGCCTTCCGCGTGATGAAAAAAAACATATGCCTGGCGGGGTTTACCATCTTGCATGGTGGCAGCCATCGGGCAGTGGGTATTACAAAGTAACTCCCCTTGTTCGTTTACATGGTTGAGAAGATTGTCACGGCAGGATTTTCCAATTACCTGGGTGGAAGAATATCCGGTGAGTTTCTCTGCGCCCCGATTCCAATACGTAATAATACGGTCGCGATCCAGATAATAGATTCCGTCTTGCAGACTGTTAAGGATTTCTTCGAAGAATTCATTATTCATTGTTGTTATCCTGTTGTAGTGGACTTTGACTAAACTTCTACCTGAATCCCCGAGCCACTCTCGTAACGTCTCAACCCCAAGCGGAAAGCTGCTACCGCCAGACCGAGGAAGACCAGCGCCCCGAGAAGGATTTCCGCTAATGTCCCCCAGGTAAATGTGTGCACAAATTGAGCTGGCAACGCGCCCATCAATGCGGCTGGGATCAGTGTGAACAAAATCAACTTGGCAGTATTGTCGAACAGTGTGATCGGATAAATTGCAAACGTGATGATGGCATTCAACGCCATACTACTGAGATAAGCCGTATTACCAATCCAGAAGGCCAGGCTCTGGACCAGGATCATAAAAGCTGCAAAAATGGCCGCAGCACAGAGCGTTCCAATCAAAAAGCGACCGAGCCCCTCCCAGGAGTATTGACCGGAAAGGGCGTAACTCACAAACCCGTAGGTGAAGTCGCCCATCCCGCTGGCAATGCTGCGGCTGGCGACTGTGTGTAACAGTACCGGCCTGGGCATGGACAGATAATAGTCTAAACGCCCTTTGGCGATCACCTCACCCAGGTTGAAGACGTTGCCAAACAACAATGAAACCAGTCCGAATCCGCTGGCGATGATGCCATAAGTAACGAACATGTCGTTCAATCCCCAACCGCGAACTTCCTTGAATCGATCGAAGAAAATCACCCAGATCAGGAAATAGATGCCATTGTTGATCATCATGCCGAATACTTGTAGCAGAAATGCTACCCGGTATTCCATCACGGATTGCAGGTTGGCTTTCCAAACGGCGAACAGAAATTTTACCTCTTTCACCTAGCCTCCATTGACCGTTAAACGGGCTAATCCACGCCGATACGCAACGACCAGCAAAACACCCAACACTAAAATCCAGAGAGCTTGCTGCCAGAGAATGTTCGCAAAAAGTCTCGTATCTGGAGATACGAACAGCCGTGCCGGGCCATACAATATAGCAGGAAAGGGAAGCGCAAAGGCGATTTTCTGTAACCAACCCGGATAGAAGTCCAACGGAATAAGCAGGCCGCCAAAGATAAAAGCAAACTTCTGGTAGATCCATTCGTAAGGCGCAACTTCTTCGGAGACAAAAGCCGCCAGCCCGATCATGCCATTGACCAGGAAATTCAAGATCCAGGCGCCGATGACAGCGATCAGTGCCAGCGGCCAATTGATAAGTTCGGGCGGAGGTCCAGCCAGCCACCAGACCATCGCACCCCCGAAGATAGCGGTCATCAATGAGCGAAAAACCGTCTCGCCCATAGAATAGCTGAATTGATAGAACATGAAATCGTAAGGCTTGTTGAGCAGATAGGCTATCGAACCGTCTTTGACGTTCTCTGCAATAGTGCGTGCCACCCGCGGGCGGCCGAGTTCGATGGTCTCCGCCATCATCAAATACCACATCGTATCGTGTAAGGTCAGTCCATTGATGGTATCTGATCCAGATGCGGCAAAGGTGACATTCCATAGCTGGTAGAAGATCCACATGAAGGGCAAGATCATCAAACTACGCCCAAGCAACTCGCCGGGGTATGCCAGCGAGTTGACCAGGGTAGTTTGAAAGATCGCCCAATATTTTCGTGCTGCGTTCATTTTGAGAGTTTCTCTGTGTTTTTAAAAAGGTTGCAGGTTTTGGATGGCATCCAAAAGGATCTGTTCTTTTTCTTCTTTTCTTGGAAGTTCCTCTTCGGTCGTTATCTGCAAATATAGACCGCGCAAGAAGTTACGGACATTGAAAAAAGCACGAGAAGGGCTTTCTTCATTCCAAGCGCCTTTCCATTTAGAGCCGGTCAAGGACCCAGCCCATTCCTTGATACTTTTTACAGGAAGCATATCTCGCTTTAAAATGGGTAAGACTGTGGCAGATAAACGGTCATCTTCTCCATGGATGTATACCCAATCAGAGGATGCGATCAGTTTCTTTGCAATACCGTTGAGTATTTTTTTGTGTTCTACCAAACCTGTATGTTCGCTTTTGCTGAGCACCCGCAATAAATCCGCTGTATGAGCCAGGGCATGCGCCCAACCTATCGATTGAACATAGCCGCGTGGGTCTTTTTCAGCCTGTAGGTATTCCAATCCTTTTTCAAGGATTGCCTGGATTTGATTCTCCTCGATATTGGGGTCTTTGTTATCGTTATGGATGATTTCTGCCAGGAATAACGCTGAGAAGGATCGCAAAAAAACAGTATCCGTCTTTGTTTCCCCAATACCGACATTTAAATTTTCTAACAGGCTTTGAATGTGTACTTCAACCTCGGCTTGTGAATAGTACCCCTTCTCGAGCCAGTTGGCGTAAACAATATAACCTATGTCATCGCGTAGCTCGGGGTCCGTATTGCCGAGATAGGAAAAAATCTCTGCAGTTAGTTCGTCCAGCGAATAGCCCTCAGGTATGTCATATTCATTTTGAATCAACGCTTCCCAGAATTGTTTATCCATAATTTCTCCTACTCATGTGTCTCGTAAATCTTTGCGATCACTTCTTCCAATGGCGGGTCAGAGATATTGATGTCCACTACTTGGCCGCGTGCAGACAGGTCAGCGATCACCTTTTCGACCGCCGTTCCCTGTGTGTCGAAACGCAACTTGACACCATAACGTCCGATCTTGAGAATATCGACTCCGTCGAGTGAGAAATCGGCAGGTACTTCGTCTGCGTAGCGCACCTCCACCAGTTTGGAGGTCAGGAAGCGACGCTTGAGATTGGACACCCTGTTTTCGTAGACGATCTGGCCGTGGTTGATGATGATGACGCGCTTGCACAACGCTTCCAGATCGCCAGCGTCGTGCGAGGTCAATAATACACCGACACCCTCCTCCTGTGCCATGCGGCGGATCGAGTCGCGGATGCGTTGTTTGGCAACTACGTCCAGGCCGATGGATGGTTCATCGAGCAGGAGCAGCTTCGGGTGGTGAAGAAGTGAGGCGGCTACTTCGCAGCGCATGCGTTGTCCCAGGGAGAGTTTCCGCACAGGCGTCTCCAACAAATCCCCGATCTCAAATGCTTCAGACAACTGTGCAATACGTTTCTTCGTCTCGCGGTCGTCTATCTCGTAGATTTTTCCAAACAATACGAAGGTGTCAATAGCCGGCAAGTGGTACCAAAGTTGTGGGCGTTGTCCAAAAACCGTACCGATATGATAAGCCAATTCTCGACGCTGTTTCCAGGGTGTGTAGCCAAGAACCTGCGCCTGACCATTGCTAGGGAGAAGGATGCCGGTCAGCATTTTGATGGTGGTGGATTTACCGGCTCCGTTCGGACCAATAAAGCCCAGCAGTTCTCCCGCTTCCATTTGGAACGAGAGCTTGCGTACCGCCTCGACAGAAATATACTCAGGCCGGACCAGCGCGCGCATGGAGCCTCTCAGCCCGGGTGCTTTACGTTTCGACTGGAAGATTTTTTGCAGGTCAGTGACTTGAATGGCAGACATAGCAACGAAATATTCTGGGAGTATCCTTAATACAATGTTTTTATAGGGTTAATGCTTTATTTACATTCGGCCGGTACAATGATACTCGATAAAATTGGTAATGAAAGGAGGTATAGTTTATGGGAAATTTTGTTGAAGCGATAAAAAAGGGCTGGACAGTTTCCGATGTAGCCAATGTATTGGCACATGGTCAGAATGATGAAGGCCGTGGTTTCCTGGTAACAATGATGGAAACGAAGAATCATCTGTCCCGCCAGATTTACTTGCCGTATTCGCCGGAAGCAGAAATGTTGTTGAACCAGGCTGCGTCTGTTATGTTTTCATAAGCAACCATGCCTGCTACTGTCAGCACCCCCGCAAGGGGATTTTTTGTTTAATATACAGGTTCTGGAAAGATGCTCATCCAGGGGCTAGCCCCTGGATGAGCATCTTGAAATATTGGAATGATTTTTTACAAAGTCTACTTATTGCCAACTCTATGCACACTGCCAACGCCACTGATGCGTTCATTGACGGACGGATCGCCGTAATAATCTACCGACCCCGCGCCGCTGATGCTGGCATCTAAGGTGTCTTCCGCCCAGACAGTCGCGGACCCCGCGCCGCTGATGTGCACATCTGCAGATTGTGTTTCCAGATCGCCGCCATTGAAGTTGCCGAATCCACTGATGCTGAGTTCGAGACTGTCAGCTGTTCCGTCGACGTTGATATTACCCGCGCCACTCAGGCTGAAGTCCAGATTACCGGCATCTAAATCTGTCATGTTAACATCGCCAGCGCCGCTGACAGAAAGCGACAGGGAATCGGTTTGTAGTTCCTCGATCTGCATCTTGCCCGCGGTTGGGAACTGGACCCGGTTCAACTCCACAACAGTGATCGTAATGCGGACGGGTTTGGTTGGATTGACGCGAACACGCCAGTTCTGTTCGCTGTTTTCCACGTGCAACGTACCATCGCGCACCTCGGCAACGAGTTGCGGCAGAAGATTGTCTTCTGCTTCAATGGTTACAGATTCTGTATTTCCCTGCTGGACCGTATAATTACCAGGATAATCAACGGATATCGCTTGGAATTCGGCCAGGTCATTGTAGGTGGCGGTTTCAACTACCCCTGAGCCCGCTATCGCACCACCGATTTCAGGGTCGATATTCCAAAAATCGAAGCCCCAACTGGGAGGATTGTTCCAACCCAACTGTGGGGCATAAACCACGGCGGCTATTGCGCCAACCACCACAACCAGTGAGACCAACATACCGGCAAAGCGCCAGTACGCACGCAGGATCAGTCCCAGACCTAGGGCAATCAATAGATACGGTAATATGTGTGACAAGGCCCATAGGTTTGCCCGTGGAATCACGTTCAGGCTGATTAATAACCACAGCACGCCTGCCGCGATCATCACGAGCGGCCAAAAAATTGAACGGTTTTTCATATTGTTACTCCTCCGAAAAATTAGAAGAATCTTTAGTCTCAGGGGTTGCATTATCAGAACTACTTGACAGCAAACCTGAACGTGCTAGGACAAGATACAGTCCCAGCAAAATTAATCCCGCCGGGAAGATGACCGAGCGCAGTCCAAACGGTCTTCCGGCTGTGAAGATCAGTTCAAAGAATGCGCCGAAGATGACGAATAGGATCAGCCCAATGCGCAGTACGCGCAGGCCGGCGTCACGCTGGGTCAGGTTTTGTCCCCAGGTGCCCATGATGAATATCCCCAGACCAACAGACATCAGGATGACCGTCCAGCCATAGGCCCAGCTTTCCCAATGGTTTGTGATGTTCTGGTAGAAGAGCATCAGACCGATGGATGTGATGATGCTACCGGGAATAGCCAACCCGGAAACAGACCTTCCACCGGCAAACATCCCGACGAAAAATAAAAGGCCAACTCCTATGACGAAGAATGGCCAGAATGTTTCCCAGAAATTGAAATTCCGGAAGAGTTGCCCGAGCAAGGCCAGCACACCAAATATGACCAACAAACTGCCACCTACTAAAGAACCGGTATTACGTTTTGAAGACATGTGAAAAACTCCTTTCCTGTTTAAGGCTGTAAATTTATATACGCACAATTTGTATAAAAGTTTTGAAAAAGGATGAACAAAATATCATAATTTGTTTGCTTATGACTTCCTTTGTGTATAATTTATACAGATTTGAGCTGCACTGATTTTTGGAAATCTTGTTTCGAAGAATGAGCATTGATGAAAAAAACAATCTGTATTTTGACACTGATGTTTGCCCTGACAGCCTGCTCTCTCAACGATGTGGTTGCCCTGCTAGTAACGCCTACTGTCCCGCCGCCGCAGATTGATACCTCCACGCCGACAGTGTTTTACACTCCCAGTCAAACACCCACTATAACCCCCGTTCCCAGTTTTACCTCCACACCGACATTAGTGGGCTTTGGAAATGGGGGCGGTGTTTCGACGGACCAGGCAAATCCTTTACCAACCCTTATTCTAATTCCAACAACCACACCTGGGCCGCAGGTTTCTCTGCTCAGCGACCCGGGTTCTCTGATTGTATCGTTGTCCGTCAGCAGCGATGTGTTGTATTGGGGATATTGTGACGTGCCAGAATATGTCGATTTCAACGTCAGGTTGGCAAACAACATTCAGGTAGTTTATGTGTTGCTCTTTATGCGTCTCGTTGATAAAAGCGGGTACGGTGCCACTGATTGGGGCGGGGGAGCGATCATGAAGGAAGGCGACGGGAGTAATTACAGTTATCGTGTCACACCCGACAGGATTTCCCGATATAACGAGTTCAGGAATGCCTGGGTGGAATACCAGATTGTCGTCACAACTTATAACCTGAAAGATTTGGCGAGCTCCCCGGTTTATCGGCGAAACCTTTCGCTTGAATTTTGTCTCCCGGTTGAAGGGGATGAATGAATTTTGGTAACTATTCAGCCATAGATGCAGATGTTTTCGTGTAAAAATATGCATTTCACCCATATATGGGCAGGCTTCCTGATGAAAATTTGTGCAGTTCTAAACCTTTGTGTAGTTCTCAATCAAATTAA
>JASFRG010000131.1:0-14090 GCA_050115035.1 Anaerolineales bacterium | reverse complement strand
ATTAGCCCGAGCTGGTCAACTGGCGGCGCAAACGCAGGCAGACATGGAAAATTACCCGCAGCGCAGCCTGCTTTTGGCTGTCGAGGCAAATTCTGTTCCCGTGAACGATAAGCCCTCCTCGGTCGAGGCAACCTTGCGTGCTGCTCTCGAGCATCCGCATGGACTGCCGTTACCTGGCCATAAAGAGCAGGTCAATGCGTTGGCCTTCAGCCCGGATGGACGCTGGTTAGCAACCGGGAGCCAGGACGGCACGGTTCGGCTGTGGGATGTTTCAGCGTTGCCTCAATCGGTAGAACCACAAATCCTGAGCGGACACGAGGAAGGCGTCACTGTGCTGGCCTTCAGCCCGGATGGACGCTGGCTGGCAACTGGCGATGAAACCGGCATCGTGCGTCTATGGGATCTGGAAAGTGACAATTTGACCGAGTATCCAGTCGTGTTACGCGGCCACGAAGATTCAATATTTTCAATGGCCTTCAGCCCGGACGAGCACTGGTTAGTCACCGGTGGCGCGGACGGCACTGCCCGCCTGTGGAATCTCGACATTTCAAATCCGGCAGAAGACGTACGAGTGTTTCAAAGCCAGGATGGATGGATCCAAACCCTGGCTTTCAGCCCGGATGGCCGTTTGCTTGCCACTGGCGGACCCCATACGGCCTGGTTGTGGCACCTGGACGATCCTGATCCAACTTTTACTCCAACCATTTTATCCGGCCACGACCGCCTCATTCAAACCCTGGATTTCAGCCCGGACGGGCGCTGGCTGGCCACCGGCAGCGAAGACGACACTGCCCGTTTATGGGATCTCAACAGTTCTGATCCCGTTGCAAACTCTTTTGAACTAAGTGGTCATTTGGATGGGGTTATTGCCTTGGCCTTTAGCCCAGATGGGCGCTGGTTAGCCACTGGTAGTGTGGATGATACTGCCCGTCTGTGGGATATGAGCAATCTGGCTACATCTATAAACTCAGTCGTGCTGCCTGGCCATACAGGCCCGATCAAAACCCTGGCCTTCAGCCCGGATGGACGTTGGTTAGCTACCGGTAGCCAGGACCATTCCGTCCGGTTGTGGGATGTGAACGCTGATGTCCCAGCTGTCAATCCACAGGTTCTCAAGGTTCATGACAACGAGGTTAACGCATTAGCCTTCAACCCGGACGGGCGCTGGCTGGCAACTGGCAGTCAGGATGGAGGTGTCCGGTTGTGGGACCAGGTTTACGCCGATCCGAACGAAAACCCGCTCGTACTGCGCGGTCACGAAGGCGGCGTCAAAACCCTAGCCTTCAGCCCGGATAACCATTGGCTGGCCACCGGCAGTGATGATACGACCGTGCGCTTGTGGGATATCAATGCTGGGGTTCTGGCAACAGATGAATTTGTTCTTCACGGGCATACCCATTGGATCAATGTCCTAGCCTTCAGTCCGGACGGGCGCTGGCTGGTTTCTGCTGGCGGGGATCAAAGGGCGCTGCTGTGGGATCTGGCGACTTCACAATTTTCAACATCTTCGATTGAATTGAACGGTCACTCTCACGAAGTCTTGAGTCTGGCTTTCAGCCGGGATGGGCATTGGCTGGCAACCGGTGATGCAAACGGAATAACCCGGATATGGGACCTGAACGCCCTCGATCCATCTACATCCCCGATAGAATTACGCGGCCACACGGATGGAATCACGGCACTGGCTTTCAGCTCGGATAGTCATTGGCTGGCAACGGGCAGCGCCGATAACACCGTCTGGCTGTGGGATATGACCTCGGTCGATGTGAGGGCCAATCCAATAGAAATGACCGGCCACGGGGATGACATTCTCACCCTGGCTTTCAGCCCGAACGGGCGCTGGCTGGCCACTGGCAGCGGCGACTTTGATCCTGCCGTTCTGCTTTGGGACCTGCGTTCATCCAATCCGGCTGAAAACTCGAAGGAGTTGCCCGGCTATACAAAGGCAATCAGTGCCTTGACCTTCAGCCCGGATGGACGCTGGCTGGCCTCGGGCAGTTGGGATAACACTGCCCGGTTATGGGATATGAGCGCAACGGACCCAGCTTCAAATTCGATTGAACTACCTGGTCATGATGACTGGATCAACGCACTGGCCTTCAGCTCCGACAGCCGTTGGCTGGCAACGGGTAGCGCCGATAAAACAGTCCGCTTGTGGGATTTGCAATCGGGTAAGCCGGAACAGAATTCCATTCTCTTGACTGGCCACGAAGATAAAGTCAATACCCTGGCTTTCAGCCCGGACAGTCGCTGGCTGGCTACGGGTAGCGAAGATGGCACCGCACGCCTGTGGCTCGTACAACTGGACGATATGCTGCAGATGGCTTGCCAGAGTGCCGGTCGCAACTTCACACATGAAGAATGGAACCAATATTTCCCCAACGAAGATTACCGCAAGACTTGTGAGCAATGGCGAGAAGAAGATTAGATGCTCTTCACGTCCATATTTTCTGGCTGGAACGCATAGGTTGCTGGCTTATATCTAATTGCCATTCTTGAATGGGGTGGAGCTATTTTTGAACCGCTCACCGTCCCGGTATCCCCGTTCGGGCCGAAAGCCCGCCGGGGTGAAACGGCCTTAGGGAAACAGCGTTAAGATCGCAAAAGTTCAAACACAGTTTGTTCTTAGCGCTCTTCGCGTGCTTCGGGTAAATTTGGTGTGCAATTCTTCCAAAAACACTATATAAGGAAGACTTCCAACATTTTAAAACCCGCTCTAATGTTCGCGAGCAGTTGAACTGCGAGCATGCCGTACAATCGTGTAGCATCCCCGAAAGGGGGCGCCGCCGAAGACGTGTGCCCCAAATAGTCGTCCATCATGCAAAGGCGCCAGCCCGTCCCTGTCCACGGCAGGCCGGGGAGACGGGGGATACGGCGGCTTGAAGCAATTCTGGATAGAGACTTTCTCAAACAAGCTGTTGACATACCCCAATATAAATCTTTCCTTTGAAATCAATTGAGATAGCAAGGATCGAGCCCCAATTATTAGAACGATTGGAGCTCGATAAATGTTCTCTTTCCCTGTTTAGCAGTTTAGAAGCCCCCTCTACCTTGCAACCATACTTGAGTTTCGGATTTCGCTACGGTTCAAGCACCTGAAGGTCAGTGATAGCGATGTTACAGGAAACAAAGTTAGGAGCGTTGATAACCCATCCCTGTTGAGCGCGACTTTCCACTTGCACACGGATCCATTCGCCATCCTTGCTTTGGCCAAGCGGTTCAACCCTTTCGCTCTGGGTCAGGAAAGTGATAGGCGCGTATAACGTACTGGGACCACTGCGCAGATACAACATAGCTGCGGTTACGCTGCACATCAAGGGCGGCTGGACCTCTCGGATGGTGATGGAGTTGAAGTGCGCGTGGATGCGGGCGCGGTCGAAGGTCTGGACGTATAAGCCGACTTCACCGCCAGCGTAGCTCGTGTCACTGAACTGATCAACCAATCTGTCGTTGACATGGAAGAACAAACTTGAACCTTTGGCATCCACGCGCAGGGTGTCCTGGGTATCCAAACTGGTGCCCTGGATGCTGTCATTGCTACCTTCTCTCAGCACTTCCAGCGCGTTGAGAGAACTCTTGAACACATACCATTTCTTGGTCGGTGGAGAAACGGCAAAGACGTAGTACTGGTCACCCGAGCGGCGGAAGGCCACGCCATACAGATAATCGCCGCCTTCAGCAGTGTTGTTGAGATCCGTGAAGACTTTGACTTCGATGGTAGCATCCTCGAAGATCGGTTTTCCTGGCACAGGGACCAGGGTCTTGTCATTGGGACTTTGCACCTCAACGTGATAGTAATCCGGTTCGTGATAACCGATATAGTAGTTGTCATATTTTTCCTGCGACCAACCACTGGTTGTGTCCGTAAAATCATCCCCGTATAACATATCAGACACATCCAAATGCTCATGGGGCTCCTCACCGGCTTCATGTTCATGGTCATGATCATGTTCGGGTGTGGGTGTAGGTTCAGATCCGCCTGTCTCCGGGATGATTTCTTCTTGAGTAGAAGCAGGTTGTGATGTCGGGACGATCGGTACGTCAGTTGACGGGACTTCTGCCTGGTTGGCGCAGCCCACAACCGTCAAGACTAGGATCAAAACTGGTACGATCCATTTGAATAAATTGAGCTGTTTGTTTTTCATGCTATTCTTCCTCCAATTGGTTTGTTGCGCAGCGAAAACCGGTATAAGTGACGAAGCGCTCATCATCCGACATGGACCGTTCACGGTACGTTAGGTCTTTGATAAATCCGAAGCGTCCACCGCGCAAAATTTGGTACCCAGCTTGCACATTATCGTACGGCTCCCCAACCCATTCCCAAACATTACCGGCCATGTCGTAGACTCCAAAGGGACTGACATTGAACGGGAAGGCGCCTACAATGTAAGTTTCTTCCAAAGGTAACTTGATGATTTCCCCACCAGCCTGGGAATCATTGCCCCAGGGAAATACAGGCGCATCCGGACCGGGACCCCGGCCTGCCACCTCCCATTCAGCCTCAGACGGCAACCGCTTACCAGCCCAGCTACAGTACGCCGCCGCCTGATCCCAGGTCACGCCCCTGACCGGGTGACCCCATCCAGCAGAATCCCATCCGGCAGGCCAAACAGCAGGCTGCTGGCCATTGACCTGGTCTAGATAATATTGATACTGAACGTTGGTTACTTCATATTTATCGATCCAGAATTTATCCAGCGAGATATCACGCACAGCGCTATGAAATTCGTTCCCTGTATCACTCCCAATCTGATAAACACCGGCCCCAATTTCCGCCATTTCGGTTGAAATACAAGGCTCTTGCGGAAAACTGGCGACCACTTCAGCAATATCCGGAGTACCTGCAGATTCTCGCATGCTGACTTTCCAATCCTGGAAAATGGTTTGCGGGGCGCAAATAGCTGGCACCGGAGCCTGTCCTGTGGCTATATAACTGGCTTTCCCATCCTTGACAACCTCTTTTTTTCCTTGACCAGTAACCTCCACAGCACCCTTGAGCACTGCCACGCATGTTATAACTCCCGGTGCGGCACACACGATGAATTCCGTACCGCTTTCGAGGACTTTTATGGTTGCATCCTCAGTTTTGAGAGTGACCCGTGTGTGGACCCCGTCTTTCAGGCTGACACCAATATGACCTTGTTTTTGATTCAGGTACACTGAGATAGCCTCACCTGATTCCAATCTGGCGTCGGTCAACAGGAGTTGCGCGTTGCGGTAGAGTTCCAGGTCCAGGAACTTCGGAAATTTCAGGAAGGCGCGACTTTCATCGCCTACCTCAATGAAGTCATCTACCCAGACATTGACATTTTCTCCCGGCTGCACTTCAGATTCCGTACTTTGCTTTTTGGTCAATTTAATGGGTGCGTCAACAGCCGTGAGGGCAGCCTGATAGTCGTCGGCGGTCGCTACTGATATGGCTGGCTGGATCACAGCAGGGGGGGCGCAACTGGCTACCATCAGGAGCGGGATACCGATCAAAACAATTTGGCAAAACACTCTGTGTATTTTTTGCATTTTTCCTTCTCTTTCAACTTGATATATTCAGTGAATTAACAACAGTATCTATCCGCATTTTTATATATGGGCGTCTTTTTACCGTCTTAGAACGATTAGATTTTTCAAGGGTTATTAATATTTTCTTGATTCGCTCTCCTTTCATAATTGTTTCGACACAACCAAGATAACAATTAGAAACAACTTAACCTTGCATCACAAATAAGACTTTCTAGATAAATAAACGAAGAATTAAGTGATATTTAATCATTTTCCCCTTTTCAACTTTTCCCCCAGGCAAATTAAGTAGAAAAAACGCCGCTCATCACGGCGTTTCAATTGTGTATTACATATTGTGTATTACATATCGTTTACCCTGAGCCTCACTGCCGGATCACCGATCAGGGCGTAAGCGCGGGCATCATTTCTCTCCACCCATTTGTTAGCGATCACCCGTGCTGGAAAGCTCCTGCCAAATTTCATATCGTGTATATCTTCGAGCAAGCTCTTCGAAAGATGAAGCGCTTTGTCGTAAATATCCCGTAGACAGTGACCGATTGGCCAGGCCCTTTTTCCCAGAAGCATATTTCGGATAGCTCGTTCGAAGCCCTCCAGGTGCAACTGCCTTTCACCGATAAAGGAAAATGCCCACGTTCGATCCACATGGCCAATAAAGGCTAAGGCTCCATTAAGCAGTTCCTGGCTGGCGAGATGTGAAACGAATGGATACTGAGAAGCATAGGGTTGGAAATTTGGTGTTGAATAGTCCATTTCGTAATCATCTTGCGCTGGTGTCCCGGCACCAAAGCAAGCGAATGCGAAATGGACCATGCCCTGGACGTTCGCACCATTAGTCAAGTCTTCTCCGCTAAACAGGGCGTCTGAAGTTATCGGTTTACCTTTTTCCCAATCCTGTGTGACCAGTGCACCCTGTAATTGAACCTTCTCTTCAGAGTCGATCATTTGATGTCCCAGTCCATGACTGGCGGTGAATAACAACGCAGGCGCTTTTTTGCGGTTGAGCAATCCAACCAGATTATTCTTGCTGGCCTCCCAACCAAGCTTATTGCCAATGAATAACTTCTTTTGAAGGCTTATCTGGGGGTCTATACCATCAAATAGCGGATTAACCAGAAACCGAGAACTGATCGAGGTAGCGCGATCCTCTATATTAGCCGGGCTCCAAAATGCCACTTCTCGCTCTGTTAGAACGGTGGCCCCCGTTTCATAAGATATCAATTGTTCGATATAAGCTCGGTATTCCTCTTTATTTTCAAAAGCGATGCGCCCAACCGCATATTCCGTAGCCAGTTCATATTGAAAGCGAAAAGGAATTAATTCCGGTCCACCGACAATTAATAAATAATAGGGTAATTTCTCAACGCTTCCGAATCCAGGAGAAACATTCATCCGCGCTAAGAAACTTCTGTAGTCTGGGGTTCCAGATAATTTGATTATTTCGGGGCATAACTTGTCAGGGATGTTGTTATGAATTTTTCGGTGCGCTCTCAGTTTTTCGATTTCGTACAGGATCTCTTCGTCCAGGCTTTCAGACACGATAACGCCCCACCCGGCCTCAGAGACGTCATGCAACGGGGCGTCAAAGCCGTAGAAAGCCTTTTCTTTGTGCGTGCTTAGGTATTGAATTCGCTTTTGATCAGCATTGGGGATTTTTTCAAGTTCTCCTTGAGCAAGTCTAAATACCTGCTCCACAGAAGATGTTGAAAAGAGATAATTTCCATCAGGGTCTATTCCATTGAAGAAAAATTGTTGTGGCGAGGCATCTTGAAGGGACATGCTCTCTCCTTGTCATTCATCAATCACTTATTAACCGAGTGAGGAGAGTGTAGCACAGAAGAAATCTCAAAAACAAGTCTATTCAGAAATGGTTGCCAAATCAGGGCATTTTATTCACCCTGCAAGATATACCCAAACATATATCCATGCCTTGTTACCATGTACATGGAGCTTTTTATTCCAAAATGTTATGCTATTATTGTTATCTTTTTCGATTTTTATATGAGGCTGCACCAGCATTACAACTGGCCGATGTAATGGGATATGAAAGCTGCGATCCCTGGCCGGCCTAAATATTGGCTGGCAGTGGAAAGGTAGTTGAAAAGAAAATGGGCATGAACATTGCACAAAAATTGATCAAAAATCACCTGGTATCGGGTGAGATGAAATCCGGCGAAGAAATCGGCATCCGCATCGACCAGACCCTGACTCAGGACGCAACTGGTACATTGGTGATGCTGGAACTGGAAGCGATGGGCCTTGACCAAATTAAGACCGACGTTTCGGTTCAATACGTGGACCATAACCTGATCCAGGCCGATTTCAAGAATCCCGACGATCACCTTTTCCTGCGCTCTGCCTGTCAGCGCTACGGCGTTTGGTTCAGCCGACCGGGTAATGGGGTCAGTCACCCGGTCCACATGCAGCGTTTTGGTGTCCCCGGTAAAACTCTGCTGGGCTCTGACAGCCACACACCTGCTGCCGGATCGTTGGGTATGCTAGCCATCGGCGCGGGTGGATTGGATGTTGCCATGGCAATGGCCGGGCAACCCTTTTATACGAAAATGCCCAAAATCTGGGGCGTCAACCTGACAGACCAACTACCTGACTGGGTTAGCGCCAAAGATGTAATCCTGGAGATGTTGCGCCGCCATGATGTAGATGGGGGCGTCAATTGTATTATCGAGTATTATGGCCCTGGGGTGGATTCGCTGTCTGCAATGGATCGGCACGTGATCGCTAATATGGGTACCGAACTTGGCGCCACCTCCACAGTATTCCCGTCAGATGAGACTGTGCGTCAGTTTATGCAGGAGCAGGGTCGAGGTCAGGAATGGAGCGAACTGCTCCCCGATGCAGATGCAGAATATGACCTGCACGAGGAAATCGATCTGTCCACACTTGAGCCATTGATCGCCAAACCGAGCAGTCCCGGAAATGTAGTTCCGGTGAAGGAGATCACAGGCGCGTCAATCTATCAATCCTATATCGGCTCGTCGGCCAATCCCGGCTACCGCGATTTTGCCATGGCTGCCGAAATAGTCAGGGATCGTCAGGTGGCAGATTCGGTCTCTTTGGACATCAATCCGACTTCCCGCCAGTTGCTCGAGGAATTGATGCGAGAAGGCGAGTTGACACATCTGGTGCATGCCGGGGCACGCCTGCACCAGGCGGGCTGCAACGGTTGCATCGGCATGGGACAGGCTCCCGCCAGTGGACGCATCAGCTTGCGGACGGTGCCGCGCAACTTCCCCGGGCGCTCAGGCACAAAAGAAGACCAAGTTTACCTGTGCAGTCCCGAGACGGCAGCCGCTTCGGCGCTGACCGGCGTGATCACCGACCCGCGCACTCTGGACATGGCCTATCCGCAAGTGAGATTGCCCGAAGAGCGCATCATCAATCAGGAGATGTTGGTGCCCCCCCTACCGGTGGAGGAAGCTCGTGAAGTGGAACTGGTCAAAGGGCCTAATATCGCTTCGCTGCCCGAACTGGAGCCGTTACCGGATGAAATGGAACTGCCGATATTGCTGAAGGTTGGTGATGATGTCTCCACCGACGAAATCATGCCCGCGGGAGCACGTGTACTACCGTATCGCAGCAATATTCCCAAGATCAGCGAATTTGTCTATGAAATGGTCGACCCAACCTACGCCGAGCGGGCACTGGAATTCAAATCGGTAGGTGGACATACCATCATCGGCGGCGATAACTACGGACAGGGCTCCAGCCGGGAACATGCTGCCCTGGCGCCTCGTTATCTGGGATTGCGATTGGTCATCGCCAAAGGATTTGCACGCATCCATAGCAAGAACCTGACCAACTACGGAATCCTGCCGCTGGTCTTTGATGACCCATCCGCTTATGACTTAATAGGAACAGAGGATGTGATCGTATTGAAGGACCTGCACCGGCAACTCAGGGAAGGCAAAGGATTGACAGTGCGTTTCAAAAAAGAGAATCTTACTATCCCAACCAAACATAATCTGTCCCCGCACATGGTGGATGTGTTGCTTGCCGGAGGATTAACGAATTGGGTGCAGACCCAATAAAGCCTCGCTCAAGGAACTCAGAGTGATGTCATCGAATTCTTTCAACACTGTAGAAATGGACGCATCATTCAGAATCAGTTTAGAAGTATAGGAGTTTAAAAATGGATATCAAACGAAATGGTTCCCAACCGTCCAGTAAAGGACCCGCTGAGTGGTTTACGGGTACTGCTCGCATTGACCCGTTGCATCAGGCAGATGATCCCGCACGCGTCTCTATCGCGAATGTCACCTTCGAGCCCGGCGCGCGAACAGCATGGCACAGCCATCCACTGGGCCAGACCCTGGTTGTGACGGCGGGCAGTGGGCGCGTACAAAACTGGGATGGTCAAATTGAAGAACTCAACCCTGGGGATGTAGCCTGGTGCCCGCCCGGTGAGAAGCACTGGCACGGCGCTGCGCCGACCACAGCCATGAAGCATATCTCAATTGTAGAAAAACTTGATGGGAAGTCCGCTGACTGGATGGAACAGGTCAGCGACAAACAATATCGGGGGAGTTAATGAAGAAAGTCAACTCTCAAAGAGCAACAACACAGGCTTATTTAGTCAGCTGCCAAACCAGCATCATCCAGTAGTCGCTCCACATCACGCTTGGGCGGCAAGCCGAAAAGACTCTTGTATTCCCGGCTAAAGTGTGACGAATCATTATAACCAACGCGAAATGCGACATCCGTTGCGTTAAGTCCCCCACCTAGCAGGAGGCGTCGGGCTTCCTGAAGGCGCAATCGCTTCTGATACTGTAAAGGGCTCATAGCAGTAACCGCTTTGAAGTGATGATGAAATCCAGAAACACTCATCCCCAGTTCGCTCGCGATATTTTCAACCCGAAGTTGTTGATCAAAATCATCATTGATAAGCTCAATAGCTTTGGCAATCAGGGAAGTATTTCCTTCTAAATTTACGATTTGAAGGAGTCGATCGTGTTGATTGTCCATCCAGAGTCGATAAATAATTTCCTTTGTAATCATAGGAGCAAGGAAAGGAGCTTCTGAAGGGTTATCGAGCAGCCTGACAAGACGTAAAACTGCATCCAGCAAATCAGCACCCAGAGAGCTGACATTGATGGCTTTCACATTGGCATAATTTTTGGGAACAATATCCCCAACTTCTGTAATAACCGACCCCACCAGAGACGGGTCGAGTTCAAGCAGCAGGCTGAGATAAGGCTGCTCCTTTGATGCTTCGAGTACCTGACCAACAAGCGGTAATTCGGCTGTGACGAGAAGGTAATTGTCCGGATCGTACACATAGCGCTCATCATTGAGAAAGAATTCCTTACTACCCAGGGCAACGACACACAAGGAAGGTTTGTACACACTATGAATCGGTTCACCAGGTGTGGATACTCGGAATAGATACAAATCTTTAATAGGTTTAATGGCCCCATCCTGTGGGATAAAGCGAGCAATCTGATCAACCAATTCATTTCTGCGGCTTTCTGCCCTATTTCTTTCATTTGCTAATTGACGTGAAGTTTGTTTACTCATCACAACTTATCCAATATTTTCAAGTGTTTTTATCTACTGCTTTCTGCATAATTACCTAAACTTGGATTCAACAAATTTTCTTCAAAAGCCAGGATTTTAGTTTAGATATTTGCGCAGTCCTCTGTAAATTTACAGAATCATACAATAATTTTCGAGAAAAATTATATCATCCAGCCCTTGTATCTTCTAGAATAGATACAAATGATCGCATAAAGGAGTTCAAAGGAGAACTATTATGATCTTGGAAGAAAAATATACGCTATCCAATGGGATAGAAATTCCAAAACTGGGTCTTGGAACCTGGTTTATCAGCGATACAGATGTTGTACAGGCAGTAAAAGATGCTGCAAAAATTGGCTATCGCCACCTTGATACAGCACAGGCGTATCAGAATGAGCACGGCGTTGGTGAGGGGATAAGAGCATGTGGTGTAAAAAGAGAAGACATGTTCGTAACCACAAAACTTGCTGCAGAAGTAAAGTCATACTAAGAGGCAGTCTCATCTATTGATCAATCACTTAAGACCATGGGTCTTGATTATATTGATTTGATGATTATTCACAGCCCACAACCATGGAATGAATTCGGTGTAGAAGATCGATTTTTTGAAGGAAATCGTGAAGCGTGGCAAGCCCTTGAAGAAGCATATCAAGCCGGAAAGCTTCGTGCGATTGGTCTTTCGAACTTCGAAAAAGCAGATCTCGATAACATCCTTGAATCTTGTACTGTAAAACCAATGGTCAACCAGATTCTGGCGCATATCAGCAATACACCGCAAGAACTGATCCAATATTCGCAGGATCAGGGAATCCTGATAGAAGCACATTCACCGATTGCACACGGAGAATTGATGAAAAATCAGGAAGTACTAAAAATCGCTGAAAAATATGATGTTAGCGTGCCACAGTTAGGGATTCGCTATTTGTTACAGCTTAGTCTTCTTCCATTGCCTAAAACAGCAAATCCGGCACATATGAAAACCAATGCAGATGTGGATTTTGTAATTTCAGCGGAAGATATGAACTTCCTGAAAAATATGGAAAAAATCGCAGATTATGGAGAAGCCAGCAAGTTTCCTGTGTACAGAGGATAATTAGGATAATCAAGTAGAGATGGACAATATCTAAAGGAAAAAAGATTATGATCTTGGAAGAAAAATATACGCTATCCAATGGGATAGAGATACCCAAAATAGGTCTTGGAACATGGTTTATCAGTAATAAAGATGTCGTGCAAGCTGTAGTAGAGGCTGCAAAAATTGGTTACCGTCACATTGAGACAGCACAAGCGTATCGGAATGAAGCTGGCGTCGGAGAAGGTTTCAGTGCAAGTAGTGTGAAACGAGAAGACATGTTTCTATCCACAAAGCTTGCTGCAGAAGCAAAATCATATGAAAAGGCTGTCTCAGCAATTGATCAATCACTTCAGACCATGGGTCTTGATTATATTGACATGATGCTTATTCACAGCCCGCAGCCATGGACAAAATTCGGTGGAGAAAATCGCTATTTCGAAGGAAACCTTGAAGCCTGGCGAGCACTTGAGGAAGCCTATAATACTGGAAAACTGCGTGCGATCGGAGTATCTAACTTTGAACAGGCAGATCTTGAGAACATTCTTGCATCCTGCTCCGTCAAACCGATGGTCAACCAGATTTTGGCACATATCAGCAATACACCAAATGAACTGATCCAATATACGCAAGGTCAGGGAATCCTGGTAGAAGCGTATTCACCGGTTGCGCACGGAGAACTGCTGAAGAATGATGAAGTCGCAAAAATCGCAGACAAATACGATGTTTCTATTCCACAATTGGGTATTCGATATACACTGCAGCTTGGTCTACTTCCCTTACCCAAAACGGAAAATCCTGCACATATGAAAGAAAATGCAGATGTGGACTTTGTAATCTCTGATGCTGATATGGATTATCTGAAAAACGTCGAGCAGATCAAGGATTATGGAGCCGCCAGTATGATGCCGGTTTATGGCGGAAAATTGAACCTGGGTTCCATGCTTTCGATGATATTTCGAAGGATATTTGGTTCGAGTCGTAGTTAGAAAACATTCTTAATGAGGTAAAAAGCAATGAAATACACAAGTAAAGAAGAATTCGAAAAAGTAAATATGTTTGGAACTGGCGTGCCTAACGAGATGTTTGCAAAATACTTTATAGGGGATTCCTTTCTTAATCCATTGACAAAACCGGGAGAGAGTCTTGTATTTTTAGCGAATGTCACCTTTGAACCAGGATGTCGCAATAACTGGCATATCCATCATGCTACCAGCGGTGGCGGACAGATGCTGATCTGCACAGCCGGAGAAGGTTGGTATCAGGAAGAAGGAAAGGATGCTATCAGCTTGCAAGAAGGTTCTGTTGTCTACATTCCCGCTGAAGTAAAGCATTGGCATGGCGCCAAAGCGGACAGTTGGTTTTCTCACATTGCCTTTTCACTCCCTGGAGAGGATGCTGAAAATGAATGGCTGGAGGCTGTGAGTGATGAGGAGTATCAAAAACTGTAGGGAAGAATGGCTAAACGTTATCGTCTAATCATCGTACTCATTCTCGCATTGGTCTTTGTCACTGCCTGCACGTCTGCGCCAACGCCCACAATATCGCAGACCGCGATGCTGCCGACACCTTTCGTGACAGCTTCAGCGCCAACTGATCCGCTGCCGACCGTCGTGCAGTCTGCCACGGTGCCGTCAACGGAGGAAGTTGAAACCGATACCAATCAGGACCACTCAAATATGATGGAGATCAATCGTATGAATATTCAAGTTGGAGATAAGGTACTTACAGCAACACTTGCTGAAAACTCTTCTTCAGATGCTCTGAAAGAGGCGCTTTCCCAAGGCCCAATCACCGTAAATATGCGTGACTACGGCAGCATGGAGAAAGTCGGTTCACTGGGCATGGATTTGCCGCAAAACAACGAGCAGATCACAACAGAAGCTGGAGACATTATTCTGTTTCAGGGTAACTATTCAGCCATAGATGCAGATGTTTTCGTGTAAAAATATGCATTTCACCCATATAT
>JASFRG010000130.1:0-14116 GCA_050115035.1 Anaerolineales bacterium | reverse complement strand
AACCTATTCTTTTGTTAACGTCCCATGTTTAGTTTTTTTCCTTGACCCGATCATCCGTTTTCGACACCAATGTGTCTACTTATTTTTGAACCATCCCAAAATAAGCAACGAAAAATCCCCGCGAATTTCGCGGGGATTTTTCGTTTGTCGCTTGATATTTATTTGTTGCCTCCACCCCCACCACTTCCGGTACCATCCTGGTTGCCCTGCGGGCTGTCAGGGTTTGGTCCACCGGGTGCTTTATTGCCTGTGCCGGAACCACCGGTTCCATTCTGCGGCGCATCCGGGTTTGGGCCGCCGGGTGCTTCGTTGCCCTCGCCCTTTCCAGGGACTTCGGCTGGCTGGCCGCTATCGTCATTTTGATGGAAGCCGGGCTCACCTTGCTGGTTTGGCTCGGGAACAATTTCTTCTTCTTGACCATACTGCATCTGGTTTTGCATCATGTACTGGAAACCTTGTGGGTCAGCCAGACCCTCATCTACCAATTGCAGGTGGGTTTGCAGCATCTGTCGTGTGCGCGTGAACAAGGGCTCGATTTCAGCATCCACGTGTAACTGTAGCTGCTCCATAATGCGATCCTGCGATTGCAGACAATCATGCAGTTGTAGCAAGATTTGGTCGCGAGTGGCTGGATCCATATCGACAGCAAGATGCAGGGCCTGGTTGAGATGGGTTTCCAGTCGTTCTCGGACCTGATCGGGCGGGACAGTGCCTTGTTCCGCGAGAGCGGCCATTTCCTGCACACGGGTCTGAGCCATGTTCATCAGCAGGATAGCCTGCTCTTGCGGCTCGCCGGTCATGGCCATTTTTGCGTTCTCCGTCCACAGCTTGAGCTGGTAGAGAGACTGATTGGGCAGGTCATCTTGCGCTGCTGCCACGGTGGCGCCTCCCCCCAGAAGTAAGGAAACGGCCAGGATTAGGGATACTACTGCGTTCATTGCGAATTTCTCCTTTCGAATTGGGAATATCCACCCACTCTGACGCGATTCTTTTCCAGGAGATACGGCCTGCTCATATTCTGCTGCCTCGTTCAAAAAAAGTGCTCGTCCACTGGCAGCCTTCAATGGGTTGCGCGGAGGCACATTTTTCAGTTCTTCTAAGCGGTGCTCTATGTTGGAGGAAGGAGTTTTGTTGTTCATAATTTGTTCTCTTTGCTAAGGATTTTTTCCAAGCGTGCCAGTGCGCGATGCTGTAAGGACTTGACCGCACCTACAGGTTTGTGAAGAGCCTGCGCAACCTCTTCATTGTTCATGCCCTGCAGGTATTTGAGCGTGATTACCTGCTGTTGGTCCGGAGTTAGCTGCAGGATAGCTTTGCGTGTTTGTGTTTGTCTTATGCGTAGCTCGGTTTCTTGCTCAGGAGAATTTTCATCCTTCGGTTGTGTATCCTTCAATTCGACAACGTCCGGTGCCCGACGATAGTAGTCTGAAACCCAGTTGTGTGCGATGCGATAAAGATACGCGCGCAGGTATTTTTTTGGCCCACGCTGGTCGCGGACGGCTTTGAGGAAACGACTGAAAGTGTCCGCAACACAATCTTCCGCTACGGTTGGATCGCCAAGAAAACGAGCGGCATAGCGGTATAGTTCAGTGCTATACAGATCATAAATCTGTGCCAGGGCTTTCTGGTCGAAACGCAGCGCAGCCTGCAACAACTCTTGTTCAGCGGAAATATCGGCTTTCATAGTTTGAGACGCCTCGAGGGCGATAGAGATACTGGTCATATCATTTTAGCCATAATGTGTAAAGTTTTGTTATTCCTTTTGTAAAGAATTGTCAAACATGGTGATGCTATTCTTGTCGTATTTCGATAAAAAGCCTTTCTTATTACGACGCAATTACATTCAAATAGATACGGGATAGCCTGATATGCCTCCCCGAATCAAAAAGAGCCGGGGATCTCCCGGCCCTCACTGGCGTCGATTTTTGTATCAATCTGCTGCGATGGCTGTTGCCTGTATTTTCTCGGAGTTGTTCGATTTGCCCTTACGATTGTTTTCCACATTCATAATAGCCGGGATGAAGAAGCCCCCAATTCCCATCAGGAGACAGCAAATGCCGCCGAACCAGAACCAGGTACGGATCCCGATCGCGTCGGACACCGGGCCTGCTACCAATAAACTGAGCGGAGTCATGGCTGTGGCTGCGCTCAAAATCAGCGACATAACGCGTCCCTGCATATCCGGTTTGACGCTCGCTTGAACAATCGCAAACAACGGTCCATTCGTGATGGGGTTCATGATACCGCTAAAAGCCATGCCCGAAATTGCCAGCCAATACATATTTGCCGGTGTCAAGCCTACGATTGTGATGCCCACTCCGATCCCGGTGATGCCCATCAAGGAGGTTGCGACTTTGCGGTTGAATCCGCCCCATGTGCTCAGGATCAACCCGCCGATGATGACGCCGAAGCCCCAGGCCGAGTCCATCAGCCCGAATTCCAAAGCACCCAACCCGAAATGTTTGGTGATCAGCAGTGGCATCAACGAACTGGTAGGCGTAAGCAGGAAATTGATCAGCGTTGCCATGATGAGGATACCTAATAAGCCGGGCCAGGAGGCTACATAGCGTAACCCTTCTCGGACATCCTGCATGAAGCCCATCGGTTTTATCTCACCGTTTTCATCTGGTGTATTGTCAATACGTGGGGGTTGTGGGATAGCAATGAAGACCAGGGGAGAAATCGCGATAAGCGCGGTCACGATGTCGATCATCAGAACGCCCTGTATGGGGAATACTTCCAACAGCAAGGCACCGGTTGGAGGCGCGATAATGTTGATTGCACCTTGCAGGGTCTGGTTGGCGCCAGAGATGCGGGTCAGGTGTTTCTCGGGCACCATCAGACTGGTAGAGGCTTGCATGGCCGGGAAGTGAAACGCCTGTCCTAATGAGCGGATCATCATGATCACGTAAATATGCCAGATTTGGATGTCTCCACTTGCGAAAAGGTAGATCAGAACAATAGTCGCAAGGGCGATACCTCCATCTGCGACCATCATGATCGCTCGGCGGTTCCAACGGTCGACCAACGCGCCGACGAAGGGTCCCAGCACGATTTGTGGCAGCATGGCTACTAATGTGGCAGTTGCCAGTATGGTCGCTGAGCCAGTCTCTTTGGTCAAATACCAGACCAATGCAAACTGCACCAGCGCGCTGCCGAACAGCGAGAAGGATTGTCCACCCCAGATAGTAAAGAAGCGGGCGGCCCAGTTGTGGGGGATAGGTTGATGTGGATTTTTCATTTTTCCTCGTAGTTTGCTTTCAAACTTCAAGAATACTGAATGCGTGTTTTGAAATATTGAACTCATTATATCGAAAAATAAATAATTGTCAATAATACTTTATTATTGTTTATATTTTAATGGTTAATTCTCAAGAATGTTGAAGTCTTATTAAATAATCAAAATGAAACCTTCTCTAGAATGTTTCTATACTTAATAACCGCAAAAAATTAGAGTAAACTTGTCTGAAAACAGTATACAAACAGCACATTGGAGATGAAATGAAAATCATCAAACGAATCTTTTTCGGAATTTTGCTTCTGATAGCGGCTCTTGTCATTTTTCTGGTCGGTTCAGTGGTTGTAGATTTGGGCATACGTGGAAACCGATTGGAAAGCCTTGCCAACACCGTCATTCCCGGCGCAAACGGTGAACCTGATGTACTGGCCTTTGTAGCCATCCCGGACGGGGAGGGACCTTTCCCGGCAGTGATCATGATCCATGAATTTTACGGGTTGAACGAATCGATTATTGGGAAAGCCGAAGGCTTGTCAGAAGAAGGCTACTATGTGATCGCCCCCGACACCTTCCGCGGCTCGACCACTTCCTGGATTCCGAGCGCCATTTATCAGGTTATCAGCACCAAACAAGAGAATGTTAACGCAGACCTGGATTCAGTTTACTCCTGGCTCGAGTCCCAACCTGAAGTGGTAGCTGAGCGCATCGCAATTGCTGGGTTCTGTTACGGCGGGCGAGCATCCTTGCTGTACAGTTTGCATAACAACAAATTGGCCGCCACAGTTGTATTTTATGGTTCGCCGGAAACCGACCCCGAGGTATTGACTAATCTCCCTGGACCATTACTCGGCATCTTTGGCGGTGCAGACCAGTCTATTTCGCAAGAAGATGTGCAAGCCTTTGATAATGGGCTGCAGGCGGCAGGTATTCCCCATGAAATTACGATCTATGATGGGCAACCCCATGCTTTTGTGACAGACATCGAGTCCATTCGGGCTGGAGGCGTTCAGGGCCAGGCTTGGGAACAGATGTTGGGCTTTTTAGAAGAGAATCTTAAGGGCGAATCATCTCGAGAAGATGTTCGATCAATTGCGTACAACCCATCCTTCCCCTGGCGCTACTATGCTATGTTAGTGTATGAGCATGCATTTGGCTCGGCCAGTCATCATTAATCTGCACATACAGCAGATCTGTCATTCTGCTCATTTCTAGATCCTTTATGTCTGCGCTTGATGTACAATCGGCTGGAGGAACTATGTCTGCATTTATTGACCCACCTGGTCGTATGCCCTTTTGGTTGAAAATTGGCATCCGGATTTCCGAGCGCATTACAGGCAAAACCATGTTGCCCGCGCGCATCTTGGCCTGGTATCCGAAAGCAGCCCTTGGATCGGGAATGCTGGAATCCCTGGTCGCACATGAAGATGGCCAAATGGATAAACGCATGCTCAAGCTCATCCGTATGACCGCTTCCTTTTCGGTCGGATGCCCATTTTGTATTGACATGAACTCCTTCAAATATCAGGAATGCGGCATCAGCGACGAAGAGGCCGAGGCCATACGCCTCCATGCGGACCCCGAAACTGTTTCCACTTTTACAGAGCGCGAGCGGTTGGCCATTGTCTATACGCGCCTCATCTCGCAAACGCCGCTTGTTTTCCCCCCGGGCATCGTAGAGCATGTGAAATCTGAGTTTAACGAACGTGAGATGGTTATCCTGGCCAGCACTGCCGCCCAGGTCAATTATTGGGCGCGCTTGATCCCGGCGCTGGGGATTCCACCCGCCGGGTTTAACGCGGAATGCGAAATAAAACTTTAGGTAACCAA
This sequence comes from Anaerolineales bacterium, assembly GCA_050115035.1. GTDB lineage: Bacteria > Chloroflexota > Anaerolineae > Anaerolineales > Villigracilaceae > JAABUE01. Next base: position 9,051 of record JASFRG010000130.1, on the reverse strand, counting down.
AAAGAGAAGGTGTTACAACGCTTTACAATGCTTTACACCTTCTCTTTTACCTTGGATTTATAGTCTAATCGTTACTTTCCCAACTTCTGCTTAAAGGCCTCCGTTAGCGCCGGGACGACTTTGTGCATGTCGCCCACCACGCCGTAGCGCGCTAGCTTGAAGATAGGCGCATCGTGGTCCTTGTTAAGGATCACGATGACTTTCGCGGTGCGCATGCCAGCCAGGGGCCGGATGCATAAAAATTCCATTGGATTACCTGATTAATCCCGTTTCCTAAATCTCTGTCCACTTGTCAAGATTGACTCAAAATGGCGGATACTTTCCGCCATTTTGAGCACCTGCCCCTTCCTTTCCGATAAGATTGTTTACGACAGTACCTGCTTCGGCGTTAACGTATGCCCCCAAACTTTGAGCTGGTCGAGGATGTTCTCGATGATCGTATCCACTTGTGACTCCACCTTTGGCGAAAGATCCAGACCGATTTGCATCAGTTCAGGCTGCACTCCCCACAACACGATGCGTTCAGGGTAGCAGTCTCCTTTCAGTTTGGCGGCGGCCAGCATGTCCGGAACGCCTAGCTGGTGCGGGGAAATCTTGATTGACATGAAAGCAGGCACGTCTTCCCCTTCGAGACGAATCAAGGTCCCGGGTTCCTTGCGAGCTTGCACAGCATCGATCAACAACAGGTTCTCTACCCCCTCGAGGTAGTACAGGAGGTCCATGCCCAATGTGCCCCCATCCAGAACCTGGACCTCCTCGGGAAGTTGGTAGTCCGCTACCAGCCGTTGGATGACGTGCACCCCCACACCCTCATCAGACATTAAAAGATTGCCTACCCCCAGAATAAGCGTCTGAACGGGGCTGCCATCTAGCTGCATGAGCAGGCCGGTCCGCTTTCTTCTGTTTTTGGCTTCCCGCGCATGCGAACCAGCGGGTTCGAATAGTGATCGGCGGCGTCGAGACTGATTTGATTGATCTCGTTTCCATCCACATCCAGCAAATGTACGCCGCAGGCCATGCAGGGATCGAATGAATGGATGGTGCGCAGGACTTCCAGCGGCATCTCCTCGTTCTCAATCGGTGTGCCAACCAGCGCAGCTTCATAGGGACCGGGCTGGTTAAGTGCATCACGCGGCGAGCAGTTCCACGTGCTGGGCACGATGGCCTGATAGTTCTCGATCTTCTGGTCCTTGATGTGGATCCAGTGACCGAGTGATCCGCGTGGTGCTTCTGTGAAGCCCCAGCCCTTTGCTTCAGTGGGCCAGTTGGCAGGATCCCACATCTCATTGGCGTGTACTTCGTAATCACCGCTAGCTATGCTGGCGGCCAGTTCGTTGACCCAGCCGTTGAGTTTCTCGGCCGTGACGACTGTCTCGATACAGCGTGCGGCTGTGCGTCCTAGAGTTGAGAACAAGGCCTCGGGTCCAATGGTGGCACCGGCAGCATCGCTCAAGGCACCCAGAACGAAGTCAACGGTTTCCTGCACACGCTGGTGTCCGCTGGCATAGGCAACCAACATACGCGCCAGAGGGCCGACTTCCATTGGGTCTTTGCCGATGCGCGGTGCCTTCATCCAGGTATATTTGTCTTCGACGTTCAGGAAGTTGTAGGGTGGTTCTGGCCCGGTGTAATTTGGGCGGGTCTCACCGTCGTAGGGATGCAGTCCCTGTGATTCATCGTCGTACTCATACCACGAGTGTGCAACGTGTTCGGTGATCTCATTTTGGTCCACCGGGTAGACCTGTGAGAGGTCTTTGCCAAGGATATAACCGGAGGGTAGCCATTGTGATCCATCTTCCTCGGGAAAATCCCCATAGGACAGGAAGTTGCCGTCACCACCGCCAATACCAGCCCATTCCAGATAGAACGGAGCTACAGCAAGCACGTCAGGCAGGTAGACTTTGTCCACAAAGGTCTTGGCTCTGCCGAACAAGTCCAGAAGCATGGCGATGGTGTCAGCGTTGATGGCAGCCTGACTGGTTGGATCAATGGGCGTGGCCATACCGCCGGCAAGATAGGTTTGCAGATGTGGATTCTTGCTGCCGAGCAGGGCGTGGGCGCGGATGACGTCGCGTTGCCAGTCCAAGGCTTCCAGATAATGGGCAACAGCCATCAGGTTGGCTTCAGGCGGAAGCTTGTAAGCCGGATGTCCCCAGTAGGCGTTGCCGAAGGGGCCAAGTTGTCCACTGCTGACATAAGCGGCCAGCCTGTCTGCTATTCCTTGGAAATAGTTAGTGCTCGACTTTGGCCAATCGGAAATGGATTGTGCTAAGTCAGAGGTTGCGGCGGGGTCAGCGTCAAGGGCGCTGACAACATCCACCCAATCCAATGCATGCAGGTGATAGAAATGGATTACATGGTCCTGTACGTATTGAATGCCTTCAAGGATATTGCGCAGAATTCGCGCGTTGTTCGGGATTTTCACCCCGAGGGCGTCTTCGACAGCTCGCACGGAGCTGAGTGCGTGTACAGTCGTTCAGACACCGCAGATGCGCTGGGTCATTGCCCATGCTTCGCGGGGATCGCGTCCTTTAAGAATTAGTTCGATCCCGCGGAACATGGTGCTGGAAGCCCAGGCTTCTGACACCGCGCCGCCGTCCACCTGGACTTCGATGCGCAGGTGGCCTTCAATGCGCGTGATGGGGTCAATTGCTATTCGTGCCATAGAGTTGCCTCCTTATTTGGGAGTTGTAGTAGGGACATTTTCTAACCGCCAAGGACGCGAAGAACGCCAAGTTTTGATTAATGACGCCAAGAAACCTTGGCGACTTTGTTATTTCCTTGGCGAACTTGGCTACATGGCAGTTCAAATTCATGATCTGATTAATGAGCAGTTTCGGCGTCCGGGAAGAGCCGGAAGAACCGAACCACTACGCCGTAGACCAGGAACCCGGCAGCGATCAAACCGACCGTGACCATGATCTCGATCCAGGAGGGGAAGTACCCAACCGGGTTTGGTTCCGCCAAGCCCACCCACGAGATCATCAGACGGTTGATGAAGGTCCCCATCAGGGCAAACACACCCGCCCAGAAGGGACCCGCCGAGTGCCCGACCAGTTTCGAAAGCAGGATAGCCAGTGGGAGCAAGACGCCCAGACCGAGCTCAAGCCAGGCGATATAAGCAAAAGCGTCTGCCTGGAAAAGCAGGTGCAGCTTGCCCGCGCCCATCAGGTCACCAAACTTGATGGCAGCGTACAGCAACAGGTTCAGACTCATAGCCTGGCCCAGCCTGCGGAACAGATCGCGGTCCATGGGGATCTTCAAGAAGCGCCAGACCAATGTGATGGCGATAGCCGCTGTCCCGAGGCCAGTGTAAATGGCCTGGAAATAGAACAACAACGGTAGGGCCGGGGACCACCAAAGTGGATGCAGTTTGTGCTGCATCAACAGGAACATGGAGCCCAGCGAGGATTGGTGCAGCATGGAGAAAACCACGCCTGCTCCGGCGATCCAGAAGATACCCCGGTTGATCCATTTGATAGGTGCCTGGATATTCCATTTCTCAAGGAAGATGGGCGCTGCTTCCAGCACCAGGATGAGCGAATAAAAGGTGATGCTCAAGCTGATCTCTTCCAAGAAAGAATGAATGTTGATCAGGCCGGGGTTCAGGATGTTGTAAAACTGGTTCCAACGACCGATATCCAGGAAGAGCAGGGCAGCCACGATCCCATATCCGACCAATCCGGCCAGCACAGCCGGTCGGATGATGGAATGGTACTTTTCACGTCCCAGGAAGTAAGACAACCATGAAATTGTGAAAGCTGCGCCCGCAACCGGGATCAGGAACAGGTCGATCGTGATCCAGATGCCCCAGGGGTAGTGGTCGTTCATGTTTGTGGTCGGTCCCAGGCCTGCTACCAATCGGTAAACCGACAGCCCAATCCCAAACAATGCCAGCGCTAACAGCGGCCATAAGGAAGTTGGAATCTTCTGTCGAGGTTTCGCTACAGTGGCCATGAATCCTCCCATCCGCCGCGCTTATGGACATAACGAACTGCGGCCAGCAGCAATGGTCCGGCGACAAAAATGGTGGGCAGCACGATTTCAGATGTTTGCTCACTAATCATTGGGGCTGGATCGGTGCCCAGGTCTTCCAGACCAAGTTTCTCGAAAGGAACATGCGAGAGGTAAATGACCGAGGTGCCCCCGACATCATCCTGACCATAGATTTTGTTCACATACCGGCCCGGATTTTCATCGATGCGACGTTGGGCTTCGCTTAGTAAATCGCCTCGCTTGCCCCAGATCAGTGCTCCAGTGGGGCAGCGATCGGCACAGGCTGGTCCGCCTTTACCGGTTTGGATCCGGCTTTCATAGCAGAAATGGCATTTGGCGATGACCGGGAAGCGCGCGGTTTCCCAATCGAAGCGCGGTACATGGAACGGACAGGCATACATGCAGTAGCGGCAGCCGATGCAGCGATTTGGATCGTAAGTGACCGGCCCATCGGATGTCTTTTGCAATGCTTGAACCGGGCAACCGCTTACGCAGGCCGGATCCACGCAATGCATACACTGCCGTTTCACAAAAGAAAATTCATCATCGTCTTTGTACAGTTGGATGAGGGTGTATGTATCCGCTGAAAGCTCGCTGGGCGCGTCATAGGTGCCGCGCGCATCGAGTTCAGGTGTGGTCTCATTCCACTGGCGACAGGCGTTGGTACAGGCGTTGCAGCCGACGCAAATGGTGGCGTCGTACAGCATCGCCACATGCTCCTCAGAGTCTGCTGCGGTGGAGGCAGAAGCGGACCGGGGAAAAGCCAGCGCGCTGCCTGCTGCAAAACCGGCGACTTTGAGGAAATCTCTTCGGCTGATAGACATAGCGCCTCCTATTCTTTCTGCTCAGAAGCGCTATCTTCTTCAGCTTCGTCCGATTTGGAGAGGGCGTTGTAGGCAGCCACACCGGCAGCACCAACCGCTACGCCTGCTACCGCGCCGATCACACCGGCTGCAGCCGGGTCGATGTTTGCGCTTGGCAGTTGAACGGGCGCGTACGTTGTGGGTGGTGCGAACTCCTGCAGGCTGGCCTGGCCATACACACCGCCGTCGAAATCCCAGAAGCTCGGTTCGGAGCAACCGATGCAGCCATGTCCGGATTTGACTGGCCAACTGGTGCCGTCATTCCAGCGCACGGCGGGGCAATTGTGGAAGGTTACCGGCCCTTTGCAACCCATCTTGTACAGACACCAACCCTTGCGATGTCCCTCATCGCCCCAGGCTACGACAAACTCGCCCGCATCGAAATGACCGCGGCGTTCGCAGTTATCGTGGATGCGCGCGCCGTAAGCAAATAACGGACGTCCAAGATCGTCCATGGCTGGTAGCTCGCCGAAGGTCAGGAAATGTACAACAGTAGCAGTCAGATTGACCACGTTGTAAGGACAGCCCGGTAGATTGAGCACCGGTTTGTCGGTAACCAGCTCGTTGACCTGCACCGCGCCAGTGGGGTTGGGTTTGGCGGCCGGAATGCCACCAAATGTCGCGCAGTTGCCCACAGCAACCACCGCGATTGCATTGGAGGCGGCTTCATCTAATAGATCTAAAGCGGTTCTGCCCCCGATGGTACAGTAAATACCATTCTCGGCAGTTGGGATCGATCCTTCTACGACCAGCAAATATCCCCCAGCGTCAATAGTAGCCTTTTTGGCTTCTTCAGCCTGGTAACCGGCAGCCGCCATGATCGTTTCGTGGTAGTCCACTGATAGGACATCCAAAACGATCTCTGCTACCGAAGGCCGGGAGGCGCGCAACAGCGACTCTGTACAACCTGCGCAGTCCTGGAATTCCAGCCATACGACTGGAGTTCGCGTAGGTGTTTGGAGTGCCTTCTCGATGCGCGCTGAGTAGGGACGTGGAAGCGCCAAGACTCCTGTCATCAACGAACAAAACTTCAGGAAATCGCGGCGCGTCATTCCGCGGTCCCGTGCGGATTCTTGCACACTAGGGTTCAGATTGAGCATAGGGTGGCCTCCTTCCCGCCCGGAAAAAGAGTTCAAGGTTCCCAAAATAAGGAATCGAGCTGTTCGCACAACAGCTTATATCCAGTCTACAAGCGAATCATAAAATTCACATAAACGAATATACTGATAAATGACACGTTTTGTAATATGACAAATATCATGGACAAACGATTAATAGTGATGATTGTCACAATACGCGACTTAGAATCACAAGACGCCGGAAACCCCGGCGTCTTATTTTCAGATAGAGCTTAGCGCATCAATCCTGAACGATTGGCTTGCTAACCGTTATTTCAGCCTTTCCATCTAAGAGAAGCAGTGCTACGCCTCCTAGTAGTTGCCCCAATCCTAGCATCATGCTTGTGACCAGGAAAGCCGCTGCCCAGTTTGTCCCATCCCAGGTGTGTGTGGGTCCGGCCCAATATTGCACGGTCAGTGTCAAAATACCTGTCACCAACAGCGTGATGGCGGCGGACAGTTTGCCGGTTTTATCATTTGAACTGCCCGATGTATAGTCCACACCCTGCCAGATTTTCGGGATGCGGAAGAGCAACAAAACAATCAGCGTCAGCACGGTCGTGTACACCACACCGTCGACCGGCATCGACTTACCGCGCAGCGCCCGCGAAACCAGCATGTGGATTGTCCCAACCACGATTCCCAGCACCAGCGCGATGATCGCAGAGCGATATGAGTTGGGCTTGCCCTTGGCGAGCAAAAATACTACCCGTGCGGCCATGACGCCAATAGCAGTTGTGACAACTACAAAGAGAACATACAACCATTGGAACGGCGCCAGCTTCGCCATACTCTCGCCGAAGCCAGTTGGGTTGAGTGCCACGCAGGTAGTCCCCAGGCCGCCTGCGAAGGTGAACAGGGCGGTGATGCCCATCAGCAAGATGCCGATGAAGCGTAAGGTTTTTCCCCACCAGGTATTCTTAGGCATAGAACTCTCCTTATTAACTTTTTCGAAAGACAAAAAACTTAAGGATCGCGAGCAGTTGCATTGCGAACCATCAGCAGTACAACTACTGACGGAACACGGAAAATGAAAAGTGGAGTGAGATGTTCTCCCATTCCATGATGCAGATTAACTTTTCCAGGCTGCGATAGCCATCAAGGCCCAGCCAAGCATAAAGGCCACGCCGCCTAATGGGGTGATCAACCCCAGCCGCAGCGGGCTGAAGGCCATGATATACAGGCTGCCGGAAAACAGCGCGATACCCACCACAAAGGACCAACCTGCCCAACTCAACAGACTGGCTTGCCCCGGCCATTGGGTCAATGCCCAGGCAACGACCAATATCGCCAGTGCATGGTACATGTTGTAGCGGGCGGCTTTTTCCATCCAGCCCAATTGTCCCTCGGTCATAAACTTTGTGGCACCGTGCGCGGCGAAGGCACCCATCGCGACGGAAAACCCGCCCTGTAACGATCCGATGATGAAAAAGGTTCGTTCCATAATCTCTCCTATGCCAATGCGAAACCTACCACAAAGCAGGCGGTCATGAGCATGAACAGCCCTGGGAGTATTTTGAGAATGGTCTCACGTGGCAGAATAGGCCTGCCTGCTTTCAGGAATGAAAGTAACAGGCCGCCTAAGCCGATCATAGCGCCGCCTAACCCGACCAGAGCAAAGCCAGGATGCGTGCTCCCATCTGCTGACAGGATGCTGGGTAACAGGAAAATTGTCAGGCCGGCCATACCGTGGACGATGGCCAGGACGATGGTCGCTAACCTTCCCTGCATGGGCAGAGAGCGGGTGACGATAATCGCCGCGAATCCGATGATGGTGAAGAGCAGGTAGGGGGTCCGATAAGAAGCGAGATGTTCCCAAACCAGTCCTATCGAAAGCGCCAACGGAATGATTGTGGAAACGATGACCACGATCGGGCTGTCCAGTACCCCAAATCCCAAAATGATCGTCAGCAACATCGCAACGAGCAGCGCACCAAAAGCGATGGTGTAAGCTGTAATGGGAACCGTCCCCAGCCCGTCGATACCCACCACGATTTGATAGCTGGCCAGCAGGGCAGTGATCAGGATCAAGAGGCGGTCGATGGAGGTCATTTTCATAAGTATTGGGATGTTCTTGATGCAGTTGTACTGCATCCTGTCCGCACAGCGTCCCCTTCGGGGGGTGCAACTGCTCACAAATATTAAATGTTAAATAGAAAGCAAGATCATCGAGGCCAGCATGTAAAGCGAAGCATACTTGAACAGGCTGAAATTGACCTGGTCGGATGGGCGGAAAATGGTCGCGAAGGAAAGTACCAGTAGACCCGCCGAGAGCACGATCATCAGACGCATGATGCCAGCCTGCACGCCGATCATCACGCCGGCCACGGCGATACTGGCCGCTGCGATAATAGACGAAAGCGCAATCACTGCGCGGGTGGTTTCCAATCCGTACGTGGACGGGAAAGTGGGCACGCCTGCAGCATTGTAGTCTCTTTGGAATTTGATGCTGAATGTCAACGTGTGCGTGGGAATCCAGAACAGCACAGCCGCCGCCAACAGCAAGCCAATGATTTCGATCTGGCCGACAGCCAGCACGCGTCCTGCTAGGATGGGCATGGCACCCGAAACCCCGCCCCAGACGATTCCCCAGCAGGTGCGTCTCTTAAGCCACATGCTATAAATCACCACGTCGAAGAACAGCCCAGCAAAGACCACCAGCCCGTAGAGCGCACCAACGGCCACTGCCCAGCCTACGCCGAGAATAGAGAGGATCAGTCCGAGGCGCAAGGCTTCGTTTGGAGTAACAGAGCCATTTGTTGTAGGACGTCTTTGGGTGCGCTTCATCTTGGCATCGATGTCTCTATCCCACCACATGTTCAATATGGTCGAACCGCTAATAGATAGAAACAGGCTGCCCGATAACAGAAGCAACGTGAACAAGTCAGGTTTGCTGTGTGCACTCATGTAACCAGCGATGCCGGTGGCTAACAATAATCCAGATTGCAACCCCTTGACTAACGGCCAGTAAAGTCGGAACTTGGCGGCGATGGTGTTCATTAATACTCCTAAATGAGAGAGTATATAATTAGAGACTAGAGAACAGTAACGACTCTCTATTCCCTAATCTCCAA
>JASFRG010000129.1:0-14130 GCA_050115035.1 Anaerolineales bacterium | reverse complement strand
GCAGCCTGGTGTTTTTTACTTTTCTACCACCTAGCGGTAGTACTGGATCGTCACGTCGATGCTCGCTTTGCCGTCCTTGCTGCTGACGACCAGGTTCTGTTCACCGCTGGTGAGCGGTTTTCCGTCTGGCCAATCCGTGGGCATCTCAAACTGGATGGTTGCGTCGCCGTTTCCATTTGTTTTCCCCTTTCCAACAACCAGACTGCTCTTGCCATCCGGCTTTTTCAATCTCAAGACCAGCCTGGCATCTTCGATATATCCATTGATTTTGACGGTTGCCACATTAGCTTCGATGCTCACAGAGATTTCTTGCGGCTGACTTGTCTCCGGCGGGCTGACAGTCGGCAAGACATCCACGGGGTTTAGATACGCGCCACCGTAGGCTTCGCGCAGAGGCAAGTCCGCGATCACCGCCTGGGTATCTACATATTCATAATATATCCAGCCTTGCGTGCCGCTATCCAGACGGACCTGCAGCCATTCCTGGTTTTCGCTACGGCCCATGATTTCCAGCACTGTCCCTTCATTTAACTGAAGGAAGATGCGATGGTTCAGACTGGGACCAGCACGCAAATTCAAGGCTTGGACGTTCACTTTTCCGATGGGAATCGCTTGATCCGCTACGGATTCTGCCGGTTGGGACTGGGACTGGGTATCCCAGCCAAAATCGATGCCCGTTTTTCCTTCGTTCTCCGCCAGATTGACGGAAATGGCACCGGTATCGGTCCCAACTGAAGCCGCTGGGAAGGTCCATCCGCCAGGCAGAAGCTGTGCGTTTTCGGATCGCAGGGGATCGATCATGATGCAATATTCACCGGCAGGCAGGTTGGCAAACTCGTAAGCGCCATCCTGATTTGTTCTTGTCTCGAGGCCGTTCCTGACATGGTCGCACACGCCAAAACCGAGCAAGACCAGCATGTTTGCGAGACCCGGTTCTCCAGCATCATGCACGCCATTGGCCTTGAACCCGCCATCCGCAGAGGCTACGCATCCTGGAGAAGGCTCCTGGTTGCCTGTCAGCGCGCACAGGTCATGCCATAGGGTTCCGCTGATGGAGGCTGTGTTTGCAGGGAGCGTGTTGACTGCAACGGGGGTTGGCTCTGAGACCCGCGCTGTGGACGGAGCACACGCAGCTAGCAGGATGCCTGATAATATCAAAATATGGATCAGATAAATTCGCTTAAACATGTTTCGTTCCTTTCTCTATCATTGACAAATAAACAAATTAAATTTCTGGACCCTCTTCTTGCATGGGTCGTCTGTTTGAATTCGTCCTGTTTTATAGACGGGAAGGAATAAGAAAAAGTTCCCCATTCAACCCTTATACTTTTAAAAACATCCGGTCAATCGTTTCATCCGTTGCCGCGATCTTGGGGATGTCATCCCTTTCGCGCGGCGTGTTCGCGGGAGCCTGCCGAATGGTCTTATAATTGTAGAGTTCAATGTCAGGAGGAAATATGTCTGGGATTATTTGTGCAATTCGCGGTGGCCCGCATAGCCAGCCCACGATACGGCAGGCAGTGGCCACAGCCAAGCAACATCAGATTCCGATCTACTTCTTATACGTGGTAAATCTGGATTTTATGGAGCATACCGAACATTCACGTACGCAAGTAATCCAGCGGGAATTGCGTGAAATGGGCGAGTTTATATGCCTGAAGGCGCAGATCGAGGCTGAGCGTGAGGGGGTACAGGCCAATGTAGTCGTGCGTGAGGGGAATGTGACGGATGAAATCGTCGCCCTGTGCCACGACATTCAGGCTGAGTTTGTAGTTCTCGGGCAACCCCAGGGCAAACCCACCACCAACATCTTTGACCAGGAACGGCTCCAAGAATTTAGCCAGACACTGGAAACCCAAACCGAAGCTAAAGTCATTTTTTCACAGGGAGAGTAGCATGCCACAGCGGATGAAAGGCTGGATATTCCTGTCTACGCTTGTGTTGGTCGGAATATCGTTATTGGGATTCTCTTTCACACGCGGCCAAGCGCAGGGTGGTTCGCGTGGTGCGGCGTTGGCCGGATCGGTGTTTGACCATCAGGGTCAGCCAGTGCAAGGAGCAACGGTGGCCGTTCAAAGCCCGAGAGAGAGTGGACCGGCATCCAATAATGGGGAAGAATCCGGAGGCAAATCGGCTATCACACAGGCGGATGGAAGCTACCTGTTGTCTATCCGCGAAGAGTTGCATGGTGATGAATTTTTGGTTGTTAACCGCACCCACTTCCAGTCGGCGGAAGTTCCGCTTACACTTGCGGTGGTCGAAAAACTGAATGCAGGCGAAGCGGTTTATCTGGAGGATGTGACATTGCTGCGTCAGGTCAACCTGGCGTTCTGGGTCGCCACGTTTATCTTTGTGGGTGTTCTGGCGTTGATCGCACTGGGTTGGCTGCACAATACGCTTTCGGCGCTGATGGGCGCAGCCTTGATCTTTGCCGTCAGTTATCTGGGTCCGCTGGTACGCACAGACCTTTTCATTTTCAATTTCAACGGGGCGCTGAAATATATTGACTGGAATGTGATCTTCCTGATCATGGGGATGATGATTGTGATTGCCGTGGTCGAGCGGACGGGGATCTTCCAATGGTTGGCTTTCATGGCGTACAAATTATCGGGCGGGCGCATCTGGTTGTTGTTGACAATTCTTATGATGATTACAGGCGTGGCCTCCGCTTTCCTGGATAATGTAACTACGATGTTGTTGATGACGCCTGTCACAGTGCAGATTGCCTTGAGTATGGGGATAAATCCGCTGGCGTTGCTGGTGCCCGAAGTGTTTTCTTCCAATGTGGTTGGAATTAGCACGCTGGTAGGCACGCCAACCAACATCCTGATTGGCTCATATAGCAACATCTCTTTTACGGACTTTCTGTCTAACCTGACGCCCGGCGTTCTGATCGCCCTCCTGGGGTTAATCTTATATTCGCTGTGGAATTACCGTTCTGAGTTGATCACCAATATCGATGCAGAGATGGCGGAATTTTTGATGCAGAAATTGGAAAAGCAGGCCACCATTGACGAGCCAGAAAATCTGAAAAAGGCAGGTTGGGTTGCCCTGGGGATGGGAATCTTGTTTGTTACCGGGGAACACCTGCATATGCTGCCGTCTGTGATCGCCATTATGGGCGCAACTGCTTTGCTGGTTTGGATCCGGCCTGATATCGACGAGATGATCGAATCGGTGGATTGGACCACGTTGGTCTTCTTCATGACACTCTTCATCTGTGTGGGTGCGATACAAGAAGTCGGATTAATTTCCTTCATCGCAGATTGGATTGGCAGATTGGTCGGTGACAATCTGCTGCTGGCGATGCTAGCAATTGTCTGGATTGCCGCGCTATTTTCCACCGTGATTGCGAATATCCCGTTTACCGCTGCCATGCTGCCCGTCGTTGGCTTCCTGTCCGGTAGTATCCCCGGTGCGGAGAGCAAAGCGCTATTCTACTGTCTGGCGGTTGGTTCGGCAATGGGTGGTAACGGCTCGCTGATCGGGGCCTCAGCAAACATGGTCACAGCCGGGGTCGCAGAACGGGCTGGGTACTCGATCACCTATGCTTACTTTCTGAAAAAAGGGTTCCCGGCACTGCTGATCACAGTCGGGTTGGCATGTATCTGGTTGCTGGTAAGGTTTTTGTAAGGATAAACACATGCAAAATCAAATTAATCAAATCTTGTGCGCAGTTCGCGGCGGCCCGGAAAGCCGTGAAACTGTTACCCGTGCGATTGACCTGGCCCTTGATTCTGGTGCTAAGCTGACCTTTTTCCATGCCATGGATGCCGAGTTCCTCGGAAAGGCAATTATCGGTCGCACGCTCAGCGGAATTTACAACGAATTGCACGAAATGGGCAAGTTTGCTATGTTGATCCTGGTAGATCGCGCCCAGCGACGCGGCGTAGAAAACGTGGATTACCTTATCCGCGAAGGCAATATCCGCAAGCAATTGAGGCAAATCGCAATCGAGACTAAAGCCGAGATTATGATTGTCGGCCGTCCGACCCGCAGCCCGACCTCCAATATTTTCAAAATCAACGAAATGGAAACCTTCGCAGATCAACTCGCCAAAGAAGGTGGGTTGGAAGTTGTGGTTGTACCGTAGTTTGCCGTGCATATCTTCTTGATTCAACCATCAAATTGTCTTATTCTACCAAGCTGCCCTCAAAAATCTGTCAGGGCTACTTCGACACTTTATTCTTTGTATATTCCAGGCATTTTTCTATTTCATTCGTATCTATTACTTCATTCGTTTTGCTTTTTATGGAAAGTTGAATGGTCCCTTCCATATCAATGACGTTCATCGTCTTCACTTTTTGGTATTCCTGAGTAGGACAGGTACAACGTCCTTCACTGCATTCCTGGAAGGCTTCTAACAATTCTTCCTTCTTCCCTTCCAATTCAGTGATGTTGATATCTATTCCATTCTTGTTGGATGTAATCCTGGATTTCATGAGATATTCCTCCTTGTTCTAATTTCTAACAACTGATCCATCGAAATATTATTCTTCATTTGCGTATTTCATACTCACAGGACAGGCTAATTTGCGTTCCTATAATTATTGGCCAATTCAACGAACTCTTCTTGTTGTTCAGGTGATTCGAACGCTTTGGCCCTTACCGTTGTTATACCTCCATTTTGGATGATGAAATCAACTCCGTCAGGAGTTACTTGAATATCTTGCACAGCTGACCAATCATATGTAATTTGGGTTTGTAATTGTTTACATGTGAACCCTTGAGCGTTTAATTCGACCTCAACCAAAAATGAGTTTTGGGTTCCCATCTGTTCCCGACAATAATTTCTAATTCTTTTCTCAAAAGATCTCTGATAAAAGTAAGGGTATATTAAGACCATCAGAAAAGAACCAAACACTCCCCAAATAAGTCTTCCCAAAACTGTTGAAGGAACGAGTACAAAAATAATTATCCCCACAAAAATACTCGCCAATATCCTAACATTTTTTTGGGCAGAATTATATTCCTTTGAGTTTTTAATAGTGCGTATGCTAACCTCTACAAAATCCTCGAATGTTGCTTCGAAGCTAACCTTCATAAAAAACCAACCTTCTCTTTTCTAATTTGTAACTGCCATTGGGGGCTAAATAATTTTTCCGGTCCTGCCTCTGATTTCATCAGGCATTTAAAGCCCTACAGTTGGCGTTATTGGCTCGTGATCGGGACTTGGATAACGTCATTATAGCGTGACCTGCCCCCGGTTTCTATACAGGGAGCAACTCAAACGCCAGCTGATCGATGGCTTAAAGTCCAGGAATCTGTGCATTCTTTGAACCTTCTTGGACGGGACTACCTCTCTTGCTGGCCCTACCTTTGAACCGGCTGAAGAGAGCAACCAGCCAACTGCGCAGAATATCGGACAAACGTAGACGCTTATAACCCGACTGTTCTCTTGGATGCTCCACGCCAGCCATCTCGCGCCGTTCCTTCACGTTTTGTTCTGCTTCCAGGTTTAGGAATGAATGATACATTGTGCTTTTCTCCTTGATCACCAGTGCTCGGACAACATATTTATGCTGGGTAAAGTTACCGTAAATAAAAGATTTCTTCTCCCATCAATATCACCTTGGACGGGCACCAGGTTCTATGGACAATTTATTCAAACTTCGTACATTCGAGGCTTTTATCCCTTAAACGAGATTTGAGTCGGTTTTCAAGCAATGGAAGCACTAATTGGAACTGATTTGTTGGAAGTTGGGGGCTGGTAACCGCAGGGTACTATATTTCACGTCTTTGCGTGGCATCCGATCCCTTTGGGGCAATGGGCATCTATCGATTGATGGGGTGGAAAAAGGCTCTAAACCTCAAAAAGACGAATTATTCCAATCGATTTTAAAACAATCTTAAGCTATTTCAATTTTTCCTTAAGGTTACGGGGAAAACAGAACGCTACAATTTAAATGTGTGAATTTCAACACAAATATACAACTTAATGTGACACTTTGCTTTTTTCAACGCACTCTGCCTGACAGCCGATAAATTGCGACGGATAAATGAATAAAGGGCAAATGCACGTCTCGCATTGAAACTACAGACGGAGATGATTCTATGAAATATAAAAATATTCCCCTTCTCTTCATTACGGCTGGCATGGGTATTGTCATTGCAATTGGCACATCCCTGGCGACAGCTACGCCTGTCAGTGCACAGTGTGGTTCCCAGGCTTCCTCTTGCAAGAATTGCCACGAAGTGCAGGGACAGGACCCCGTAAATTCAGATGGGACCGATTGGCACCAATCGCATGCATTTGGCGATTTCTGCTACATCTGTCATGGGGGGAACCAGCAAGCTACCGATAAGGACGCCGCACACCAGGGGATGGAGGATCCGCTTTCAGACATCCAAGCTGCCTGCCAGCAATGCCACGCGACAGACCTGGAAGCGCGCGCGCAGGTGTACGCAACTGCCCTGGGTGTAACCCTTGGTTCGGGGTCTGCTTCACCAACCCCGGATGCGTCTGAAGCGGCTCCCGTCAGCGCGGACTCTACACCTGCAGCGGCAGTGTCATCAACAGTTGGTCAAAACTGCAATGATATCGTGGTCAAAGATCCTGACGCAGTTGATTATGCCCAGAATTATGATGAGATCGTTCTGGGGAAAAAGCCGATAAATTGGGGAAATTCCATCCTGATAGGGGTGATTGGTCTGGTCCTCGTGGGTGGCGGCGGGTTTGTTGTCACACGCGAGAAATTGATCAACGCGAAATTTGGCGATACGCGTAAGGTCGAGGATGAATATCCCGCCGACGTGGTGGAGATGTTGCCGAAGATTGCAGGTCTCAAAGCAGGGGCGCGAAAATCATTGAAGAAGAATATCCTGAACGATCCCAAGAAGGCTGACAAAGTACTCGACCTGATCGACGCGATTTTATATGATGAGAAAGAGGAATAAGCCATGAAATTTATCTGGAATTACATCCGTAAGGAAGAATGGTCGCCGTATGTGGCCGGTGCACTGCTTGGGCTGGTAGCCATTGCGGCTGTGTGGGCCAGCAACAGTCTGTTAGGGGCCTCGGGCGCTTATGAAAATTTCGCAGGCATGATTGGCAAAGCCATTGCGCCTGCCGCTTTCGACAATATGTACTTCAACTTCATCATGCCGCCGGGCATCACCTGGGGTGTGCTCTTACTGGTGGGTGTCTTCTTCGGCGGCATGCTTGGCGCGGCGACCAGCGGCACCTTGCTATGGGGCAAAAAAGGCTCGGCTAATTCGGATGAACAATGGAAACGCATCTTTGGTCCACAGGTTTGGAAACGTTGGATGCTGGCCTTTATCGGTGCGATCATCCTGGAATACGGAGCGGGCATCGCTGGCGGTTGCACAAGCGGACTCGCGATTTCTGGCGGTATGTTGTTAGCCCCGGCGGCTTTCTTGTTCATCACGGGGATGTTTGCTTCGGGCATTCTCACCGCCCTGGTTATCTATCGGAAACGTTTTTAGGATTACAGGAGATACACATGACGAACATTCTCCCTATTGTCTTTGGCATACTTTTTGGTTTTGCGCTGAATAAAGCTGGTTTGACCAAGTATCACAAGATCGTAAACGTCTTTCGATTAACAGATCTGGCTGTGCTGAAGTTCATGATGACCACCCTGGTGGTTGCCATGAGCGGACTGTATGCCCTGCGTGGCCTGGGATTGATCACCTTTCCGAACATCCCAGCGACCTACGTTCTCGGTAATCTCGTGGGCGGGCTGATTTTCGGGGCCGGCATGGCCCTCACCGGGTACTGACCGGGCACTTGCGCCGCCGGTGGCGGTGAAGGCAAATTGGACTATATCGTTCCGGGTCTGCTAGGCTTTTTGACGGGCGCTGTAATCTACGGATTGACTTACCAACAGGTATTCCCAGCTATATCCGCAGTTGCGAACTACAGCAACACCATCATCCCTGACCTGTGGAATGTCAGTCCTTTCCTATTCATTTTACTCTTTACCTTGATCTCCTTTCTACTGTTCTACATGATTGATCGGGCAGGTTGGCAAAGAAAAGCAAGAGAGTAGTTTTATGACAAAAACGATTTCACGGCGAGACTTTCTTAAATTAGGCACTGCGGCTGCAGGCGCTCTGGCTATCGGTCAGATGCTTCCGCCACGGGTAGCACAGGCAGCGCATGAAGCGGGCCATCTCAATGCCGATGGAGATGGCTACGTTCCCAGTATGTGCGAGATGTGCGTCTGGCGTTGTGGCTTGCTTGCCAAGGTAAAGGACAATCGTGTGGTCAAACTGGAAGGCAATCCCGATCATCCGCATTCGCGCGGGAAACTTTGTCCGCGCGGGCAGTCTGGCTTGATGAACACCTACGACCCCGACCGGGTGCTGACTCCCCTCATCAGGGTAGGAAAACGCGGTGAAGGCCTCTTCCGCTCGGCGTCCTGGGATGAAGCATTGGACATGGTCGCTGCGAATATGTCCAAGATCAAGGACTCCTATGGGCCGGAAGCAATGGTCTTTTCATCCACACATAATCTGAGCCAACCGTTATTCGAAAATCTACTATATTCGTTCGGCTCGCCGAACTATGGTACGCAACGTTCACTATGTTTCAACGCTATGATCGTCTCCAACCTGATGACCTACGGTATGGAAGAACCGGGTCGAATCTATGACGATAAATTGGAATATATCCTGTTGACCGGGCGCAACTTGCTCGAGGCAATTTCAAACTCTGAGACACAGGACCTGAGCACGGCCATTGACCGGGGTGCGAAGGTGGTCTATCTCGATCCGCGCTACACAAAGACCGCTTCGAAAGCGACCGAATGGCTGCCCATCAAACCCGGCATGGACCTGGCCTTTCATCTGGCGCTGTTAAATGTAATCATCCGTGAGAACCTGTACAACAGTGATTTTGTCGAGAAGTACACGCTTGGTCTCGATGAGTTGCAAAAGGAAGTCAGTAGTTACACGCCCGAATGGGCTGCACCGTTGACTGGCCTCCCTGCTGAGACAATCACGCGCGTCGCCCACGAAATGGCCGCGGCTGCCCCGCATGTGCTGGTGCACAACGGCTGGCGCACGTCAAATTTCGTAAATTCATTCCACACCCAGCGTGCCATCAGCATTATGAATGCGCTGATGGGCAACTGGAATGTAGCTTTGGAAGATGCAGGCGGCGAGGAGAGCGGCGTTCTGGGGGTTCCGCCCCAACCAGCTTTCCCGCGCGAGTCTGCTTCACGTCTCGATGGCGTGCCCTGGAAATATCCGGTCGTGCCATTGAAGCTCGGTGTTTTCCAGGAGCTGCGCGACAATATCGTTAAGGGCGATCCATACGAATCGCATGGCTGGCTTATCTCGCGCCAAAATCCGATCATGTCGATCCCTGACCGGGCTAAAACCATCCAGGCCTTTGGCAAGATGGACTTTATCGTAACCGTAGACATCATCCTCAACGATACAGCCTGGTTTTCGGATGTTGTTTTACCGGAGGCTTCTTATCTGGAACGCTATGATCCGCTCCTACCTGTCGGTGACAAAATTTTCATCCGCCAACCTGTCATCGAGCCGCAGGGCAAATCAAAATCTTCGTTGTGGATTTACAAGCAGCTGGCCGAACGGCTTGGGCTGGGCGATTTCTTCCAATACAAAGACGAAGAAGATTACCTCCGCCAACAACTTGCACCTCTTGGTGTCAGCCTGGAGGACTTGAAAGCCAAAGGCTATACCGAAGTACCTGAAACTCACGCCGATGAAAATAATGAACCCGTGTGGGAAACTCCCAGTGGGAAGATCGAGTTGTATTCCGATACGCTTGCTAAAGAAGGCTTTCCAGGCGTTCCGACTTGGGAGGAGCCGCCTCAACCTGCCGACGGTCAGTTCTACCTGTTATCGGGTAAAGTGGCCCAATCCACGCAGTTTGGCACGCAGAACAATCAACTTCTACACAAATATTCTGACGAGCCTCGTTTGTGGATGAACACCAGAGTCGCTGCCCAAAATGGATTGGCCGATGGTGATTGGGTGGAAGTTGCCAGTGACGCCGGCAAAATCCACATTCATCTGCTGGCGACCGAAGCCATCCGCCCGGATTGTGTCTACTTGACGCCTGGTTACGGTCACCTTTCCAAAGGGCTGAATACTGCTTATGGTATCGGTGCCAGTGATTCGGTCTTGCATATGACCTACACCGACCCCATCAGTGGAAGCCAGGCGCTCAGCCAGACATTCGTCAAGGTACAAAAGGTTTAGAGGTGCCCTCATGACAGAAATCAAACATCACGCCTTTCTCTACGATGCCACGCGCTGCATCGACTGCCGTGCCTGCATGGTGGCTTGCAGTGTGGAAAATAACGTCCCGATGGAAAAGACCCGTATCTGGGTGGCGGGCCTCGGCGTTACAGGCCAATTTCCCGACCTTGAACGCAGCACAATGGCTTATCACTGTATGCACTGCGAGCATCCTGACTGCGTGTCGGCCTGTCCGGTAGGCGCCTACACAAAACGTGAAGATGGTCCCGTGCTGTATAACCCAGAAGTTTGCATTGGCTGCCGTTATTGCATGAATGCCTGCCCATTCGGCGTGCCGCACTTTGACTATGACAAAGGTCTGGTCGAAGGCGCGTTCATCGACAAATGTTTCTTCTGCACCCAGCGCCTCGATATCGGCCAGGAACCTGCCTGCGTGGCCACCTGTCCCACCGAGGCGGTGATCCATGGCGACCGCGATGAAATGATCAAGGAAGCACACGCGCGCATCGCTGCCCATCCTGAGCGTTACATTGATCATGTTTACGGGGAATACGAAAACGGCGGCACATCTTATCTCGTCCTCTCGCACGTTCCCTTCAGTGAGCTGGGTTTACCTGACTTGCCTGAAAAGCCCATTAATAAAGTCAGTGAAACCGTGATGGGAATCACAATTCCGTTCGCGCTCGACTGGGCTGCTGTCTTGAGCGGCGTAGCGGTCGGTGTCCATTATTACAACAAGAAAAAAGAAGGAAAGACTGCAGGGGATGAAAAGTCGGAGGAGATCAAATGAAACTCAAACTCACCATCCAGGAACGCTTCCGCATCGGATTGCTCCCTGTCATTTTGCTGGTTTTAATAGGCATTGCCTTTGTATTTGCTATGATCCGTTATGCAGATGGTATTGGTTCAATCAGTAATCTGAGCAATGCCTATCCCTGGGGGTTTTGGATCAGCTTCGACCTGTTCACAGGTGTCGCCATCGGCAGCGGCGCCTTCGTCATGGCTGCCACTGTCTACATTTTTGAGCTAAAGGAGTTCCAACCCCTGGTGCGCCCGTCCGTGCTGACCGGCCTTCTGGGGTACACCATGGTTGTCATTGCCCTGCTGGTTGATCTCGGTCATCCGGAACGCATCTGGTACATGCTTATCCACCACAACCACACCTCAGTGCTGCTCGAAATCGGTCTGTGCGTGATGAGCTATCTGACCGTATTGGCGATCGAGTTCGCGCCGGTTATTTTCGAAGGGCTTAAATGGGAAAAATGGGCGCACCTGCTCCACAAGTTCATCATGCCCTTCGTGATTGCGGGTGTGGTACTCTCCACCCTGCACCAATCATCGCTCGGTTCGTTGTTGCTCATCCAACCGGAAAAGCTGTTCCCGCTTTGGTGGACCCCTATTCTTCCAGTTGAGTTTTTTATCTCGTCGCTCGTGATCGGCCTGGCGATGGTAGTCTTCGAATCATCACTCAGCTCTCGTTATTTCAAACACGGCCTGGAACTCGATTTGTTGGAAAAGCTGAGTCGTGCGGTTCCCTATGTTCTGGGGATTTATCTGCTGGTTAAGTTTGGTGAGATTTTCATCGCTGGCGATGCACATTATCTCTTCACCGGCGGCTCGATGAGCCTGCTATTCTGGATCGAAATCTTGTTGAGCGCGGCTATTCCGCTGGTCCTGTTCTCGATCAAAAAGATCCGTAGTAACGCCAACGGCATTCTGGTCAGCTCTATTATCCTGCTAATCGGCATGATCCTGAATCGCTTCGACGTCAGTTGGTTTGCCGTCAAACATCCCGATCCGCTCACCTATCTGCCTTCCTTCATGTCAAACCATGTCCATTATTGGCCGTCCTTGCCTGAAGTCTCCATTTCTATCGGGATCTTCTCGGCTGGAATCCTGGCTTTTGGACTGATTGCCAAACACTTTCCACTCTTCGACGATGGACATAAACAGCACGCAACCGGAGACTGAGCGTACTCGCATTATCCCGGATCTTCCGCCTGTCCTCCTGGATTTGTGGACTACCTGGCTCCGTCAGGTTAGAGTGATGTTCCCGCTGGCGATTTCGTTCGTGATGGCTTCAATGAAATTATCCCTTGCAGCAGCATGTCCGGCGAGAAACTGGCTGCGAAACTCTTCTGCTCCCGGTTCCTTCGGTTTCGTGTGGGTAAATTGGAGCTTTGTGCCAGTATCCGTAGGTGTCAGGATCCGACTTTGGGTAAATTTTATATACCCTAAATCTTGTTCGTTCGTCATGTAGTCAAAAGGTTTCCAGTCAACGATTTTGAGCATCACCTTAAAATCGCCGTGAGCGCAATGAAATGTAGTCCCGGGACGGGTGCGGCCTCCAAGGGAGTCGATTCTTTCGTATACTTCAAATGGCTCATAAATCACCGCCAGGCGTGGAACAGAAAGAAATTCCCAGACAACCGGGACAGGATAGGGAATATCCCATTCGAAGCTGAAAAAGGCAGATTCGGGTGAAATGAAGACTCGCTTTTTTTTCTGCTTACGTTCCCAGGCCTTGTGCAGATCGATCACCTGCATTTTTACTTCGCCGATGTGTTCGTACGTCTCCGTATGAGCAATGAGAGATGCGGCTAGTTCGGGGAGATTAAGCGCTTCTGAGGCGGCCTCGCTGAACAGCGCGTAGCAGGGAATGCCAGTTTTCTCGATAACGTGGTTTTTCAACATCCGGTGCGGAACAATCACGTCCGCAGCCGTAAGTTCTTCGCGGTCACCCAGTTTTTGAATGACATACTCCCCATGATGGATAACCATTTTCAGATCTAGATTTTCCATGTTTTTGCAGGCGCGACAGGGACAGTTGGTATTAAATATCATTTGCCGCAAGGTGTCTGCAAAGACAAAATACAAATTTTCGAGCGATTCTAACACGGTTTGCGGCGTTGCGTAGTTACTGTCGGGCAGGTACATGAATATTGCGTCGCCACGGAAACCCGAGATGACGAAGGGGTGTTTTATGGTATTGATTTATGCGTCGAAAAGAGATTGGATCGCATCCTGCGCGTGATCGATCTCCGATTTGGTCAGGAACATCTGACTCTGGTCTTTGGTTCGTGGCTAGAGCAAGGAAGTAACGATGCTATAATGAAAAACGATTTCCTAGTTTTCAAATTAGCCCCGAGATTCAAAGCTACAAGTGGAACAATTACTCGCTACCAAACTCTACATTCCTTCCATCCGGACTGACCTTGTCCCTCGATCTAGTTTAATTAAAAAACTGAATGATGGACTGGACCGCAAATTGTCTCTCATCTCTGCCCCTGCTGGTTTCGGTAAAACAACATTGGTTAGCGAACTAGTTGCCAATTGCAAGCGACCGTCCGCTTGGGTGTCGTTGGATGAGGGAGATAACGACCCCATACGCTTCCTATCGTACCTTGTTGGAGCATTGCAGACTGTTTCGAAAAATATTGGAGAAGGGGTGTTAAGTATGCTCCAAACTCCACAGCCATCGCCAATTGAAACAATTCTGACAACTCTGCTAAATGAAATCACTACTGTTTTGGATAGTTTCATTCTCGTCCTTGACGATTATCATGTTATCGAATCTAAAGAAGTTGACGATGCGCTCGTCTTTCTACTTGAGCACGCCCCTACACAGATGCACCTCATCATTACCACCCGTGAAAATCCCCCTTTACCATTAGCTCGATACCGCGTTCGAAACGAGTTGACAGAAGTGCGCGCCGCTGACTTGCGCTTTACCCCAGTCGAAGCTGCCGAATTTCTAAATCAGGGGATAGGACTAAATCTCTCGGAAGAAGACATTTCTGCCCTGGAAGCCCGCACCGAAGGCTGGATAGCTGGTCTACAATTGGCAGCGATTTCTATGCAAGGGAGTAAAGATACGGCTGGATTTATTAAATCTTTTTCTGGCAGTCACCGCTATGTATTAGATTACTTGAT